>DDTA01000278.1 GCA_002344285.1 Myxococcales bacterium UBA2376
GAACGTCTCTTCGATTCGCATGCGTGTTGCGAGGCGGCCCCAACGATGGGCATCAAGGCAGCCTGGGCGATGGGCATCGTGATCGTGGCGAGGGCGCGGCATGGCGGCGATGGCCATCGGCAGCGCGTGCGGCCTGATCCGGAATGCTGATGGCCATCGCATGCGCACCGGTGTCAGAACCGGCGGCGATGGCGAGGGCGTCAGGAGAGCAGGTCAGCGGTCTCGCTCGCGAGTGTCCTCCTCGATGACGCGAGCGACGGTGTCGCGCTCCACGAGCTTGCGCTTGCGGCGTGCGGTCTCGCGGAGGGCGGCAGCGGCGAGGCGGTCGAGGTCGCGCATGGAGCCAGCCGTAGCCTCGTGAAGCAGCGCGGTCGCGTCCGACGCGAAGAGCTCGCGGTCGCAGCCGGCGCGGCGCAGGCGGAGCCGCAGGTACTCGGCGGTGTCGTCGGGCGTGAGCGGCGCGATCTCGAGGCGGTGGTGGAGACGCGAGTGCAGCGAGCGGTTGCGGCGGAGCGCCAAGCGGTCGCGTAGCTCGGGCAACCCGACGAGCACGAGGGAAAGCAACGCGCGGCTGTCCCAGTGGTAGTTGAGCAGGATGTGCAGGTGCTCGAGCGTGTCCTGGTGCAGGAGATGCGCTTCGTCGAGGAGAAACACGGGATGGATGCGCTCCTCGGCGCGTTCCTCCACGTGGCGCGAGACGGCGTAGAAGAGGCTGCCGGCGGTGGCCGCTGGCGAGAGGCCGAGCGCGACGCAGAGCTGGCGGTAGAAGTCGCGGCGCCCGAGCGTGGCGTTGTGGCAGTAGGTCAGGCGGAATCCGGCGGCGGGGATGCGGTGGCGCAGCGCGCGCAGCACGCAGGTCTTGCCGACGCCGGGTTCGCCGACGAGCACGACGGAAGCGCGCTCGTCGAGCGCGTCGAGGAGGCCATCCACGACGGGCTGTTTGGACGCGGGCAGCCAGAGCTCGGCGTCGGGGATCTCCTTCGAGAAGGGCGGCTCGCGAAGTCCGAGTGCGGCGAGATACGGAGCGGTCATGGTCAGTCCTCCTCGGGGCGATGGCGCGGCGTTCGGCCGGCGGCGCGGTCGAGCAGCGCGCCGGCCGGGTCGAACGGCACGGTGGGCCGCGGCGCCTCGCCGCGGCGGCGACGGCGCGTGCGCGATGCGGCAACCGGATCGACGGGACGCAGTGCGTAGCGGTGCTCGTCGTGGAGCGCGACGGGGTCGGCGGCGCCGACGAGGTCGTGTTCGATGGTGATGGTGCAGCCGGCGAGGAAACCCTGGTCGAGCTGCCACGCGGCGCCCGCTACGTCGACGGTGCCGTCCTTGCGTACACGCCGACGGATGCGCTGCAGGAGCGCAGCGGCGAGCGTCGACTCGTCCACAGCGCGGCAGCGCGCTGCCGCCCACGCCTCGGTCGGCGTCTTGCCCAGAAGGCCGCCGTGCGGCGCCTGGTGATAGTGGTCGGCAACGAACGCGTCGAGCCGTACCTGCACGTCGTGCAGCGACGCGAGGCCGGCGAGATGATCGACGCAGCCGGCGCGCAGCGTCCGCCAGAAGCGCTCCATCTTGCCGCGCGCCGGCGCGTCGCCCGCCCGCGCGTGGATCAGGCTCACGCCCAGGCGTTCGCACGCGAGGCGCAGCGCCTCGCCGCGATAGGTGGAGCCGTTGTCGAGGTAGAGCCCGTCGGGCGCTCCGTGGCGGCGCAGCGCCGCGAGGTACAGCTCGAGCATGTCGGCCTCGCGCTCGCTGTGCCGCGCCTCGATCGCCACGATGTAGCGCGAGGCATCGTCGAGGAGCGCGTGGATGCGCAGGGGCTTTGTGGTCGAGCCGATTCGCAACGCGGGGCCGTGGCACACGTCGCCGTGCCAGAGCGCGCCGGGATGCTCGGCCTGCCAGCGCAGGCGCGTGTGGCCGTCGACGCGGGCGCCGCGTTCGAGCCCCGCCTCGCGATAGAGCCGCGCGACGGTGGTCGTCGAGACGGCGTCAGTCGGCAATCGGCCGTCGATGACGAGCGTCCGCAGGATCAGCGCCGCCGACGCGGTCGGGTGCTCGCGCCGGATCTCGAGCAGGAGCTCGCGCTGTTCGGGCGTCAGCTCGCGAGCCCGACCGCGATCGGAGCGCGGTCGCGGGCGCAGCGCGGCGATGCCGCCCGAGCGGTACGCGTAGAACCAACGCTCGAGCGTCGAGGCGCCGAACTGACGCGTCGTCGTGCTGCCTGGTGGTCGATAGCGCTCGGCCGCCAGCGCGCGCAGCGCGGCGGCGAGCTCGCCGCGGTCGAGGTCGCGGCGGGTGAGCGCGCCGATGATCTGGGCACGGAACAGCGCGACCGCCTCGGCGTGGTCGCGGGGAGTTGGAAGCGTGGACACGAGCGTTCCTCCGGCGCCGTCGTCGGCGCGCGCTCGTGCTGGTCTCACGGCGCGCACGCCGCCGCGATGACCGAGCTCGGTGGGCCGCGCGTCTCCACGAAGCGCGGCGCAGTGGCCATCGCTCAGCCGAGCGCCGCACCTCCCGCGTAGGCCAGCTCCCAGACGGGGCCGCGCGCTCCAGGCGGCGCACGGCCGGCGGCGATCTGCACCGCTCGCATGGCCGCGTCCCGTCGAGCGAGGCCGCTGGCGGCGCGCGACCACGTCCATGCTCCCGACGCGATCGTCGCCGCCCACCGCGAAGGTGCGCGCCACGTTGTCGACAACGGGTTCCTCCAGGCGCAGACGCGTCGTCGGACCTCGGCCATCGGCTCGCCAGCGAGCACCCACAGTCCCAGCGCCAGGCAGATCGCTGCGCGGCCGTAGTACCGCCGAGGCTCGACGCCGAGCGGGACCACCGTCATGACCGCGCTGCACGCGCTGCACCGATACCGCCGGCAGGCGATCACCGACGTGGTCGACACCGCGTCGACCGCGACCGGCCCTCGGACCTGCCGCTCACGCAGCCCATGACCGTGCAGCCCGACCGGTCCACCAGCCGGCCGACTCGCCGCTTCGCACCGAGGGCATTGTCCTGGCCGCACCTCCTCGACCGTCGGCGGTCGCTGCAACCAGTTCTTGACGTCGAGCTTGGAGTGGACGATGAGAGAGCTGTTCTTGGGCGCGGTCACACACGGCGCGACCAAGGGCACGACGCCGAGGGTGTTGGCGCACCGTCGGCGTCACCTACTTTCGGCGGGCACCGTGCCCAGCCCGATGGAAGCGGCGCGCATCCTCTGCGCCGAACCCGCCTCGTCCCACTTCTTGGCTGATGGTGTCGGCGCCACCGACCATCACGCAGCCCGCTCGATCAAGCCGCCGCGCCCATCAGGCGGCCTGCTCCCCAACACGTGAGTGACGACGGCGTGCGCTGTACCGAGCGGGGATTCCTGGAGCTCGATCACCGGACGATGGTGTGCCGCGGCGGTCAGCCGACGGCGGAGGAGATGAGGTGGCGTTGCAGGCCGCATAACCAGTTCGAGGCCGAGCGCCT
>DDTA01000297.1 GCA_002344285.1 Myxococcales bacterium UBA2376
GGAGAAGGAGAGGGAGAGGGAGAAGGGGAGGGAGAAGGAGAAGGGGAAGGCGAGGGAGAAGGAGAAGAAGAACGGGCACGGGCACGGGCACGGGCACGGGCACGGGCAAGATCCGCTCGGTGAGTCGGTGACGAGCGTGAAGGGGATCGGGCCCGCGCTCGCGGCGGCGATGGCGGAGCGCGGGATCGAGACGCTGGAAGATCTGCTGTGGCTGGTGCCGCGGCGGTGGCTGGACGCGAGGGAGCTGGTGGGGATCGGGGAGGCGATCGAGGGCGCAGGGGAGGGCGAGCGCATCGCGGCGCGTGCGTTCGTGAAGACGGCGCGCATGGTGAGGGCGCGCGGACGGAGCTGGGGCGAGGTGCGGTTTGCGGGGGCGGTCGACGGGGCGCCGGTCCTGACCGTGCGCTGGTTCAACGTGTGGGGTGGCATCGACAAGCGGTTCCCGCCGGGCGCGGAGGTGGCGCTGTCGGGTGTGCTCAAGCGGCGCGGGACGGTGTGGGAGATGGCCAATCCCGACGTGCTCGGGATCGAGACCGGCGGCGGGGATGTGAGCGCGGCCGCGAAGATCTTGCCGCGGTATCCCGACATCCCGGGCGTGCCGGGGGCGCGGTTGCGCGCGGCGTGTCAGGCGGCGGTGGTGCGCGCGGTCGGGCACGTCGACGACGGCGTGCCGGCGGCGGTGGCGGCGCGGCAAGGGCTCGGTTCGCTCGACGCCGCGTTGACGGCGTTGCACGCGCCGTCGCTCGAGAGCACGCCGGAGGAGGTCGCGGCGCTCAACGCCGGCACGAGCGTCCATCACAAGCGGCTCGCGTTCGCCGAGCTGTTCGCGCTCGGCGCCGTCGTCGTGCGGCGGCGGCGCGAGCGCCGGGCCGACCGCGCGACGCCGCTGGCGCCGTCGCCGGCCCTCGTCGACGAGCTGGCGCGCGCGCTGCCCTTCGCGCTCACCGGCGCGCAGCGGCGCGCGATCGCCGAGATGACCGCGGACCTCGCGCGCGACGTGCCGATGAACCGGCTGCTCCAGGGCGACGTCGGCGCCGGCAAGACCGCGGTCGCGTTCGCGGCGGCCCTGCACGCGATCCGCGCGGGCGCGCAGGTCGCGGTGATGGCGCCGACCGAGATCCTCGCCGAGCAGCACCACGCGACGTTCTCGCGCTGGGCCGGGCCGCTGGGCGTGCGCACCACGCTCCTCACCGCGTCGACGCCGCGCGGCGTGCGCCAGTCGACGCTCGCGCTCGTCGCCGGCGGTCAGCTCGACCTCGTCGTCGGCACCCACGCGCTCCTCGCCGACGCGGTCGGGTTCGCGCGCCTGGGGCTCGCGGTGATCGACGAGCAGCACCGCTTCGGCGTCGCGCAGCGCGTGCGCCTGCGCGAGAAGGGTGAGGCCGGCAGCGCGCCGCACCTCCTGGTGATGACGGCGACGCCCATCCCGCGCACGCTGGCGCTGACCGCGTACGGCGATCTCGACGCCACCGTGATCGACGAGCTGCCGCCCGGGCGCGTGCCGCCGGTCACCGAGGTGCATGCCGGCGAGCGCGGGCGCGCCGCGGCGTACCAGCAGGTCGTCGCGCGCGTGCGCGCCGGCGAGCGCGCCTTCGTCGTGTGTCCGCTCGTCGAGGCGTCGACCGACGAGAGCCGCCAGGGCTGGGCCGACGCGACGTCGGTGCACCGCGGCCTCGCCGCCAGGCTGGCCCCGCTGCGCGTCGGCCTGGTGCACGGGAAGCTCTCGGCGCCCGACCGCGACGCCGCGATGAGCGCGTTCGCGAGGGGCGACCTCGACGTCCTCGTCGCGACCACCGTGATCGAGGTCGGCGTCGACGTGCCGGCCGCGACGGTGATGGTGATCGAGGACGCCGATCGCTTCGGCCTCGCCCAGCTCCACCAGCTGCGCGGCCGCATCGGCCGCGGCGGCGGCGCGTCGTGGTGCCTCCTGCTCACGCGCGGCGGCCAGTCGGAGGACGGCAAGCGCCGCCTCGAGGTGATCGCCGGCTCGACCGACGGCTTCCGCATCGCCGAGGAGGATCTGGCGCTGCGCGGCCCCGGCGAGCTCCTCGGCGCGCGCCAGGCCGGCCTGCCGCGGCTGCGCTTCGGCGACCTGCGCACGCACACCGAGCTCCTCCTCGCCGCCCGCGACGAGGCCGAGCGGCTGCTCGACGCCGATCCGGCGCTGGCGCGTCCCGAGCACGCCGCGCTCCGCCGCATCCTCGATCGCCGCCTCGCCGCCGCGCTCGCCTTCGGCAGCGAGGGCGGCTGACGCACGCGACCACGCGCCGGCAGCGGACCTCCCTCCGCGACGGATCGTCGCATGAAGCGCACGAAGCCCTCGGCCCATGCGTGGGCAGACGCGGCCGCGATATCCTGGAGGTCACGTGCGCTGGTCATCGCGTCGTTATCTCGGTCTCCTCGCCACGTTCGCGCTCCTGAGCGCGACGACCGCATGTTTCCCGACGCCGAGCGCGCAACACGCGGTGTGGCGCCGCGGCCGGTTCGTCGAGGGCCAGTTCGGGCCGCTGCCCGCGGTGGGGCCCCACGTCGCGGAGAGCGGGGAGACTCGCACCGGCATCTCGTGGCCCGGACTGGGAGGAGGTCGGTTCGGGTACGGCACGGACCGGTTCCGCGCCGGCATCGGCGCGTTCATCGGGCTCGCGTTGTACGGCGACGCCTCGCTCACCGTTCGCTTGCTCCGCGTCGGCCGGGTGCACACCGCGATCGCCGCGGAGGGCGGCTACGGCGCGGCCGCCCTCACCAGCGCCGCCGTACTCGGTGACCTCGTCGGCGAGCCCGAGCTCAGCGGCGCGTTCGGGTGGGGCCGTCTACGGCCACTGGTCACGATCGGCCCATCCGCGACGAGCGGTCGCGGGCTGACGCTGGGCGGCAGCTACGGCTCGTTCGCGGGCGTCCGCGAGCGCGGCTTCTCCATCGGCGGGCTCTTCCTGGGCGGCGCGAGCGGCAACACGCGGGTGGAGAAGGTCGGCGCGAAGAGCTGGCTCAGATCCGAGACCGTGGAGTGGGGCGCGTTCAGCGTGGACGTCAACGTGCTCTGGCACGGCGAGCTATCGACGCCGACCGTGCTGCTCACGCTGAGCGTGTCGGGTGGTCAGGAGACCGTCGACTCGAAGCTCGAGCACCTGAAGCGGCGCTGACCCACCCTCGGATCACCCCCGGCTGGAGGCCACGCTGGCTACGGCCGCTTCGCGAGCGGCAGCGTGCGCGTGGCGCCGGCGGCGTCGCGGATCTCGATCTCGCCGACGTCGATGCGGGTGACGCCGACGCCCTCGTCGACCGGTCGCAGGACGTGGAAGCCGCGCCTGGTCTCGACGATCGCGACGTTGCCGCTGGCGATGCCGGTGATGGTCGCGGCCAGGCGCGCGCCCTCGAGCGAGGGCGCCGCCGCGTCCGCTTCGTCCTCGGGATCCCAGGCGGGCGGATCGCCGCCGACGAGGATCGCGCGCTCGCCGTCCATGACGACGGCGAACGCCCTGGCCCCGTCGGTCGCGAACCCGACCAGCGTGGCGCCTTTCGGGGCGTCTTCGGTCTGCTCCAGCGCGCACGCGGTGACCTTGCCGCCGCCCACGCGCTCGACGAGCTTGGCGGCCGCGGCGGCCGGGACCGCGCGCACGCGCAGCGTGATCGGCTCGCCCGCCGTGCACGTCCCGGTGGGCGCGGCCGCGCCGGTCACCGCGCCGACGAGCGCGAGCACGTCGCCCGGGCGCGCGCCGCGCACGTCGAGCTCGAGCTTCTTGCCCTTCGCCGGCAGCTTGCCGATCTTGGGCTGCGACTTCGCGCGCACGACGACGACGTTGGCGGCCGGCTTCTCGGTCACGAGGCCGGCGGCCTTCACCACCTCGTCCAGAAGCTTCTGCGCCGACGGCGCCCTGGCGCTCACCGTCAGCTTCATCGGCGGCGCCATGACGACGACGTTGGTCGCGAGCGCGTCACCCAGCCAGCCGAACAGCTCGCCGCTGTCGGCGCCGACGAGGTCGAGCGCGAGCGCCGGACCCTTCCCCGCGAGCCGGGCGCGCGGCCCGAGCTTGAGCTCCGGCTGCACGGCGACGAGCGCCGCGAGCGCGCCGACGCGGCTGCCGGCGACGCGCCCGGTCACGACGCCCTCCTTGCGCACGTTGATGATCTCGATCGCCTCGGGCACGAGCACGCGCCGCAGCACCTCGCCGTCGACGTCGGCGGCGGCGACGATCACCTTGCCGTCCTCGACGTGCCCCGGCCACGGCTCGAGCGCGGCGACGTCGACCGGCTCCGGCTGCGGCTCGGGCGGCGGCGCCGGCGGCTTCGGCTTCGCCGCGGGCTTCGCGTCCGGTTGCGGGGCCGCCACCGGCTGCTTCGACGCCCCACCACCACCACACGCGGACAGCCCGAAGAGAACGAACGACGAGACCAGCGACGCGACGAGCGCGTTTCTTCCCATGCCGAGATGCTACCGCACGGTCCGCGGCGACGCCGGTCGCGCGGACGTCAGAGCAGCTTCTCGAGCAGCCGGTCGAGGTGATCGAGATCGAGGTAGCGGATCGTGATCGAGCCCGACTTGTTGGGCTCGTCCTCGTCGAGCGTGACCGGTCCGCCGAGCGCCTTGGTCAGCCGCTCCTCGAGGTCCAGCGCCGAGGGGCTCTTGGCCGGCGGCGCCTTCACCTTCTTCTTGCCCTCGCCCTCGTGCCGCTCCGGCGCGTCGAGCCGCTCGCGCACGAGCTTCTCCGTCGCGCGCACGCTCAGCCCGCGGCCCACCGCCATCCGCGCCAGCGTCTCGATCTGGGCCTCGTCGTCGAGGCCGAGCAGCGCGCGCGCGTGGCCCATGCTGAGCTTGCGCTCCTCGACCATGGCGCGCACCGGCGGCGGCAGGCGCAGGAGCCGCAGCGCGTTGGCCACGGTCGAACGATCCTTGCCGACGCGCCCGGCGACCTGCTCCTGGGTCAACCCGAACTCGTCGACCAGGCGGTGGAACGCCGCCGCCTCCTCGATCGGGTTGAGATCCGAGCGCTGCAGGTTCTCGACCAGCGCGCGCTCGAACGCCTCGCGCGTGTCGACGTCCTGGATGACGACCGGCACGACGAGCAGGCCGGCGCGCTGGGCCGCACGCCACCGCCGCTCGCCCGCGATGAGCAGGTAGCCGCCACCGTGCCGCGGGCGCACGATCAGCGGCATGATCACGCCGTGCACGCGGATCGACGCGGCGAGGTCGTCGAGCTCGGCCTCGCCGAAGTGCCGGCGCGGCTGCTCGGGGCTCGGGTAGACGTCCTCGATCGCCGCCTGGAAGTACGTGCGGCTCCGCTCGCTCACGACGGGCGCGGCCGCGGGCGCGGCGGGCGCCGGGGCCGCCGGCGCGCTCGGCATGAGCGCGCCCAGCCCTCGACCCAGGCCTCGCTTCTTCGGGTCTTTGGGATCCTTCTGGTCCGTCACGCCGCGCCTTCGACCTCGGGCGCCGCCGGCGGCGACGCCCCGAGTCGGTGCAGCAGCTCGTCGGCGACGGCGAGGTAGCTCTTCGCGCCCGGGCTGCGGAAGTCGTAGAGGAGGGCGGGCTTGCCGTGCGACGGCGCCTCCGAGAGCCGGATGTTCCGCGGCACCAGCGTGTCGAACACCTTCTCGCCGAAGAACGACTGCACCTCGCTGCGCACCTGCGCCGCGAGGTTGGTGCGCGCGTCGTACATGCAGAAGATGACGCCGTCGATCGTGAGCCGCGGGTTGTACGCCGCACGCACGCGCTCGATGGTCGACGACAAGGAGGAGATGCCCTCGAGCGCGAAGTACTCGGCCTGCATGGGCACGACCACGCCGTCGGCCGCGACCAGCGCGTTGAGGGTCAGCATGCCCAGGGACGGCGGGCAGTCGATGACGACGTAGTCGAAGCGGGACCGCACCTCGTCGAGCGCGTCGGCCAGGATGCGCTCGCGGCGCTCCGCGGTGATGAGCTCGATCTCGGCACCGACGAGGTCGGTCGTCGCCGGCGCGACCCACAGGGTGGTGATGTCGGTCGGTCGGATGACGTCGGCGAGCGCGACCTCGCCGACCAGCGCGTCGTACACCGAGAGCTCGACGCGCGCGCGCGGATAGCCGACGCCCGACGAGGCGTTGCCCTGCGGGTCGAAGTCGACGAGCAGGACGCGATAGCCCCGCGAGGCCACCGACGCCGCCAGGTTGATGGCGGTCGTGGTCTTGCCGACGCCACCCTTCTGGTTCGCGACCGCAACGATGCGAGTCATGCCAACGCGGGTATCACGCTCGTCTGATCTCTCGGGCATGTGAACAGCGATCGAGCCGGATGGCTTCTTGCGCAAAAAACTTGGGATCTGTGATCCCATCACTTACCTTGGGGGCAGATGTAGGACATGTAGTTCTTGTCCTCCGGGAGGCCTGGCAATGTCTTCGTTTCCGCGCGTTTACACTTCCTTCTCCGAGTTCGAGCGTGAAGAGCTGCGCAAGCTGGACTCGCTCCACACCTCCGTCTCCGACATGGTCGAGGAGCGCTTCTCCGAGGAGCTCGACTTCGGCGGCACCGGCGACGCGCCCCGCCGCCGCGGCCGCCCGCGCAAGCACCCGCGCTGAGGGATTGACGAGACTGCCCGCGGGCAAGATTGCCAGCACGCGGGGTTGCCAGTCGGTGCGGTGACCGCTGGAATCGGCGCAGCCTGGTGAAGCGCGCCCGCGATACGATCGTCGTCCTCTCGTCGCACGCCGACGACGTGGCGCTGGTCGAGCGTGCCGCCGGCGTCGCGTTCAACGTGATCGCCGCCGAGCGCCGCGGCGTGCCCGAGGACGCGGCGCTGATCGTGGTCGACGAGGCGCTGCTCGAGTGGCTCCTGACCACGCTGGCCAGCGGGGCGTCGGTCCCGCGGATCGCCGTGCTCGGCGGCGGGCAGGGCGGTGCGCTCGCCGCCGCGGCGGCCGCCGACGGGCGCATCGTCCACGGGCTCGCGCGCGAGCTGCCCCAGGCGGCCCTGGCGCCACTCGTGCGGTCGCTCGCCGAGCGGCATCCCATCAGCATCCCGGCCGCGGCGCCGACGCGCGATCCGGCGGAGGCGCGCCGCGTCCAGCGGGCGTTCGCCGCGTCGCGCGCGCTGGCGGCGGCGCAGGACCTGCCCACGACCGAGCGCGTCCTCGTCCAGGCGGTCACCGAGCTGGTCGACGCCGATCGCGCGCAGTGCCTGTTCCACGACGCGGGCGACGGCAGCCTGTGGTCGGAGGCGCGGCGGGCCACGGTCGACGGCGACGAGCGGCGCGCGATCGGTGGGCTCGCCGGCTTCGCCGCGCACACCGGCGCCGCCGCGTTCGCGCCGCGCGCGGGCGACGACGCGCGCTGGTCGCGCGAGCTCGACGATCCCGACGGGGACGCCGACGCCGCCATCCTGGCCCAGCCCATCATCGGCGCGGACGGGCAGGTCCACGCCGTGATCACCGCGGCGCGCGGCGGCCGGCGCCCGCCGTTCACCGAGCTCGAGCCCGCGCTGCTGGCCGCGTTCGCCCGCTTCGCGGCGCCGTTCCTCGATCAGCTCTCGACGCACGTCGAGGCGCAGGCGGTGCTGGAGGTCCCCGACGACGGCCTGTTCCGGCGGGAGGCGATCGAGGCGCAGGCCTTGCCCCGCTGGGGCGACGTGGTCCGGGTCTCGCCCTCGTGGGTGTCGTGGGCTTACTGGGCCCTGCTCGCGCTGGTCGTCGCCAGCATGGTCTACGTCTCGATCGGGCGGGTCTCGACCTACTCGGCGGGGCCGGCGATCGTGCGCTCGTCGACGCGCGGCGAGATCGTCGCCCGCACCGCCGGCAACATCACCGAGGTGCTGGTGACGTCGGGGACGCCGGTCGAGCCCGGCGCCGTGATCGCGCGGCTCGACGACGCCGACGCCCGCGGCGCGGTCGAGCGCATCGAGCGCGAGTTCGACGCCCAGCTCCGCAACCACCTGCTCGATCCGGCGGACGCCGCGGCCGACGGGGCGCTGCGCACGCTCCGGCTCCAGCTCGAGGAGGCGCGCGGCGCGCTCGAGGACCGCGTGATCCGCGCGGAGAGCCACGGCGTGGTCGCCGACGTGCGCGTGCGCCCCGGGCAGCGCGTCGAGCCCGGCAACGTGGTGGCGTCCGTCGTCGACGGCTCGGCCGAGCTCACGCTGGTCGCGCTCCTGCCCGGCAGCGATCGACCCCAGCTCGAGCCGGGCATGCCGCTGCGCCTCGAGCTCTCCGGCTACCGCTACAGCTACCAGACCGTCACGATCGACTCGGTCTCGACCGACGTCATGGGGCCCGGCGAGGCGCGGCGGGTGCTCGGCGTCGAGCTCGGCGAGGCCCTCGCGCTACCACCCTCGGTGGTCCTGGTCCGCGCCCGCATCCCCGGCCACGAGTTCGTCGTCGACGGCGAGCGCTTCCGCTACCACGACGGCATGCTGGGCCGCGCCCAGGTACGCGTCCGCGAGGAGCGGATCCTCTACACGCTCATCCCCGAGCTGAGGCGCATGTGACGGCCGAGGCCGGCTCCGGCTCCGACCACGACCAGATCGATCGCGACGCGCTGAGCGCGCTCTCGCGGCTCGGTCGTGGCAAGGGCGGGCGCGTGCCGTTCGTGCAGCAGCTCGAGGCGGCGGACTGCGGCGCCGCGTGCCTGGCGATGGTGCTCGCGCACCACGGGCACGTCATCCCGCTCGACGACGCGCGTCGCCACGCGCGGACGAGCCGCGGCACCGACGCGCTCGGCATCCTCGAGGGCGGCGAGCAGCTCGGGCTCCGCGGCCGTGGCGTGCGGCTCGAGGTCGACGCGCTGGAGCTCTTGCCGCCGGCGTCGGTGCTGCACTGGGACTTCAACCACTTCGTCGTCTTCGAGCGTGTGCGGCGCGGGAAGGTCGATATCGTCGATCCGGCGTTCGGCCGCCGCACGCTGCCGCTCGACGCCGTGCGCAAGCACTTCACGGGCGTCGCCTTGGTGTTCGAGCCGGGCGAGCGCTTCGTCACCACGCCGGCGGGCAAGAGCAAGGTGTGGGGTTACCTCGGTCGGCTCCTGTCCCACCACGGGCTGGTCGCGCGCATCGTCACGACCTCGCTGATGCTGCGGCTGTTCGCGCTCGCGGTGCCGATCCTCACGGCGATGGTCGTCGACCGGGTGGTGCCGCGCGGCGACCACGGGCTCCTCGGCGTGGTCGCGGCCGGCATGGGCGCGCTGCTCCTCTTCCAGCTCCTGTCGACGCTCATCCGCGCGCACCTCATCATCCAGCTACGCACGGCGCTCGACATCAAGATGACGATCGGCTTCGTCACCCACCTCCTGTCGTTGCCGTACGCCTTCTTCACCCGGCGCTCGACCGGCGACCTCCTGCTGCGCGTCCAGTCGAACACGCAGATCCGCGACGTCCTCACCTCGAGCATGCTCTCGGCGCTGCTCGACGGCGGGCTCGCGGTCCTCTATCTGGTCCTGCTCGTCCTCCTCAGCCCGATCCTCGCCGGCGTGACCGCGATCGCGGGCTTCGTGCAGATCGTGATCCTGTTGCTGGCACGACACCGGTACCGCGAGCTCACGTCGCAGGACCTGGAGAGCCAGGCGCGCGCGCACTCGTACCTGGCGCAGATGGTGGCGGGCATCGAGACGCTCAAGGTCGCGGGCGCCGGCGGGCGCGCGATCGAGCACTGGTCGAATCTCTACGTCGACGAGATCAACGTGGCGCTCGAGCGCAGCCGCCTCACGATCGTGGTCGAGGCGCTCAGCGGCGTGGTGCAGGCCGCGGCGCCGCTCGTCCTGCTCGGCGTGGGCGCGACGCTGGTCCTCGATGGCCGGCTCACGCTCGGGACCATGCTCGCGACGACCGCGCTCGCCACCGGCTTCCTCGTGCCGCTGTCGACGCTCGTGAGCTCGGCGCTCCAGCTCCAGACCATGGGCAGCTACATCGACCGCATCGACGACGTGCTCGCCGCCGAGCCCGAGCAGCAACGCGAGCGCTCGGTGCGCCCGCCGCGGCTGTCGGGTGACATCGAGCTGCGCGGCGTGTCGTTCCGCTACGGCCCCAGCGAGCCGCTGGTCGTGCGCGATGTCTCCTTGCGCATCGAGCGCGGCACCGTGGTCGCGATCGTGGGGCGCTCGGGCTCCGGCAAGTCGACCCTGGCCGCGCTCCTGCTCGGGCTGCACCGGCCGGTCGAGGGCCGCATCTTCCTCGACGGCTACGATCTGGCCGAGCTCGATCACCAGCGCGTGCGCCAGCAGTTCGGCATGGTGCCGCAGCACCCGTTCGTGTTCTCGGGCTCGATCCGCAGCAACATCGCGCTGTCGGCGCCGACCGCGCCCTACGAGCGGATCGTCGCCGCGGCCCGGCGCGCCTGCGTCCATGACGACATCCTGGCCATGCCGATGGGCTACGACACGATCGTCGCCGACGCCGGTAGCACGCTCTCGGGTGGGCAGCGCCAGCGGATCGCGCTGGCGCGCGCCCTCATCCACGATCCGGCGGCGATCGTGCTCGACGAGGCGACCAGCTCGCTCGACGCCACCACCGAGAAGCAGGTGATGTCCAACCTCGCCGGGCTGCGCTGCACGCGGATCGTGATCGCGCACCGGCTGTCNNGTGATCGGCGCCGACCTGATCGTCGTGATGGACGAAGGGCGCGTGGTCGAGACCGGGCGTCACGCCGAGCTCCTGTCGCGGGGCGGGCACTATGCCGCGCTCGTCGCCGACCAGACCTTCACCGCCGCCGAGAGGCCGACATGAGCGCGCGGGCGTGGTGGCTGGCGCTCGTCGTCGCGTGCGCCGGCGGGTGCGGCGGCGGCGCCAGCGCGCCGGCGCCGCGCGAGCGCCCGGCGGCCGACGCGGCGAGCGTGTCCGCGCCCCACGACGCCGCCGTCGCGCCCGAGGTGCAACGCGACTTCGTCGGCGTCCTGGTCGCCGCCGAGTCGGTCGACATCGCGCCCCGCTTCGAGGCCGTGGTCGCGCGCGTGGCCGTGCGCGCGGGCGATCGCATCGCCGCCGGGCAGCTCGTCGCCGAGCTCGATCCCTCGCCGCTCGAGGAGGAGCTGCGCGCCGCCGACGCG
>DDTA01000335.1:0-150 GCA_002344285.1 Myxococcales bacterium UBA2376
CTCGACGACGGCCGGCTCACCGACAGCCAGGGCCGCGTGGTCGACTTCAAGAACGCCGTGGTGATCATGACCTCGAACGTCGCGCCCGGCGCGCTCCGGACCACGTTCCGCCCCGAGTTCCTGAACCGCATCGACGACATCATCACGTTC
>DDTA01000335.1:212-366 GCA_002344285.1 Myxococcales bacterium UBA2376
GGCCTCGAGCTCACGCTCACCGATCGGGCAGTCGCCCTGGTGGCCGAGCGAGGGTACGATCCGCAGTACGGCGCCCGTCCGCTCAAGCGCGCCATCCAGAAGCTCGTGATCGATCCCCTCGCCACGCAGATCCTCGTCGGCGCGTTCGCGACCG
>DDTA01000335.1:453-13020 GCA_002344285.1 Myxococcales bacterium UBA2376
ATCAAGAAGGCCTACCGCAAGCTGGCCAAGCAGTACCATCCGGACTCGACGGGCGGCGACAAGGCCAAGGAGTCGCGGTTCAAGGAGGCGAGCGCGGCGTACGACGTCCTCGGCGACGCCAAGAAGCGCGCGCAGTACGACGAGATCCGCGCGATGGGCGGTGGCCGCGGCGTCCGCATGGGCGGCGGGCCGGGCGGCTTCGCCACCGGGTTCCCGGGCGGGTTTCCCGGGGCGGCCGCCGGCGGCGGCCAGGTGTGGGATCTGGGCGATCTGTTCGCGCAGATGTTCCAGGGCGGTGGCGCGCCGCGCGGTGGCGCGCGGCGATCGGTGCGCTTCGAGCAGATGGGCGACGACGACGGCGGGTGGGTGTTCGAGACGCGGAGCGGCGGGCCCCAGGCACGCAACGGAGGTGACGGGATGATGGAAGGCAAGACCCGCGCCTCCGACGGCTCGTGGCTCACGGTGAAGGGCGCAGACGTGTACTCCGACGTGCGCGTGCCGTTCCATGCGGCGATGCTCGGCACCGTGGCCGAGGTGGCGACCATCGACGGGGTCTCGTCCGTGAAGATCCCGCCGGGCACGTCGAGCGGCAAGAAGCTGCGCCTGCGCGGCAAGGGCGTGGCCGGACCGGCCGGCCCCGGCGATCACTACGTGACCGTCCAGCTCGACGTGCCGGGGAGCCTCGACGAGAAGGCCAAGAAGCTCCTGCACGACCTGACGCAGCACCTGGCGCGCGACACGAAGGGCCGCTCACGCTAAGGTGCCGGTAAGGAACCCGATGCCCCCAGAGACCTTCACCGGTGGCCAGTATCCCGTCCTGCCTCTCCGTACCGAGGTGCACCTGCCCGGCAAGGTCGCATCGCTCGAGATCGGACGGGATACCTCGATCCGCGCGGTCGAGGCGTCGGCCAAGGACGACAACCAGATCGTCGTCATCCCGCAGCGCAACCCGGCGACGCGCGACGTGAACCCGCGCGACCTCGTCGAGGTCGGCGTGCTGTCGGAGATCGTCCAGGTCATCAAGCACTCGCCCGGCCGCTTCACCGCGGTCGTGCGCTTCGGTCGGCGCGTGAAGGTCGACGGCATCGTGGCGAGCGAGCCGTTCCTCGTCGCCAACGTCTCGCCGCTGCCGATGACGTCGATGGTCGGCCCCGGCGAGCTCACGCTGAAGGCGCGCCAGGCGCGCGATCACCTGGCCATCCTCATCGCCGACGCGCACAGCGGCAAGGACGCGAAGGACAAGGAGGCCAAGGACAAGGAGGGGGAGGAGGGGGAGAAGGGGGAGAAGGCGGCGGCGCCCAAGGAGCCCAAGGAGCCCCGGGAGAAGAAGGAGCCCAGGCGCGGCGAGCCGCGGCGCGAGGAGACGGCGCGCGAGGCCCTGGCGGCGCTCGCGGCGGTGACCGATCCCGACCTGCTCGTCGACCATGCGGTGCCGTACGTCGACCTCGAGCGCGACGAGCTGCTCCAGCTCCTGCTCGAGACCGACTCCAGCAAGCGCCTCGACACGGTCCTCGTGCCGCTCGAGCGGCGGGCGACCGTCTTGCGGCTCAAGGGCGAGATCGGCGCCGAGCTCGAGGGCGAGACCTCGCGCACGCACCGCGAGTCGGTGCTGCGCGAGCGCATGCGCCAGATCCAGGAGGAGCTGGGCGAGGCCGACGACAACGCCGAGGTCGACGAGCTGCGCGTTCGCGTCGATCAGTCGAAGATGCCCGACGAGGTCCGGGCGGCGGCCAAGAAGCAGCTCGCCCGCATGGCGGGGATGGCGACCGCGTCGCCCGAATTCTCGATCGCGCGCACCTACGTCGAGACCCTGTGCGACATCCCGTTCGGCACGATCACGCAGGACCGCATCGACGTGCCGGCCGCGCGCGCGATCCTCGAGGCCGAGCACGCGGGGCTCGACAAGATCAAGAAGCGCATCCTCGAGTTCATCGCGGTGCGCAAGCTGGCGCCGCACAAGCAGGGGCCCATCCTCCTGTTCGTCGGCCCGCCCGGCGTCGGCAAGACGTCGCTCGGCCGCTCGATCGCGCACGCGCTCGAGCGCAAGTACGTCCGCATCTCGCTCGGCGGCGTGCGCGACGAGGCCGAGATCCGCGGCCACCGCCGCACGTACGTCGGCTCGCTGCCGGGGCGCATCATCCAGGGCATCAAGAAGGCGGGCACCAACAACCCGGTCTTCGTGCTCGACGAGATCGACAAGCTCGGCCACGACTTCCGCGGCGACCCGGCGTCGGCCTTGCTCGAGGTCCTCGACCCCGAGCAGAACTCGACCTTCTCGGACCACTACCTCGAGGTCACCTTCGATCTGTCGAAGGTGATGTTCATCGCGACGGCCAACCAGCTGGACCCGATCCCGTGGGCCTTGCGGGACCGTCTCGAGATCATCGAGCTCCCCGGCTACACGCGCCAGGAGAAGAAGATGATCGCGCGCGCGTTCCTCGTGCCCAAGCAGCTCGAGGAGCACGGCCTCGGCCACGACAAGTGCGAGATCACCGACGAGGCGGTGTTCGAGGTGATCGACAGCTACACGCGCGAGGCGGGCGTCCGCAACCTCGAGCGCGAGCTCGGCTCGACCTGCCGCGCGGTCGCCGTGAAGGTGGCCGAGGGCAACGCCAAGGAGCACGAGGTCATCGGCGTCGAGGAGGTGCGGGAGTACCTGGGCCCGACCAAGTTCGTCAGCGAGGTCGCGGATCGCACCAGCGAGCCGGGCGTCGCGACCGGTCTGGCGTGGACCGCCGTGGGCGGCGACATCCTCTTCATCGAGGCGACCAAGATGCCCGGCAAGGGCAAGCTGACGCTCACCGGCCAGCTCGGCGACGTGATGAAGGAGAGCGCGACGGCGGCCCACTCCTGGGTGCGGTCGAACGCGGCGCGGCTCGGCATCGAGAGCGACCGCATCGCGGCGACCGATCTGCACGTGCACCTGCCCCAGGGCGCGGTGAAGAAGGACGGCCCGTCGGCGGGTGTGGCGCTGACGCTGGCGCTGGTGAGCGCGCTGTCTCAACGGCCCGTGCGCAACGACGTGGCCATCACCGGCGAGATCGACCTGCGGGGCCACGCGCTGCCGGTGGGCGGCATCAAGGAGAAGCTCCTCGCCGCGCACCGCGCCGGGATCAAGGTCGTGTTCGTGCCCGAGCGCAACGCCAAGGACCTGATCGACATCCCGCCCGAGGTGAAGAACGAGCTCGACATCCGGCTGATGTCGAAGATCGACGACGCGCTCGCGGTGGCGCTCGAAGCGGCGCCGGTCACGACCGAGCCGCCGCCGTCGTCGATGCCGCCGCCGGTGAGCTCGAGCGGCCGCGTGCCCGCCGAGAACCTGCCGAGCTGAGGTCGGCGTGTCGGCGCGGACGACCACGACCGAGACCGCATCGGACCCGCGGGCGCTGTGGGACCGGATCTGCCGCGAGGCCCGCGAGGTCGTGGCGGCGGAGCCGGCGCTCGCGTCGTTCGTGTTCGCTTCCGTGCTCGCGCACGACGGCCTCGAGCGGGTGGTGGTCCACCGGGTCGCGGCCGCCCTCGATCATCCCGAGGTGCCGGCCGAGCTCCTGCGGCTCACGTACGAGCAGGCGCTGGCGGCAGACGCCGGCATCGCGCTCGCGTTCCGGGCCGACCTGGCGGCCGTCGAGGAGCGCGACCCGGCGGCGGGCAAGCTGTTGCATCCGCTCCTCTACTTCAAGGGGTTCGCGGCGATCCAGGCGCACCGCCTCGCGCACTGGCTGTGGAACCACAGCCGGCGCGATCTGGCGGCGTACATCCAGAGCCGGTCGTCGTCGGCGTTCGGCGTGGACATCCATCCGGCGGCGCGGATCGGCCGGGGCATCATGCTCGACCACGGCACGGGCGTGGTGATCGGCGAGACGGCGGTGATCGACGACGACGTGTCGATCCTGCAGGGGGTCACGCTCGGCGGCACCGGCAAGGAGCACGGCGATCGCCACCCGAAGATCCGGCGCGGCGTCATGATCGGCGCCGGCGCGACCGTGCTGGGCAACATCGAGATCGGCGAGGGTGCGCGCGTCGCGGCGGGCTCGGTGGTCCTGCGCGCGGTCCCGGCGGGCAAGACCGTCGCCGGGATCCCGTCGAAGATCGTGGGCGACGCCGACGAGCCCGCCCACTCGATGGATCAGGTCTTCGATCCGGTGATCTGACGTGGGTGTGAGTGTGGGGAGCTGAGGCGCCCGTCACGCAAGAAGGCGTCAGGCGTCAGGCGTCAGGTCCCAGACGAAGAAGCACCAGCGCCGAGGGCAGCGGACCTGACGCCTGAGGCCCTCTTCCTGACGCCTGATGCCTGATGCCTTCCTTGAACAGAGGGCACCGCGGCTCGCCAGGAGTGTCACGGGAAGTTGCCGGTCGACTCTTCTTCCCAGACGTTGTCGGTCGAGGGGCGACCGGCGCGGGGTGAGAGGGTCGCGATGGGATCGGGGGCCGGCGGTGGTGTCGGCGGGTTGAAGAGGAGCTGCGAGCCGAGCGGGAAGGCACGCTGGACGCCGCTCGAGCTGGCGGCGCGCGGGCTGAGCAGCGCCTCGATGCGGTCGACGAGCTTGTCGCTGTCGGCCGGCGCGAGGAGGAGCGCGTCGACGCCGAGCTTGCCCGAGTGGACCGGCGCCTCGGGGAGCGAGGAGAGCCAGATGCGCGGGACCGGGTCGGGCGACGCGTCGAGCGCGGTGATCGCGAAGCGGGTCAGCTCCCACGGCGGATCGTCGAGGACGACGAGGTCGACGGGCCGCGCCTTCATGAGCGCCGCGAAGCTGCGTGCGCTGGCCGCGCGGACCACGTCCCAGCCTTGTTCCTCGAGCACGCCTTGCAGGTCGCGCTCGTCACGCAATCGCGGGGAAAAGAGCAGGATCGTCACGGTGCGATTCGACATCTCCGGTGGCGACTCGGCACTCTACACGAACCATTCCGTGTGTCTGTAGAATTACACTCGTCGAAGAGGCAGATGTGGGGTAGGTGTGGCCAACCTAGCGGGACGAAAGGCGAAGGATGTCACCCCCGAGGAGGAGGAGGTAGATCTCGCCGTCGTGGTCCACGCCGAACGAGGAGATCTGGCCGAGGCGGCTCTGCGGGTCGAGGATCGGCTTCCACTCCCAGTGCTGGCGGATGCCGTCCGGGCGCCAGCGGAAGCTGCGGATGACCGCGGTGCAGTAGTCGGCGTAGAAGTAGACCCCGTCGAGGCCGGGCAGCGCCTTGCCGCGGTAGACGACGCCACCGGTGACGGAGCAGCCGACGCGGTGGTCGTAATCGGCGACCGGGGGCGTGAACGACGCCATGTCGCAGCGGGAGCGCTCGAAGCAGTGGCGGCCTTCGGCGACGCTCCAGCCGAAGTTGTGGCCGGTGAGCTTGTCGCCGGGGACGACGAAGATCGACTCCCACTTGTTCTGGCCGACATCGCCGATGTAGAGGTCGCCGGTGGCGGGGTCGAAGGCGTAGCGCCAGGGGTTGCGCAGCCCCTTGGCGACGATCTCGACCTTGGGGCTGGCCGCGTCCACGTCGATGCGGAGCATCTTGGAGAGGAGCTGCTTGTCGTCCTGCCCGGCCTTCAGCGGATCGCCGGCGGCGCCGCCGTCGCCCAGCCCGACCCAGAGCTTGCCGTCGGGCCCGAACAGGACGTGCCCGCCGTTGTGGTTCGAGTAGGGCTGCTCGACACGGAGCACCGGCCGCTCGGACGCGAGATCGACCCGGTCCGGATCGGTGGCTGACACCTGGTACTCGACCACGTGGGTGTCGCCGCCGCGATCGGTGTAGTTGATGTAGAGCTTGCGGTTCTCGGCGAAGCGCGGGTGGAACGCGAGGCCGAGCAGGCCCTGCTCGTTGTCGCGCGACACGAACTTCCGGATGTCGAGGAAGCGGCCGTCCTTGAGGTTGCCGTTCTCGAGGATGCGGATCTGGCCGACCTGCTCGACGACGAACAGCCGCCTACGCGGGTCGTCGGGCGGGGCGACCAGCGCGACCGGACGCTCCAGGTCCGTGGCCACGCGCACCAGCTGCACGCCGGCGACGTCCGCGGGCGGCGCGCCGAGGGCCTCCGAGGGCGGCGGCAGCGCCATGTCGTCCCGCACGACGGTGGGTGACA
The DNA here is from genome assembly GCA_002344285.1 of Myxococcales bacterium UBA2376. GTDB lineage: Bacteria > Myxococcota_A > Polyangia > Haliangiales > Haliangiaceae > UBA2376. The sequence goes on from DDTA01000335.1 coordinate 6,530, forward strand.
CCGTTTCGGGATTGGCTGAACCAATTGGTTTAACCACTTCGAGGTCGGTGGGTGACACCCTTCCTGGCGGCGCGTCCGCGGGGGGCGCCACCTTCGCGGGGCGCTTGCACGCGGCGGCGGCGAGGAGGAGGACGACGAGGGCGAATCGGCTCATGGGACGCTCCGAGCGTACAACGCCGATCGGCGTGAGGCGGCGCATGTCCGTGTGGCCACTGTCGTTGCCATGGCTCGCCCGGACGTCTGACGCCGCGGAGATCACTCGCGATCCAACCCCGCGAACCGACGTTGCCTCGGGCCGGGCTGTGGATGGTACGAGGCCTGCTTTGGAGCCCGTCGCCATGCTCGCTCGCCCCTCCACTCCCGTGAACCAGAACGACATCGCCCACTACTTCGAGTACTCCAAGTCCGGGCTCCAGGTGATCGAGGACGGGCTCAAGGAGATCCCCTTCGGCGAGTTCATGGTCGAGCAGGGGCTGGTCGACCGGGTCCAGCTGTTCCGCGCCCTGCAGATGCAGGACAAGTATCCGGGCGTGCGCGTCGGCGAGTGCGCGGCCGCCCTCGGCTACGTGCAGATCGGCGAGGTCGAGCGCCTCTACGACGTCTGGCGCGGTGTCGCCACGGTCGAGGTCGCCTGAGACCGGTGACGGTCCCGCGTCAGCCGGCGATCGCGCGGCACACGGCGTCGGTGTAGCCCTTCGTGTCGGCCTGGCCGCCCAGGTCGCGTGTCCGCGTCTCGGCGCTCGCCAGCGCCGTGTGGATGCCCCTGCGCAGGCGCGCCGCCGCCTCGCCCTGCCCCAGGTGCTCGAGCATCATCGCCGACGAGAGCATGAGGCCGGTCGGGTTGGCGATGCCCATGCCGACGATGTCCGGCGCGGTCCCGTGCACGGCCTCGAACAGCGCGCACCCGCCGTCGCCGATGTTGGCCGCCGGCGCGACGCCCAGCCCACCGACGAGCCCGGCGGTCAGGTCGGAGAGGATGTCGCCGAACAGGTTCATCGTGACGATCACGTCGAAGCGTTCGGGCGCGACCACCAGCTTCATCGCGGTCGCGTCGACGATCATGTCGTCGAACGCGATGTCGGGGTAGCGGGTGGCGACCTCCCGCCCGACGTCGAGGAACAGGCCGTTCGACAGCTTGAGGATGTTGGCCTTGTGCACGAGCGTGACGCGCTTGCGGCCGTGCCGGCGCGCGTACTCGAAGGCGTAGACGATGATGCGCTCCGAGCCGAAGCGCGTGATGATCGCGATCGACTCGGCCGCCGACCGCCGCGCGTCGACGTAGTGCTCGACGCCGGCGTACAGGTCCTCGGTGTTCTCGCGCACCATCACGATGTCGACGCCGCTGAAGCGCGCCGGCACGCCAGGGATGGTCACCGTCGGCCGCACGTTCGCGTACAGATCGAACTGCTGCCGCAGCCCGACGTTCACCGAGCGGAAGCCCGAGCCGATCGGCGTGCCGAGCGGCCCCTTGAGCGCGACCTGGTGCCGCTTGATCGACTCGACCGTCGCCGCGGGCAGCGGATCGCCGGTCTGCTCGGCGGCCGTCATGCCGGCGAGCTGCCGGTCCCAGTCGATCGTGCCGCCGGCGGCCTCGATCGCGCGCACCGTCGCCGCCGCGATCTCGGGGCCGATACCGTCGCCCTCGATCAGCGTGACGGTCGGGCGCGCGGGGAAGGTGATGGTGGGGCTGCTCATGAGCAGTGAGATGTAAGCACAGCTCGATGCGTCTGAGACAGATCGGGCACGGGCACGGGCACGGGCACGGGCACGGGCACCGGCACCGGCACCGGCCGCTCAGGGCGTCGGCCAGGAGCGGACCTGCGCCAGCCAGTCCTCGAGGTTGTAGTAGTTGGTGACCCGCGTGATCTTGCCGCCCTCGACCGAGAAGAAGGCGCCGCCGGGGATCCGGTAGCGCTGGCCGCTCGCCGGCGGCAGCCCTGGATCGTCGGACAGGTAGGCGCCGACGACGACGTACTCGGCGGCGACGCGCCCTGCCCCGTTGCCCATGACGACGACGTCGTGGAGCTGCTCCTGGTAGGAGCGCGCCATGCGGTCGAGGAACACGCGGAACTTGACGCGCCCGATCTCGCGCGGCCCCTGGTTGAGATCGTGCTGCACGTCCTCGGCGAGGAGCGCGCACATCTCGTCCCAGTCGCCGGCGTTGAAGCGCTCGTAGTACCGGCGCACGAGGGTGACATCGTCTGTGGAGGGCTGCATGGCTGTTGACCTTGGTTCAGGTTGGGCGATACTGCGCGCCGAGGAGGAGTACATCATGCGCGTGCGCATTGGCCTGGCCTACGTCGTTTCGGGTCTCGTCGGTCTCGGTTCGCTGGGCGCGTGTGGTGGTGGTGAGCCCGAGGATCCCGGTCCCGCGGACGCCAGCTTCGTGACCGGCACCTATACCGTGACCTGGGGCCCGTACACGGCCCAGCCCGGTGAGGAGGGCACGAAGTGTGTCGACGTCTCGCTCGGCAACACGGGGCCCATCCAGGTCCACGAGATCTACAACAACCTCGGCAACGCCTCGCACCACCTCATCGTCTATCGCAAGGCGACCGGCACGGTGAACACGACGCCGACCGATTGCACGCCGTTCGTCGGCACGCTCAACCCGGCCGACGGCGCGCCCCTCATGATCACGCAGAAGGCCGAGGAGACGCTGACCCTGCCCGACGGCGTGGTCTTCACGCTGCAGCAGGACCAGCTCGTGCGCCTCGAGATGCACTACGTGAACACGACCGACGCGCCGATCCAGATCAGCGCGACCGCCGAGTTCCGCACCCGGCTCGATGCCACGCTCGAGGCCGACTTCCTCTTTGCCGGCACGCCCGACATCGATCTCGGCACCGGCACCGCGACCCAGACGGTCGGCCCGGTGTTCTTGCCGTTCGTGCCCTCGCTTGCCGACATCAACATCTTCGCGGTCACCGGTCACACCCACAAGATGGGCACCGACGTGCGGGTCGCTGTCGCCTCGAGCGCGAGCGATCCGGGGCAGAGCATCTACGCGCCCGACAACTTCTCCTGGGACGAGCCCGAGACCGCGCGGCTCGAGCCGCCCATGCACCTGCAGGCCGGCGCCGGCGGCTTCCGGTTCTCGTGCGACTACGTCAACACGACCGGCCGGCGCCTGGGCTTCGGTGAGAACGCCGACGACGAGATGTGCTTCTTCTGGCTCTACTACTACCCGTCGAAGGGCGCCAAGATCTGCTTCCACACCGATCAGCAGGGCGGCCACGACGTGTGCTGCCCGGCCGACGAGGGCTCGGACGATCACATCATCTGCGCGCTCATCACGAATTACTTCCCGTAGTTCGTTGATCGCGCCTGGCCGGCCAGCCGAAGATTCGGCCCTCACAAGGGGGGCCCCATGGCCGAACGCGACGTCATTGCGAACCAGCAGCAGATCATCGCCAACCAGGAGGCGGTGCTCGCCAACCAGGCGCGCATCCTGGCGAACCAGGAGAAGATCAGCGGGAACCAGGGCAAGCTCGACGAGATCCTCGCCAACCAGGCCAGGATCGCGGGCAACCAGGGCAAGCTCGACGAGATCCTCGCCAACCAGGCCAAGATCGGCAGCAACCAGAAGAAGCTCGATCAGATCCTCACCAACCAGGCCAAGATCGCGGGCAACCAGAAGAAGCTCGACCAGATCGCGGGCAACCAGAAGAAGCTGGACCAGATCCTCGCCAACCAGGGCAAGATCACCGCGAACCAGAAGCTGCTGGCGCAGATCGTCGCCAACCAGAAGACGATCATGGCCAACCAGAAGAAGATCCTCGCCAAGAAGTAACCGGCGGGCGCCATGGACCTGCTCGAGCGGGCGAGGGCCCTGGCTGCCACCGACGTGCTCGGCGAGGTCGCCGCGCCCACGTTGATCGCCCTCGCCGAGCGCGCCGCCGTGGTGGAGCTCGAGGGCGGGGGCGCGGTGACCACGCGACGCCCCGACGGCGTCGTCGTGATCGTGGTGGTGCACGGCGCGCTCGAGGCCGGCGGCCGGCGCGCCGGTGCCGGCGAGCTGCTCGGCGCCGCCGGGGCGCTGCATGCCGACGCGCCGGCGGTGACGGCGACGGCGATCGAGCCGGCGGTGGTGCTCGAGGTCACGCAGGACGACTTCGTCGACGTGCTCGCCGAACATCCGGCGGCGGCGCGCGCGCTGGCGCGAGCGATGGCGCGCGCGCTGCGGGAGGCGCGGCGGTGAGCGATCACGCGGCGAGCGGCCCGCGATGAACTGGCGCGCGTTCGTCATCGCGACGATCACGATCTCCGCGGCCAACGCGGTCGCGGTCGCGCTGCGCGCCCACGCGGAGGCGGCGTTCCTCGGCGCCTACGGCGCGCGCTGGCTGTTGCTCCTCCTCGTCGGACAGGCGGGCGCGTTCGCCATCGGCACCACGCTCTACGACGCGGTCAGCGGCCGCGGCAAGCTCCTGCGCGTCGATCGCGCGCTGGTCGTCGCCCTCGTCGCGGCGGCCGCGGTCGCGGCGCCGCTCGTGTCGCGGGGCAAGCCGTGGCCGTTCGTCGTCGCGCTCGGCGTCGTCGCCGTGTCGTCGGTCGTCAACCTGGCGCTCTGGAACACCGTCTGCGCGAGCGTGGCGGGGCGCGACGCGCGACGCTGGCTGCCGCGCGCGGGTGCGGCGGTGACCGCCGGCGGCGCCGTCGCCGGCCTCGGCGCGGCGGCCCTGGTGCGGCGCGCGTCGGCCGACGCCATCCCGTGGATCGCGTGCGGCGTGGCCGTGGCCGTCGTCGGCCTGACGGTGATGGCGCAGCGCGCGCTGACCACCGGCGCGCCGGGCGCGACCGCGCCGCCGGGCACCAGCGCGACCGCGATGGGCCCCGACCACCACGCGCTCCTGCGCTGGCTGGCGGTGGCCGCGGTGCTCGAGTCGGCGGTGGCGACCGCGCTCGAGTTCCGCTTCGGCGCGTCGATGAAGGCGCGCTTCAGCGGCGACGATCTCGTCACCGCGGTCAGCCTGTTCTACGGCGGCACGCACCTCTTCCTCCTGCTCCTGCAGACGACGGTGGTGCCGCGGCTCCTGACCAGCCGCGCGCTCCCCTTGACGGTGTCGATCCACCCCGTGATGACGGCGGTCGGCGCCGGCGTGCTCGCGGTCCTCCCGGGCTTCGCCGGGATCGCGGTCGCGCGAACCAACGACTGGGTGCTGCGCGCCGCGACGTCACGCACCGGGCAGGAGCTGTCGCTGTCGGCGCTGCCGCCGGTGCCGCGCGCCCGCTGGAAGGTGCTCCTGCGCGGCGCGGCGACGCCACTCGGCGCGGCGCTCGCCGGCGCCATCCTGTACGTCCTCACGCAGCGCGGCGCCCTCCCCGCCAGCCCGTTCGCGGCGCTGCTCGCCGGCGTGACGGTGGTCTGGCTGGTCGCCGTCCGGCGCGCGGCGCGCAGCTTCCTGGCGGCGATGGCGGCGCCGCTCGGCATGCGCGGCGTGGCGCTGCGCGGCCGCGAGCACGGGGCCTTCGACCTCGACGCGTGGACGCGGCTGGTGGCGGCGGCCGGCGATCCGGATCCACGGTCCGCCGAGCTGGCGCGCGCCGCGCTCGCGCGCTCGTCGGGCGCGGCCGACGAGATCACGCCGTACCTCGCGCACGAGGATCCGGTGGTGCGGCGCGCGCTCTACGAGCTGGCCGCCGCCCGACCGCGGCCGTCGGCGCAGCGCGAGCTGCGCGCGGCGGCGCAGATCGAGGACGACGAGCTCGCGCTCGCGGCGGCGCTCGACGCGCTGGCCGCGCACGGGGCCAGGGCCGGGATCGAGGAGGTCGCGACCCGCGGCGTCGACGACGCGACCGTCGCGCGGGCGCTCGCCGCCGCGCGCGCCGAGGTGGGCGGCGGTGACGCCGACGCGCGGGCGAGGTCCGCGGCGGCGCTGGTCGCGCACGACGGCCCCTGGGCGGCACGCCTGATCGGCGGCGCGGCGGGGGAGAGCCGCGCCTACGACGACGCCGTCGAGGCGGCGCTGGCGGCCGGCGGCGAGGCGAGGCGTCAGGGCCTGCGCGCCGCGGTGGCCGGCGGCCAGCGTAGCGTCTCGGCGTTGCTCGCGGCCCTGCGCGCGGGCGATCGCGACGCCGCCGCGGCGCTCGCGGATCTCGATCCCTCGGACGTCGGACCGATGCGCTCGACGCTCGACGCGCTGACCCCGGCCGATCGCGCGGCGATCGCCCGCGCGCGGGCCGCCGCGATCGCACCCGGCGCGATGCTGCTCGAGCTCGCGGCCGACGAGGACGACGACGTGCGCGCCGCGGCGCTGCGCACGCTCGTCGGTCACGCGCGCGCTGGCGCGACGGTGTCCGCCACCGCCGCCGCCGCCGCCGTCGATCGCGAGCACGCGATCCTGGTCGCGCTGGTCGCCGCGCGCCCGGGCGCGGGCGCGCCGCCGCTGCACGCCGCCGAGGTGGAGCGTGCGATCCGGCGCGCGCTCACGCGCCTCGTGCTCGCGGTGGCGCTCGCGACGGCCGCGGCGGGCCGCGATCCGGTCCCTGCC
>DDTA01000161.1 GCA_002344285.1 Myxococcales bacterium UBA2376
CCGATGAACTCGGGGATCATGCCGTACTTGAGCAGATCCTCGGGCTGCACCTGCTGGAGCAGCTCCCACTGCGTCAGCTTGGGCGGGCCGTTCTTCATCGCCGCGCCGAAGCCGATCATCTTCTGNNGCGCCGCCGCAGATGAAGAGGATGTTGGTCGTGTCGACCTGGAGGAACTCCTGCTGCGGGTGCTTGCGGCCGCCCTTGGGCGGCACCGAGGCCAGCGTGCCCTCGATGATCTTGAGCAACGCCTGCTGCACGCCCTCACCCGACACGTCGCGCGTGATCGACGGGTTGTCGCTCTTGCGGGCGATCTTGTCGATCTCGTCGATGTACACGATCCCGCGCTGCGCGCGCTCGATGTCGTGGTCGGCGTTGTGGAGCAGCGAGACGATGATGTTCTCGACGTCCTCGCCGACGTAACCCGCCTCGGTGAGGTTGGTGGCGTCGGCGATGGCGAACGGGACGTTGAGGATGCGGGCGAGCGTCTGGGCGAGCAGCGTCTTGCCCGAGCCGGTCGGCCCGAGCAGGAGGATGTTCGACTTCTGCAGCTCGACGTCGTCGTCGCGCGTGGCGCCCTTCTGGTCGATGCGCTTGTAGTGGTTGTGGACCGCGACCGAGAGGATCTTCTTGGCGCGGTCCTGGCCGATCACGTACTCGTCGAGGACCTTCTTGATCTGCGCCGGCTTGGGGATGACGCCCGCGCCGTAGCCGGGCTCGTCCTTCTCGATCTCCTCGGCGATGATGTCGTTGCAGAGGCCGATGCACTCGTCGCAGATGTAGACCGTCGGCCCGGCGATGAGCTTCTTCACCTCCTTCTGCGACTTGCCGCAGAAGGAACAGGTCAGGGACGAATCACGCTTCTCGGCCGGCATGCTCCCCTACTTCACTTCTTGTCGCCGCGCTCCGGCTTGGTCTCCTCCGCCTTCTTGCGGACGAAGACCTCGTCGATGATGCCGTACTCCTTGGCCTGCGGCGCGCCCATGAAGTAGTCGCGCTCGGTGTCGGTCTGGATCTTCCCGATCGGCTGCCCGGTGTGCTTGGCGAGGAGCTCGTTCAAGGTCTCGCGCGTCTTGAGCAGCTCCTTGGCGTGGATCTCGATCTCGGTCGCCTGACCCTGGAAGCCCGCGAGGGGCTGGTGGATCATGACGCGCGAGTGGGGCAAGGCGTAGCGCTTGCCGGCGCTGCCCGACGCGAGGAGGAACGCGCCCATCGAGGCGGCCTGGCCCATGCAGATCGTGGCGACGTCACAGCGCACGTACTGCATCGTGTCGTAGATGGCCATGCCCGCCGTGACGTGGCCGCCCGGCGAGTTGATGTAGAGCATGATGTCCTTCTCCGGGTCCTCGCTCTCGAGGAACAGGAGCTGGGCGATGACCACGTTCGCGATCTCGTCGTTGATCGCCGTGCCCAGGAAGATGATCCGCTCCTTGAGCAGCCGCGAGAAGATGTCCCAGCCGCGCTCGCCGCGGTGAGTCTGCTCGATGACCGTCGGGATGAGGTAGTTCTTGATATCCATGGCCTGTCCCCGACTGTACGGGGGCCCCGGCAGCCGCGCAACGCGAACGGCCGTTACCTGCCCGAACCGTCAGGGCCCGATCAGTGGTCGTGATCGCAGTCGGGACCGTGGACGTGGCCCGCCTCGCCGTGAACCGGCGCGGTGGCGATGGGGGCACCGCCCAGCAGGCCACCCTCGGCCGGCTCGGTGAGCTTGTCGACCTCGGTCACTGCCGCCTTCTCGACGAGGAGATCGAGCACCTTGTCCTGGCGGAGCGACCAGCGCGCCGAATCGAGGCGACCGTCGCGCTCCCACTCCGCCTTGAGGCGGGCGGGCGGCACGTTGCGCGCCTTGGCGGCGCTGGCGACGTGGGTCATGAGCTCGTCCTCGGCGACCACGAGCTGCTCCTGGTCGGCGATCGCCTCGAGCAGGAGCTGGCCGCGCACCTCGTCGGTGCCGGCCGGCTTCATCTTGTCGCGCAGGTCGGCGGTGAGGCCGGCGCCCTCGCGATCCGGCGGCATGCCGATCATCGCGCGCAGGCGGTTGTACTGCATCTCCACCGCGCGATCGACGAGCGACGACGCGACGGGGATCTGGAACTTCTTCACCAGCGCGCGCAGCGCATGCTGCCGCGCCTCGCTCTTGATGATCGACTGCTCGCGGGCCTCGAGATCGGCGCGCAGGGCCGCGCGCAGCCCGTCGATGGTGTCGGCCTTGCCGGTGTCCTTGGCGAAGTCGTCGTCGAGGTTGGGCACGACCTTGGCCCGCGCCTCGACGATCGAGACGGTGAGGTTGGCGTGGCGGCCCTTGAGGTTCTCGTCGGCGTGATCGGCCGGGATGTCGACGTCGATCACCTTGTCCTTGGTGTCGAGCGGGATGCCGGTGAGCGCCTCGCGCAGGCCGGGGACGGGCTCGCGCTCGGGATCGTCGAGGTCGACGCCGAAGCGCGGCTGATCGATCGGGTGCTCGCCGATCGTGCCCTTCACGTGGAGGATGACGACGTCGCCGAGCTGGGTGACCTGGCGGTCCTCGATCGGGACCAGCTCGGTGTGCTCCTTGCGCAACGCCTCGAGCGCCTTGTCGACCTCGGCGTCCTCGACCTTCATGCGGCGGCGCTCGATCTCGAGGCCCTGCCAGCCGTCCACCTGGACCTGGCCCTTGATCTCGACGATCGCGGCGAAGTGGAACGGCTCGCCCTTCTTGATCTGGCCGCCCTCCTCGACGCGCGGCTCGGCGACGGCGCCGAGCTTGTGCTGCGTGTTGGCGGTGAAGAACGACTCGCGCACGAGCTGGTACGCGACCTCGGCGTGCACGCGCGGCGCGTAGATCTGCTCCAGCACCGAGCGCGGCGCCTTGCCCTTGCGGAAGCCCTTCAAGGCCACGCCCTTGCCGAGCTCGCGGTACGCGGCGCCGAGACGATCGGCGACGGTGGTCCACGGGATCTCGACGATGAGCTTCTTCTCGACGGGTGAGACGTCCTCGATGCGCAGGTTCATGAGAGCGCGGAGTCGTAGCACATCGACCGCCGGCGACACCACCCTTCGCGCGCCGCCTACTCCCGCGAATTCCCTGCGCTTGTCCGGGGACGGTGTCAACTTTGTCAACTTCCGGAGGGGGGACCCTAAAGTTGTCAAAGTTGACACCGTCCCCATTAGAGTCGGCGTCGTGAAGGTTCTCGTCGTCGGCGCCGGCTCGGTCGGCCAGGTGTTCGGCCGCCACTACCAGGCGGGCGGCGCCGAGGTCACGTTCTTCGTGCGCGAGAAGTACAAGGCGGAGGTCGAGCGCGGGTTCGACATGTACCCGCTCAACCGGCGGCGCGCGCGGCGCGGGGAGGCGGTGCGCTTCGAGGGGTTCGACGTGGTCACGCGCGCGGACGAGGTCGCGGCGCGCGGCTTCGATCAGGTGATGATCACCGTCGCGTCGCCGGCCTTGCGCGGGCCGTGGCTCGCCGAGCTCGTCGCCGCCGCCGGCGACGCGACGATCGTGGCGCTCCAGCCCGGGCTCGACGACCGCGGCCTCTACCTCGCCGCTGGTGCCGTCGAGGAGCGGCTCGTCCAGGGCCTCATCTCGCTCATCAGCTATCACGCGCCGCTGCCCGGCGAGACGCGCTTCGCGAGGCCGGGCATGGCGTACTGGTTCCCGCCGATGGGCCCGAGCCCGTTCTCGGGACCCGCCGCGCGCCGCGACGCGGTCGTCGCCGCGCTCCGCCGCGGTGGCCTGCCCGCGAAGAAGCACCCCGACGTGCCGCGCACCGCCGGCTTCCCGACCGCGGTGATGATGCCGTACCTCGTCGCGCTCGAGCTCGGCGGCTGGACCGTCGAGGGCGCCGTCCGCGCCGGCAAGCTCGCCCTCGGCGGCCGCGGCGCGCGCGAGGCGATCGACATCGTGCGCGCGCGGCTCGGCAAGCCGCCGTTCGGCACCGGCCTCCTCGCCCGCGCGCGCGTGCTGCGCGCCGGCGTCTTCCTCGCCCGCCCGTTCATCCCGCTGCCCCTCGAGGTGTACCTGCAGGAGCACTTCACCAAGGTCGGCGACCAGACCCGCGAGTTCCTCGACGGCTATATCGCCAAGGGGAAGGCCGCGGGGCTGCCCACGGCCGCCCTCGAACAGCTCGCCGCCGAGCTCGCCACGGCGCGAGCAGCGTGAGCGACACCCGCGGCGCGATCAGCGGACGATCGGGAGGAACGCGATCGCCTGCACGCGCTCCTCGCGGAAGCGCGCCACCTGGCGCAGCGTTCGCACCATCACCTCGGCCACCTCGGGCGAGACGTCGCGGGCCGCCGCGGCCACGACGGTCGACAGGCCGAACGGCACCTGGACCTCGCCGAACCCCGAGAACAGATCACGCAGCGTCATCTCCGGCGGGTAGACCTCGATCGTCGCGTCGTCGCCGAGCTTGGCCAGCTCGCGCGCGCCCTTGATCGCGTCCTCGAGGCCGCCGAGCTCGTCGACGAGGCCGAGCCGCTTGGCGTCGGCGCCGGTCCACACCCGGCCCTGGGCGATCGCGTGCACGTCGGCGACGCTCTTGCCGCGGCCAGCGGCGACGCGGCCGACGAACACGTCGTAGATCGCCTGCATGTGGGCCTGCACCGCGGCCCGCTCGTCAGCGGTCCACGGCCCGAGGCTCGCCATCATCGTCGCGCGCTTGCCGCGCCCCATCGGGTACGTGGTGACGCCGATCTTCGCCAGCGCGCCGCTCGGCGCCAGCTTGCCGCCGACCACACCGATCGAGCCGGTGAGCGTGTCGGGCAAGGCGTAGATCTTGGTCGCGCCGCACGCGATGTAGTAGCCGCCCGACGCGGCGACGTCGCTCATCGAGACGACCACCGGCTTCTTCGCCTTCACCTCGGCGACCGCGTGCCAGATGAGCTCCGAGGCGAGCGCGCTGCCGCCGCCCGAGTCGATGCGCAGCACCACCGCCTTCACGCTGTCGTCGGCGGCGAGCACCCGCAGGGCCGGCACCAGCGTCCGCGACGCGATCTCCGCGCGCGCGCCGATGATGCCGTCGCCGCCGCCGTCGATCACGTCGCCGACGGCGTAGACCAGCGCGACGTGAGGATCCGTCGGCCGCGTGGTCGGCGTCGCGCCGAGGAACTTCATCACCTTCATCATCGCCGCCGCGCCCTCGGTCTTCTCCTCGAGTGGGATCCGGGTCCACGCGCCGCCGGCGGCGGCCGCGTCCCGGAACTGCTCGAACGGCTCGACGACGTCGACGAGCCTGGCGGCGAGCGCCTTGTCCGACGTGAACATCGCCTCGTCGATGAGCGCCTTCACCACGTCGGGCGCGAGCTTGCGGCCGGCCGCGATGGCGTCGACCATCGACGCGTAACTGCGGTCGAGGATCGCGGCGATGGTCTCCTCCATCTCCTTCGATGGGCGGTCGCGCGTGAGCGGCTCGGCGGCGCCCTTGTACGCGCCGACGTGGAGGAAGTCGGCGGTGATGCCGAGCTGATCGAGCAGGCCCTTCAGGTGAACCGGCATCGCCGCCGGGCCCGAGACCATCACCTCGCCGGTCGGCGCCAGGCCGATGCGGTCGCACGCCGTCAGCACCATGTACTCGGCGTTCGAGGCGGCCTCGGTGTGGCAGTGGAGCTGCTTGCCCTTGGCCTTGAACGCGAGGAGCGCCGACTGCAGCTCCGCCGCATCCGGCAGGGACACCGAGAGGCCGTCGACGCGCAGGACGAGGCCGGTNNGCGTCGCTCGGTCCGCTCGTCCACGAGAAGCTCTCGAGCTCGGCGATGTCGCCGCCGAGCGTCATGACGCCCGTATGCGGCTTGCCGGCGTCGAAGCCGGGGCTCGACTCGGGCGCCTCGAACGGGCCCGGCTTGTCGATGTTCTCGGCGATGTTCTTGAGCATCGCCATCGGGTCGCCGAAGCCACCACCACCGCCACCGCCACCGCCGCCGCCAGCTGCGGCGCTGCCGCCGCCGCCGCCGCCCCAGGGGTCGGACTCGGCGGACGGGACGTTCCAGTCGGGCTTCTTGTCCTCACCGCATGCAACGGCGAGGAGCGCGGCCGCGAGAAGACAGGTGGCCTCGGCGCATCGCTTCATGACTTCCTCGGGGATCAGGGAGTGGAGCTCGGATCCGGTGACGGCGTCGTCTCCGGCTTGGGATCGGGCGGCGGATCGGGCGGCTTGTCAGCGCCGCCGCCGCCGGTGGCGCCACCACCACCACCACCGCCGTTCTCGGGCGGCGTCGGCGTCCCGCCCGCGTTGCCCTTCAGGCGATCGAGCTGGCGCTGGGCGGCGGCGCTGCCCGGGTAGACGCCCAGGTACTTCTCGTAGGCGGTGATCGCGAGGTCGGTGCGCCCCTGCTGCTGGTACGCCTCGGCGACGCCCCAGAGCGCGCGCTCGAAGCGAGGCGAGATCCCGAGCGCGGCGCGGAACTTCGAGTGCGCCGACGCGAACTGCTTGGCGTCGATGTGGCAGAAGCCCATGCCCGAGAGCGCCTCGACGCCGTTGGGCTGCACGTCGAGCGCGCGCTGGAAGTACGGCATCGCCTGACCGCAGTCGACCTCGGCGAGCTTGTTGGCCTTCGCGAGCAGCGCGTCGTAGTTGTTGCCGACGGGCGCGGTCCCCGCGCCCCCCGTGCCCGTGCCCGCGCCCGTGCCCGATCCGGCGGAGCCTCCCCCGCTTCCGCCACCTCCGCCACCTCCGCCACCTCCGCCACCACCCCCGACGCCCGCGTCCACATCCTCGCTCGGCATCGGATCGACCGCCACCGTGCCGACCCGCGCCAGCATCGCGCGCGCCCCCGCGTGCTCCGGCTGCGCCGCGATGACCGCGTCGGCCGCCGCGCGCGCGTCGGCCTGCTTCTTCTGCAGGAACGCGACGCGCGCGAGGTGCCACCGCGGCCGCACGTCACCGGTGCCCTCGAGCGCGCCCTGATCGAGCCCTGCAAGGAGCTGCTCGGCGCGTGCGTAGTCCTTGTCGCGGATCGCGGCCAGCGCCTCGACGAGCGACGCCTCGCGATCGCCGGGCGACGCCTGGCGCGCGGTGTCGAGGTAGCGCCGCAGGTCCTTCATCGGCTTGCCCTGCAGCCGCAGCACGTCGGCCATCGCGACGTTGGCCATCGCGTCGCCGGCGCCCGCCTTGATCGCGCGCTGCGCGAGCCCGAGCGCAGTCAGCACGAGCTGCTTCGACTCGCGACGCACCTTCTCGGCCGTCTTCGCGTCCGTCGCCAGCTCGGCCTCGTCCTCGATGACCTGGGCCTGCGCCGACACGAGGCGCGCGCGCATGCCGAGCGTCGTCGCGTCGGCCTTGCCACCCTCGCCGAGCATCTTCTCGGCGGCGGCGAGCGCGGCCGCCTGATCGCGGCCGAGGTGGACCCGCGCCTGGTCGAGGAGATCATCGGCGACCGACAGGGCGGCGGCGTCGGGCGCCGTCTCCGCGGCGCCCGCGTCGGCCGCGGCGACCAGCTCGCCCGCGTCGCCGGCGGGCGGCACCGACGAGCCCGACGCACCGGGACGCAGCACCGTGAAGTACACGACGCCGACGGCGGCGCCGATCACCACGAGCG
>DDTA01000237.1 GCA_002344285.1 Myxococcales bacterium UBA2376
GCCGCCGCCGCCGCCCCCGCCGCCATGACCACCGCCTGACCCGCGAGTTGCGCCGCCGCGACCCGTCGCCACCGCGTCAGCACGCCCGGGTTGCGATCCGCGACCGTCCGCACGACCGCGCGCGGCAGCACCGCGCACCACGTGTCGCCGGCGGCGACCGCCGTCGCCGCGTAGCCAGCGCCGGCGAGCGCCTCGTCGTCGCCGAAGAAGTCGCCGCGCGCCAGGTACGCCTGCACCGCGCCGTCGCGCTGGAGCTGCACCAGCCCCTCGGCGACGACGTAGACGTGCTCCGCCCGGTCGCCGACATGCACCAGCTCCATCCCGCGCGCGAAGCGCTCGAGGCGCACACCGTCGAGCATCAGCTCCAGCTCCTCGACGCCGAGATCGCGACCCAGCGCGCTGCCGGCGAGCGCGTCGCGCGCGGCGCCTCGCTCGAGGTACCGCCCCTCGCGGCTGCCGCTCTCGTGCGCTCCGTCGCCTTCGCCGCGTGCGAGCACCCGTCGCGCGACCGCGCTCGCGATCTCGGCGACCTGCGTGCCCGGCGCCGCCGCCGCCGTCGCGCGCCGCGCCAGGCCGGGCAGGAGCGCCTCCTCGCCGAACGTGCCGCCGCTGCGCACCGTGCGGAGCACGCTCGGCGCCAGGTCGCCGCGCCGGGTCGCCCGCAGCTCGACCGATCCGGCGACCACGACGAAGATCGCCTCGCCCGGGTCGCCGTCACGGTAGAGCTCGCCGCTCGCCTCGCGCACGCGCCCCGCCGCGACGAGCGAGGCGTTCGCGGTCACGGGAGCTCCAGGGTCGCCTCGGCGACGTCGACGATGTCGAGGCGCGCGAGGGCGCGCGCGTCGACGAGCGGCCCGCTCGGGCGGCGGCCGAGCCGCGCCTGCTCGCGCTCGTAGTCGATGAACGCGCGGATGAGGAACGGCGGGAACGCGCGGAAGCGCAGCGTGACCTCGATCCGCAGCGGGCCGGTCGCGTTCGCGACGTCCAGCTCGTGCACGAACCGCTGCGGCACGCCGGGCGCGAGCGAGCGCGTGTCGACGATCGCGTCCGGTCCCCGGACGAAGCCGCGGGTGGCGTCCAGCGCACCGACCGGGAAGAAGATCTCGACGAACGCATCCTCGCCGCGCAGGTTCGAGCGGCACTCGCCGGTGTCGAGGTCGTAGTCACCGTCGGCGTAGCGATCGGCGCGGGCGCGCTCCTGGCCGGGCAACGGCTGGCACCGGCCGCGCGCGTCGATCTCGCCGATGCAGCGCACGCAGCGGAGGAAGCCGTTCTGGAAGTTCACGAGCCCGCGGCCGCGGAACGTGGTCCCGTCGTCGCGCGTCCACCGCGGCGCGTCGGGGCCGTCGGCGACGTCGGCGCCGAACAGGCCGAGCGGGCGGCCGAGCCGGTCGAGCGACGTCGCGCGCGTGTTCACCTGCAGCATGACCTTGTCGCGTAGATCGTCGGTGGCGCGGTCGACGCGGCCGGCCTCGTAGTGCACGACGCCGCGCGCGTCGGTGACGCGCACGTGCAGCCAGATCTCGCGCTCCTGGCTGAAGCCTGCCGGCACGCGGTGACCGGCGCCGACGTTCTCGACGGTGATCGGCAGCTCGAGGCGTTGCCCGGAGCGCCGGGCGCCGTCGATCGACAGGCGGAACGTGCGCGCGAGCAGGAGGTCGCGGCGTTGCCTGGCGCCGACGGGCGCGCCGTCGACGTCGAGGCTCGCGTCGTCGATCGCGCGATCGTCGAACGCGGGGTCGAGCGGGATGTCGACGCCGGTGAAGCTGTGACCGTGCACGCGCCGCGGCGCGCCGCCGGCCGCGGCGGGACCGGTCGCGTACGTCCCGGGCGGGACCGGCGCGAACCGCGTGCCGGGCGGGCAGGTCCGTCCGGCGAGCCCTGCTTCGCTCTTGCCGGGCACGCACACGCCCGGGTAGAGGCTCATGTGGCAGTCCTGGCAGCTCGCGGCGGCGCGACCGGCGCGCTGCTGGCCGGCGCTCCACTCCACCCATTCGCTGTAGGCGTTGCGCAGCCGCTTGAAGTGCTCCCCACGGCGCACGCCCTCGAGCGCGTCGGTGCCGAAGAGCCGGACGTCGTGGCAGGCGCCGCAGAACTCGCTCGACCCGAGGTACGCACGCGCCGACGCCGAGCTCGCGCGATGCGCACCGCCGGCGACCCGCTCGCCGCCGCCGAGGAGCGCGCGCACGTCGAGCGCGTAGCCGCTGTTGGCGATGCCGAAGCGCCCGCGCGCGTCCTCGGGACGCATCGAGAACGTCTGCCCGGTCGCGGGCGAGATCCACGACGGGTTGCCCTCGTACGGCGCGCCCGGGCGCGCGGGGCCGGTGACCTGATGGCAGAACGCGCAGCTGATGCCCTCGCGCGCGGCGGCGGGCAGGAGGTCGCGCAGCGGCAACCGGCTGCGCTCGTCGAAGGCGCTCCATGCGGGCAGTGACGCCGCGAGGTTCTCGCCGGGCGCGTGGCAGTTGACGCACCAGAGCGCGCCGCCCGAGCCGGTCTCGGCGATCCCGGTGCGGCGGTTCACGCACGCGCCGTCGCCGGCGCGCCGCAACACGCCGGCGCCGCCAGGGCAGTCGCGATCGCGCCCCACCTGCTCCTGGATGAGCATCTCGAGCGACTGGTAGAGCGGCGAGCCCGTCGCGTGCGCCATCACGGAGCGGCTCCACTCGTTGCTCTGGCGCGGGTGACAGCTCGCGCAGTCGGCGAGCTCGGTCGCCTTCGCGAGCGGCGCGTCGACCGCGCTCGCCCGCGTCGTGTCGGTGCGCACGCGGCCGGCGTCGCTGCTCGCGAGCGCGGCGGCGGCGACGAGTCCGAGCGCGAGCGGGGCCAGGAACGCCCCATGCCGGAGCCATCCAAAGTTGACAAAGTTGACACCGTCCCCGGAAAGGGCGGGGAGTTCTCGGGGCTTGGCGTCGGGGGTCCCGGGGCCGGGGCCTGGGGACGGTGTCAACTTTGACAACTTTGCGGGGGGCGCGAGGAACGAGCGGAGCTCCCTCGCGATCGAGGCGGAGGTCCGCGGGCGGCGCGAGGGGTCGGGATCGAGGAGGCGGAGGGTGAGGCTCTGGAGGCCGGCGGGGAGCTGGGCGGCGATGGCGGGCGGGAACGGCGGCGCGCCGCGGGCGAGCTGATCGTCGAGGCCGCGGCGGAGGCCGAGGCCGCCGGGGAAGGGGTGCTCGCCGGCGAGGAGGCGGTAGAGGAGGAGGCCGATCGCGTAGCGGTTGCTGGCGCCGTCGGCGGGCGCGCCGTCGGCCTGTGCAGGGGACATCCAGCGCGCGCTGCTGCTGCCGGTCGCGGGGCTCGTGCCGGTGCCCGCGCCGACGAGCGCGGCGACGAGCGAGTCGGCCCGCAGATCGAGACGGCGGTCGCGCACGACGAGGGCGTCGGGCTCGATGGGGCCCGGGAACAGGGACGCCTCCTCGCAGGCGGCCGCCGCGTCGGCAAGCGATGCGACGAGCGCGAGCGCGTCGCGCCACGCGACCGGACCGTCGTGGTCGCGCAGCCAGGACGCGAGCGTGGGCTCGCGGGGCGCGCGCTCGAGCCACCAGCCGTCGTCGTCCTCGCCACCGTCCACGAAGCCGCCGACGCCGTCGCGGCCGAGCGCGAGCAGGCGGCGCGCGACGCGCTCGTCCTCGCGCGCGAGGTGCCAGCGCTCGTGGCCCGGTCGATCGGCGACGGGCGCGCGCGTCGCGCGGCCGAGCCGTGCGAACGACGTGTCTCCCGCGCTCATGGCGTCGCGGTCGCCGGCGCCGTCGACGGCGTCGCCGCCCGCTCACCGCCCGACCACCGCGTGCGCGCGACATAGGTCGCCGCGCCGACGACGAGGCACAGCGCGACCACGAGGCCGATCGCGCGCCGGTTCCCGATCTGGCGCGGCGCGCTCGCGCGATCCACGAGCGCGATCGTGTCGAGCCGCGGCGGCGACGGCGGTGACGCCTGCGCCGGTAGGTCGGGGTGCGAGCCCGCCGCGGTGATCGCCGGCGTCGCGGGCACGGCGCCCGTCGCGGTCACCGCGGTCATCGACGGCGCGCTCACGCCCGCGCCGTCCGCCGCCGCGAACGGCTCGAGCGCCGCGATCACCTCCTGCGCCGACGCCGGCCGGTCCGCGGGAGCCTTCGCGAGCAGCCGGCCGAGCAGGCGCTCGACCCCACGCGGCAGCCCGGCGCGCGCCTCGTCGGGCAGCGGCGGCGGCGGCGCGGTGCACTGCAGCTCGAGCAGCTGGCGCGGCGACTCCGACGCGAACGGCGGCCGCCCGGCGAGCATCTCGTAGAGCACCAGGCCCAGCGCGTACAGGTCCGCGCGATGGTCGACCGGTGCGGCGTCGATCTGCTCCGGGCTCATGTACGCGAGCGTGCCCACCGAGCCCGTCGTTCCCTTCCGCATCGCCTGCAGCACCTTGCCGATGCCGAAGTCCATCACCTTCACGCCCGCCGGCGTGAGCATCAGGTTCTCGGGTTTGAGATCGCGATGGATGATCGGCGGCTCCTGCCCGTGGGCCGCGGTCAACGCCGCCGCGACGTCGCTCGCGATCGCCACCGCCTCGGTCCACGGCAGCCGGCCACGCGCCGCCAGCCGCGCGCGCAGCGTCTCGCCGTCGAGGAACTCGAGCGCCATCACCAGCTCGCCGTCGACCTCGGTCGACGCCAGGCTGCGCACGATGTTCGGATGATCGAGGTGCGCGAGGATCGTCATCTCGTCGAGGAACCGCCGCCGCGCGTCCTCCGACCGCCCGAGCTCGGGGCGCAGCACCTTGAGCGCGACTCGCCGGCGCGAGAGCCGCTCCTCGGCCTCGTAGACCTTGCCCATCCCGCCTTCCCCGACGAGACGACGGACGAAGTAGTCCCCGATACGGTCCATCCCCCCGAAAACGCACGGCGATCCGATCGGATCTATCGACGCCGGTAAGGGTCCCGTACGCCTCACGGTCGATCGCGTGACCCGATCCGCGGCGTGTGCCCTCTAGGACGACATGAGGCATCTCCTTCCGGTCGCGCTCGTCATGTTCGTCGTCCCACTCGCCGCCTGCGGCGAGGTCGCGGAGCCCGTCGACGTGCTCGACTGCGGCGAGGTCGACGGCCTCCTCGCCTGTCACACGTTCGAGGACGACGATCCGGAGTGGACGTCTGACGAGCGCGACGGCGTCGCCGTGCTCGACGATCGCGACGCGGCCGCGGGCGTGCGCGCCCTCCGCGCGCAGGTCTCGGCGATGGGCGGCAAGGCGGTGCGCGCCCGCGCGCTACCCGCCATCGACCGCTACCACGTGCGCTTCCGCGCCAAGATCCCCGGCGCCGCCGACACCACCGGCATCGCGCTCCTCCACCTCGGCGAGGCGAGCGGCATGTACCTCGGCACCAACGTCGAGATCGCCGGCGGCAAGCTCGGCCTCGCGGTCCAGTCGGCGAGCGTCTACGAGTACCCGGTCGACGTCGCGATCGATCGCTGGATGTGCCTCGAGCTCGAGCTCCTCGTCTAGGAGACCGGCGGCCGAGCCGTCCTGCGCGCCGACGGCGCCACGGTCGTCGATCGGGGCGGCCTCGACACCCGCCCGGCCGGCCCGATCGGCAACCTCGAGGTCGGCATCCCGTACGCCGGCGCGTCGGGCGCGATCGCGCTCGTCGACGACGTCGTCGTCGCGAGCGAACCGCTGCCCTCGTGCCCGTGATCCGCGCGCGTCAGTAGTTCCGTGGCGGGTGCGGCGGACGCGCGTGCTCGACGTACTCGCGGACGGCGGGCCGGCGCCAGACGGCCTCGGCGTACGCGGCGACCGCCGGTGGCACCTCGTGGCCGCTGCGCAGGAGCCGCATGAGCGCGAACGCCACGTCGACGTCGGCGATGCACGGCTCGCCGAAGAGCGTCCCGTCGGGGTTCGGCCCCAGGCGCTCGACCACCGTCGTCAGATCGCGGGCGAGCTTGGTCGCGAGGGGGCCGAGCGGTCGGAGCGGCTCGTCGAACTTGTAGAACAGGAGGATGCTCGGGCGTTCCTCGCGGAGCGGCAGGAGCTCCATGCGGATCCACGACATGAGCTGCCGCGCCCGTGCCCGCGCCCGCACGGCGGTCGGGAAGAGGCTCGGCCACTGGGGCGGTGGAAACGCGTCCTCCAGGTACTCGATGATCGCCATCGACTCGGCGAGCCAGAAGTCGCCGTGCTGCAGCGCCGGCTCGAGCCCGGTGTAGGCCTGGTAGCGGATCGCCGGGGTGACCCCGGTCCGGTCCCCGACGAGCGCGATCGCGGTCGAGAACGCGACGCCCTTCTCACGCAGCGCGACGTACGGCGCCGCGTCGAACGGGTTCGACCAGAAGGCGTCGACGTAGAGGACGATGTTCACGCGGCGCCGTCCGTCGTGAGCGGCGCCGGGTGCCATCCGCCGCACGCCTCCTCGATCACGCGCGCCGCGGCGAGCGTGAGCCGGTCGCCGCCGCGCCGGCCGACGACCTGGACGCCGACCGGGAGCTCGTGCTCGTCGAAGCCGACCGGCACCGCCGTCGCCGGCAGCCCGGTGATGCTGAACAGGCTCGTGCACACCGCATCGAACGGCGTCAGCATCGGCCAGTGGTGGCGCGGCGCCGGCCGGCTGTACGGCGGGTGCAAGAGGACGCCGCGCGGCCCGATCACCTCCTCGAGGCCGGCCTGCAAGGCCGCGATCGGCGGCGTCCCGCGCAGGAGCACCGACTCGAGCGGGCGGCCCAGGCGCTCGAGCGCGACCAGCGCGAGCGTCGGGATCGAGTAGCGCCCTCGGCCGCGCGCCGCGCGCACCAGCTCGGGCACCACCCGCAGCGGCTCGTCGCCGGCGAGCAGCTCGGCGAACGACTGCGCCGGCGCCCCGGGGCTCGCCTCGCCCGTCCTGGCCAGCGCGCCGAGCCACGCCAGCACGTTGCCGCCGAAGAGCCGGTGCCACGTCGCGTCGTCGAGCTCGACCACCTCGGCGCCGCGTGCCGTGAGCGCCGCCGTCGCGCGCTCGATCGCCCCCGCCATCACCGGCGCGATCCGCACCCGACCATGGCGCGTGACCGGCACGACGCGCACGCCGCGCAGGTCGCCGGCGGCCAGCGCCGGATCGCGCGGCGCGAGCGTCGCCACCGCGCCGCTCTCACCGTCGGGTCCGGCGATCACCTCGAGCACGTGCTCGGCGTCGGCGACCGTGCGGGTGATGGGGCCGGTGCACAGCATCGCCTCCGACGCCGCGTTCTCCGGGCCCCAGTGGCCGGTGTTGGGCACGAGCAAGGCGCTCGGCTTGTGGCCGACGCAGCCGCACATCGCGGCCGGGATGCGCACCGACCCGGCGATGTCCGAGCCGATGCCGAACGGCGAGCCGCCGGCGGCGACCAGCGCCGCCTCGCCGCCGCTCGAGCCGCCCGGCGTGCGCGCGAGGTTCCACGGGTTACGCGTGCGGCCGTGCAGCGGGTTCGACGTCTCCATCCACATCCCGCCCTCGGGCACGTTGCTCTTGCCCATCACGATCGCGCCCGCCGCGCGCACGCGCGCGACCACGGTCGCGTCGTGGTCGGCGATCGCGTCCCGGCGCGAGAACAGGCCGGCGGTCCACGGCAGGCCGGCGACCGCGAGGAAGTCCTTGATCGTGCAGGGCACGCCGAAGAGCGGCGGCAGCGCGGCGCGATCGCTCGGGCTCAGGCGGGCCAGCGTGTCGGCGGCGGCGCGGGCCTCGGCGCGCGCGGCGTCGTAGCGGCGCGCGACCAGGGCGTTGACCGCGGCGTTGGTCGCGTCGAGCCGCGTGAGGCACGCCTCGAGCAGCTCGACCGGCGAGAGCTCGCCGCTCTTCACCAGCGCGGCGAGCCGCACCGCAGGCAAGGCGAGCAGGCTAGAGGGCACGCACCACCTCGCGCGCGGCGCGCTCGCCCGACTCGAGCGCGCCCTCGAGGTAGCCCGTCCACTCGGCGGCGGTCTCGGTGCCGGCGAAGTGCACGCGTCCGATCGGCTGGCGCAACGTCGTCCCGCTCGTGGTCAACCCACCCGGCGCCATCACGCCGACGGGACAGCCGCGTGTCCACGGCTCCGCGCTCCAGTCGGTGGTCACGATCGCGACCGGTTCACGCGCCTCGTCGCCGAACCAGCGCACGAGCTGGGCGACGATCGCCGTGGTGTCTCCGTTCCACCGCCGCGCCGGCCCGGCCTGCACGAAGCCGACGAGCGCCGGCTGCGCGCCGTCCGCCGACGTGTTGTCGAACAGGACCGACAGCGGTCCTCTCGTGCTCACGACCTCGCCCGACAACCCGCGCTCGCGCCAGAACGCGCGCTCGTACGCCACGCACACCTTGACGATCGCGCCCATCGCGACCTTCTGCAGGAGCTGCGTGCGCGCCGGCGCGGCGGGCGTGAGCTCGATCGCCGCGGCGACCGGCGGCGGCACCGCGACCACGACCTGGCGCGCCGCGACCCGCCCGCGATCACTCGTGACGATCACCTCGCCGCCGCTCGCGCCGCCCGGCTGCTCGATGTGGCGCACCGGCGCGCCGGTGACCACCGGCACGTCGAGCCGCTCGACCCACCGCTCGACGATCGACTGGGTCCCGCCGACGAAGCGCCGCTCCTGGGCGCCGCCCTGGATCGTCGACAGGTTCATGAGGCCGCCGCCCGCGCGCAGGTAGGCCAGGAACCAGAGCAGCGACAGCTCCGCCGGGTCGACGCCGAAGATCGCGCCGACCGCGACGTCGAGCACGCCGCGCACGCGCCGCGGCAGCCGCCGGGCGACCTCGGCGACCGTGCGCGCGTCGAGGTCGACCGCGTGCCGCGCCGACGCCGGATCGCGCGCCGACACGCGCGCGGTCATCCGGTCGATACGCTGGAGCGCGAGGTGGAGCTGCACCAGCTCGAGCGGTCCGAGCGACGGGATGTCCCCGGCGTAGCGCCGCACCCGGTCGCCGTCGTCGAGGATCTTCTCCCCGGTCGCCCAGGTCGCGAACGTGTCCACGCCCATGCGCGCGGCCAGCGCCGCCAGGCGATCCTGGCCCGGCCCGATCCACTGCCCGCCGCGATCGAAGCGCGCCTTGCCGAGCTGCTCGCTCCAGGCCCGCCCGCCGACGCGGTCGCGCGCCTCGAGCACGACGACGCTCGCGCCCGCCGCGCGCAGCGCCTCGGCCGCGGCGAGGCCGGCGAGGCCGGCGCCGACGACCACCACATCCGCACGCGCCGGAACGTCGCTGGCGATCACCGGCGCATCTTACTCCAACGCGCCCGTGCCCGTGCCCGCGCCCGCGCCCGCTTCCGCGAGCAACTACCGGCGCGTGATCCGGTCCAGCGCCGGCGGCGCGACCGGCGAGTGCGCCGTGAGGTACGCCGTCAGCGCGTCGACGTCGACGTCGCCGCCGAGGCGCGCCGTGCCCTGCTTCAGCACGGTGAACCCGTCGCCGCCGTCGGCGAGGAAGCTGTTCACCGTCACGCGGTACGTGGCCGCCGCCGTGATCGCGACGCCCCCGAGCCGGAGGTCGCTCACGCGGTCGCCGATGGCCCGCGTCGAGTCCCACGTGTACGTGAAGCCGCGCGAGGTCGAGAGGATCATCGCCCGCTCGGTGCCGTCGGAGAGCCGGGTCCACTGCTGCTCCAGCAGCGCATCGAGCTGGGCGCCGGTGAGGCTCAGGCTGACCAGCGCGTTCGAGAACGGCTGCACCGTGAACGCCTCGCCGTAGGTCACCTCGCCGGCCTGCTCGCCGCCGGAGATCTGCGCCGCCAGGATGTCGGCGCGGATGCCGCCCGGGTTCATGAGCGCGATCACCGACCCGCCGCGATCGGTCGCCGCCGTCGCCTCGAGCTGCGCGTCGGCGATGACGTTGCCCATCGTCGACTCGCCCGCGAGGTTGGGCAGCTTGGTGAGGTCACCGCTCACGCGGCCGATCACGCGGTTGGCGAACGGGGCGGCGAGCGTGTCGTACTTGGTGATGAGCGCGGTCTGCGCCGCGTCCTTGGCCACGTCGCGCGTCACGATCACGTTGCGCGCGGTCTTCGCGGTCACGTCGCCGGTGACCTCGTCGATCGTGAGATCGATGTCGGTGACCAGGCGCCCGAACGACGCCGCGCTGGTGACCAGCTTGCCGTCGATGTCGCAGACGTGCGCGGCGTTGGTGTGGCCGGCGACCACGACGTCGACCTCGGCGTCGAAGCCGCGCACGATGTCGAACAGCGGCCCCGAGATCCCGACGCACTGGTCGTAGAGCCCGGTGGTGAACCCGCCCTCGTGCAGGAGCACGACGATGGTCTCGACGCCCTTGGCCTTCAGCTCGGGGACGAGCCGGTTCACGGTCTCGACCTCGTCGTGGAACGCGAGACCCGCCACGCCGGCCGGCGTGACGATCGACGGCGTGCCCTCGAGCGTCATGCCGATGAAGGCGACGCGCGCCGCGCGGAACGTGCGGAGCTCGTACGCGGGGAAGAGCGTGGTGCCGGTGTCGAGATCGGTGACGTTCGCGGCCAGGTAGCCGAACGACGCGCCGGCGAAGTCGTCGCCGTCCTGACAGCCGTCGGTCGGGTGGCAGCCGCCGTACGCCATGCGCAGGAGCTCCGCGGGGCCCTCGTCGAACTCGTGGTTGCCGACCGCGGCGATGTCGAGGCCGAGCGCGTTCATCGACTCGACCGTCGGCTCGTCGTGGAAGAGCGCCGACATGAGCGGCGTCGCGCCGATGATGTCGCCGGCGGCGACCACCACGGTCTGCGGGTTGGTCGCCTCGAGCGCGGCGACGTGAGTCGCCAGGTACTCGGCGCCGCCGGCGTCGACGCGGTTGACCAGCGGATCGGGTCCGGTCTGGATGCGTCCGCTCGAGCCCGACGGCGGTTTGAGGTTGCCGTGGAAGTCGTTGGTCGCGAGCAGCTGCACCGACTGCGCGCCGCACGCCCACTCGGGGGCGCCGCGCGTGTAGTCGAGCATCCGCCGGAACGCGACCGGGCCGACGTGCTTCACGCGATCGAGGTCGGCCAGGCTGTGGATGAAGCGGTTGGCCCGGGCGCCGACGATCGCGTTCGCGGCGCGCCGGTTGAGCCGGACGTCGTCGTCGAGCTCGCGGAACGACGCCTCGCGGGCGAGGCGGAGGACGGCGCACGCTTCGGGCGTCTTCTCGGCGATCCCGGCGACGTCGGTCTTGCCGTCCTCCGAGACGAAGGTGTCGTCCTCGCCGTCGACGGGGTCGTCGTCGTCGATCCCGCATGCGGCGAGGAGCAGCGACGAGGAGAGGAGGGTGGAGGTGGCGAGCCGGCGTGAGGGGGGGCGCATCGTTTCGCCGCGGCAGTGCATGGCCGATGCCAGCACCTGGCGCCGCCATCTGCCCGAAAACCTCGGAGGCCCGGACGTCCGGGCCTCCGACATGGCTACCGGGCTAGCCGGTCACGCCGCCTCCGTCAGCCGCAGACCGGCTCGTCGCCGCACACGGACGTGGTCTCGTCGCAGTACGAGCTCTGGCACTCGGAGTTGCCCTGGCATCCCTGGCCGTTGGCCTTCTCGGCCTCGCACACGTCGTTCGCGTTGCAGAAGTTGCCCGACGCGCAGAAGAAGAGACACGGCTGGCCGGCGGTGGGCGGGTTGTCGCACTGGAGCGTCGTCTGGTTGCAGGTCAGCGGCGCGATGCAGTCGAACAGGCCGGCGAAGCCTTCGGAACAGGCGTCGCCGACGCGGCCGAGGCCGACGCACGTCGTGCTCGTCGCGTCGCAGCGATCTCCGAGGTCGGCGCAGTACTGCTCCGGGCAAGCGTCGCCGCGGTTGGGCGCGTCGGCGCAGGTGCCGGCCTCGAGGCAGTAGAGGCCGTAGGCGCACTGGCGGTTGCTCGAGCACGGTCCACCGACCGCACGGAGCGCCGTGCACGTCGTCGTCGCGGAGTCACAGAACGAGCCGGCCACGCACGGTCCGGTCGTGCCGTTGCAGGTGCCGCCGATCGCGACCTCGGCGCGGGTGGTACCGCACACGCCGGCGCAGCAGGCCATGCCGCAGTCGGGGATGCTGCAGTCGCCGCTCACGCATTCGAGGTCGCCGTAGCACGGGCCCATCCCGTCGGGGACGGTGCCGCGCAGCGCGTCGCGGCACGCCTCGGGCTCCTCGCGCACGTTCTCCTGCGTGGCGTCGCACGACGCGCTGCCGAGCGCTTCGACGCAGTCGCCGGCCCTGTCCTCGTCGTAGTCGATGCGGCCGGCCTCGACGCCGGCCTGGATCTCCTCGAACCGGACCCGCACGTCGGCCTTGCAGTCGGCGACGTTCGTGTACGCGCCGCAGCGGACCTGCCGCTCGCACAGCGCGTCGATGAGCTCGTCGGGAAGATCGTCGAGCTTGACGCCGCCGCCGCCGCAGGCCGCGGCGAACGAACAGCCGAGCGAGATCACCAGCGCTCCGAGCGCGCGCAACGAAGATGAAGCCATGAGAACCCCCTTGGCTCCATCTCTACACCACCCACCGTTCGGCGGCGAGGGGTGTGCCCTGGCGCACGCTGCGCGGCGCGCGGCTACGCCCGCATCGCCTCGATCGGCGACACCCGGGACGCGCGGATCGCCGGCGCCAGGCCGCCGATGAGCCCCATGATCAGCGAGAAGAAGAGCGCGTTGAACACGATCTCCGGCGTCGCGGTGAACGTGATGACGATCTCCGAGAAGGTCTGGAAGTTCATCGTCGAGAACGTGAAGAGGCCCATCACCATCACCAGCGCGGTGCCGACCGCGCCGCCGACGAGCGCCAGGAAGATCGCCTCGAGCAGGAACGACGTCAGGATCGCGAGCTTCGAGAAGCCGAGCGCGCGCAGCGTGCCGATCTCGCGGGTGCGGTTCGCGACGGCGCCGTTCATCGTGATGCTCGCGAAGATCATCGCGGCGAACGACAGGAGGACCGCGAACATCGTGCCCATGCCCTGGAGGAAGCCCGCGGTCTGCTCCGACTGCTTCTCGTAGTAGTCGGTCTCGCGCAGGACGTCGACGCCGAGCCGCTTGTCGGCCTCCAGCGAGGTGCGGAACGCCTGCAGGTCGTTCTTGTTGTTGAGCCGCACGCGCGCCGACGACACGACCGACGGTCGCCCGAGCGAATCGCGCAGGACCCCGACGTCGGTCCACACCTCCGACTCGTACGACGAGCCGCCGGCGGAGAACGTGCCGACCACCTTCAGCGGCCGGTTGTTGCGCACGTCGAACTGCTTGCCCTCGGCGACGCCCACGAACCGGCCGACGATCGCCTTGCCCACGATCGCCTCGTTGGTGCCCGGCGTCGGCATGCGCCCGCTCACGATCTTCACCTCGGGGCGGAAGCGGTACGACTCGGGCGGCACGCCCCGCAGCATGACGTTGGAGATGCCGCTGCCGTCGGTGACGTCGACCGTGAGGACCAGGACGACCTCGCCGACCGCGCCGTCGCCATCGCCCTGCTTCACCTCGGGCCGGTCGCGGATGATGTTGACCAGATCGGCGGAGAACGAGCTGGGCAGCTCGGCCTCCGAGCCGTCGCGCAGGACGATCGCCGTGTCCTCGCGGCCGCTGATGCTCATCGCCTTCTGCACGCCGGCGCTGAGCATGAGCGCGGCGCCGAAGACGAAGACGACGAGCGCCACGCCCGCGGCGGTGGCGATGGTGGTGACCTTGCGGACCCAGAGCGATCGCAGGTTGTACTGGATGGGCACCATCAGTCGATCCTCCGCAGCGCGTCGGTCACCTTGCGGCGCGACGCTTGCCAGGCCGGGTACGCGCCGGCGAGCACCCCGGCCAGGGTGGCGGCGCCGAACGCCATGGCGATGACCTTGAACGGCGCCCGGAAGTACGGGAACCACGCGCCCATCCCGTCCTCGACCGCCGGTCCGATGACGCCGTTGATGAGGAGCACGGTGAACACGATGCCCACCAGCCCGCCCAGGGCGCCGACGAGGAGCGCCTCGCCGAGGACGAACCCGACGATGTGACCGGGCTGGAAGCCGATGGCTCTCAGGACGCCGTACTCGTGGGTGCGCTCGCGCACCGCCATGGCGATCGTGTTGGCCAGGATGAGCGCCATGACCAGCAGGATGATGAGCGTGACGATGTCGAAGGCCTTGAGCAGGCTCGAGAACATGCCGAGCCAGCCGAGCTGGAACGCGCGCTCGCTCTGGGTGAGCGTCTGGTCGTCGCGCTGGTCGAACATCGTGTCGATCTGCTTGGAGATCGCCGCGCTCTGCGTCGGATCCTTGATGCGGCTCAGCACCCAGCCGATCTGATCCCTCATGACGTCGCCGCGTGGATCGTTGTTGAGGAAGTCCCAGCGGAAGATGAAGGAGTTGCGATCGGCGGTCTTGCGCAAGGGCTTGTAGATGCCCTTCACCACGAACTCCCAGTCGCCGGGATAGATGTCGCTCTGGATCGTGACGCGGTCGCCGACCTTGACCTCGAGCGTCTTGGCCAGCAGATCGCCCAGGACCGCGCCGTTGGGCGTGCGCTTCCACTCCTCGAGCGCCGCCGGCGCGAGCTCGAACTCGTCCATCACCTGGAACCAGCTCTCGTGGTCCACCGCGAAGCCGGCGAAGAACTCGGTCCGCTTCTTGGGGTCCTTCGAGCCGAACCAGACGGCGTAGGTCGCCGAGTCGACACCCGGGACGGCGCGCACGTCGTCGACGTAGCGCTTGGGCAGGAGCATCACGATCGAGTTCTTGTGGCGCGAGGCGATGCGATCGGCGCGCGCCTCCTCCGCGCCCGCCTCCCAGGCGGCGACCACGGTACGCATCCCGCTGAAGATGAGGATGGTCAGCGCGACCCCGAGGACCGTCAGGATCGTGCGACCCCGACGCCGGAAGATGTTCCGGCGCGCGTAGGTCATGAGGTTCATACGAGCGTCCCCTTGTCGAGCTTGCGCTGGACGCTCGCGCGCTCGGCGGCGGCCGGATCGTGCGTGACCATGAAGATGGTCTTGCCGAACTCCTTGTTGAGCTGCTCCATCAGGTGGAGCACGTCGTCGGCGCTCTTGCGATCGAGGTCACCGGTGGGCTCGTCGGCCACGATGATCTTGGGGTCGTTGACGATCGCGCGCGCGATCGCGACGCGCTGCTCCTGGCCGCCCGACATCTGCCGCGGGAAGTGATCCATGCGGTCCTCGAGGTTGACCACGCGCAGGGCCGTCGCCACGCGCTTCTTGCGCTCGGCGCTCGACAGCCCCGTGAGGAGCAGCGGCAGCTCGACGTTCTGCGCCGCCGTCAGCACCGGGATGAGGTTGAACGACTGGAACACGAAGCCGATCGTCTGCGACCGCCACTTGGCGAGCTCGCCGTCGCTCATGTGGGTCAGGTCGGAGCCGGCGACCTTGACCGTGCCCTTGGTCGGGCGGTCGAGGCCGGCGATGATGTTGAGGAGCGTCGACTTGCCCGAGCCCGACGGGCCCATGAGCGCCTCGAAGGAGCCGGTGGGCACGTCGAGGTCCAGCCCCTCGAGGACCGGGATGGGCTCCTTGCCGCGGTAGAAGGTCTTGGTGATGCCGCTCAGCGTGACGATGCTGCCGTTGCCGTTCTTGCCGTCGTTCTTGCCGTCGTTCTTGCCGTCGTTCTTGTCTTCGGGCGCCATCAGTTCTTCTCCTTGACCTTCTCGCCGTCGGACAGGCCATCGGCGGGTGAGAGCACGACCTTGGTGCCCTCCGCGAGCGGGGTTTCGAGCGGACGGTAGTCGCCCTCGGCGGGACCGGCCTTCACCGTCGTCATGCGCAGACGACCATCGTCGTAGACGTAGACGACCTCGCCGCCGTTGCGGGAGACGACCGCGCGCGCCGGCACCATGAGGCGCGGCGGCTGCTTCATCGTCTCCTCGTCGAGCGCCTTCGACAGGAAGCTGACCCGCGCCGCCATGTCGGGCAGGACCTCCTTGGGGCGGTCGATGAACGCGACCTTGATGGGGACCGTCGCCTTGGCGCGGTTGACGCGCCGGCCGATCTCGCTCACCTCGCCGCGGTACCGCTGCGACGGGTACGCGTCGAGGATGATCTCGCACGGCGCCTTGTCGGCGATCTGCGCGAGGCGGTTCTCGGGGACGTCGATCTCGACGACGAGCGAGGCCATGTCGACGACCTCGACCACGCCCGGCGTGCCGAACCCGGGCGACACGCCCTCGCCGACCTCGACCAGCTTGTCGACGACGGTGCCGGGGATGGGCGACACGATGAGGAAGCTGTCGAGCTGGATCTCGATGCTCTTCGCGTCGGCGTCGGCCGCCGCCGCCTCGGCCTCGGCCGCGCGCACGGCGGCGAGCAGCGAGTCCACCCTGGCCTGGAGATCCTCGGCGACCGCCTGGGGCGACACGCCGCTGGCGACGAGCTGCTTCTCGCGCTGGAGCTGGAGCCTGGTCTCGGCGACCGCGGCGCGCGCGGTCGCGACGTTGGCGCGCGCGGCGGCCGTGCGCGCGCGCGCCGCCTGGAGCGCGCTCTTCTGATCGATGTCCTCGAGACGGGCGACCGGCTGGCCCTCCTTGATGAGATCGCCTTCCTCCACCATGATCTCGGCGATGCGGCCGGGGACCTTGGACGCGACCTTGGCCGAGACCTGCGCGACGACGTAGCCGGTCGCGGTGAGCTGCACCTGCCCCTGGGCCGGCGACACCATCTGTACCGTGCCGGTCTCGACCGTCTTGGTGTAGAGCGCGTCCTGCAGGCGCGGGTAGCCGACGAACCAGGCGAGCGCGACCACGCCTCCGGCGAGGGCGACCCAGATGAGCCAGGACGGCACACCCCCGCGGCCACCGGCCTTGGGCTCGCGGTCGATCTTCAGGGAGGCGAGATCGCGGGAAAGCTCTGACACGACTGCGCGGACCATGGCTCAGGTCCGGCCGACTGTAAAGGCGCGATCTGACAGCTGGTTGTCAGCTTTGGCGACGGATGTAGCGCGGGTGATCGCGCCCGCGTGACGTAGGATACGGCCATGGTGCGTCGTGACGACGAC
>DDTA01000172.1 GCA_002344285.1 Myxococcales bacterium UBA2376
TCACCGCCGCCAGCTCGTCCTCGGTCTTCGCCGCCTCCACGGCGGCGGTCGTGACGAACACCCATCCGCCCGGCGCGGCGAACGCGTTGATCGTGTCCGACTCGACGACGAGGAAGTGCCAGCCGCCGATCGGCGCCGGCCGATCGCCGTCGCGGCGGGTCTCGAGCGCCGACGCGGCGAGCACGCCGCCGACGGCCGAGACGTACGCGGTCAGGCCCTCGAGCCGGCCGGCCCGGAGCGCGTCGGCGTCGCGGTACTGGTAGTCGTGGCGCGCGAGCAGGTTGGTCGCGACGCTGCGCCCGGTCCAGTACTCGTTCTCGGGCGTGAGGTCCTTGCGCGCGTCCTTGATCGCGTCGACGGTCTGCATGATGCCTTCCGGCGTCAGGTTGACCTTGCACGACAGCCCGCCCAGCGCGGCGGCGAGCGCGACGGCGACGATCCGTCCCCGGCGCATCACGGCGCACCTCCCAGCCCGCCCTCGGTGACGAAGGCCTCGAGCTCGGTGAAGTCGATCTGCGTCGCCTCGATCGCCTCGACGTGCGAGAAGTCGAGCTCGGGGTGGCTGCCGCGGTACTTCTCCTCGACGTCCGGCGTGAAGCCGCGCCCGGCGAGCTCGACCTCGTCTCGCGACGCGCCGCCGCCGCCGCCCGGCTTGGACGACAGCGCCACGCCGCCTTCCATCACGCTCGTGCGATTGATCCAGCCCGAGACCCGGCCCTCGACGCGGTACCAGTCGCCCTTCACTTCCTTCACGGTGAGCTGATCACCGCGGGACACGCCGCCGGACGCGGCGCCGATGAACTTGGGCGCCTTCATGACCTTGGCGCTCATCACCCGCACGGTCACCACCGAGCCGACCTTGGGCGCCGCCCACAGCAGGCTCGCCGTCGCGGCGGCGCCCGCCACCGCCAGCGCCAGGCTCGTACGCAGTCTTCGACGTTTCATCTCATTTCTCCTTCATGTGCCAGACGCCGTCCCAGTCCTCCCCGGGCGGTTCCTCCAGGAAGTAGCGGCAGCGCTCGACGTAGGCCTTGCTCGGTCCGTCGTCGGGCGCTCCCGACAAGATGGCCTCGAAGGCCGCCAGCGCGCCAGCGAAATCTCGCGCGCGATAGCGGCCGAGCGCGACGTGGAAGTCGGCGACGAGCCGTTCGGTCGCCTCGTCGAGATCGCCGGTGAGCCCGATCACCTCGAAGACGCGAACCGGCTGCTCCTTGCCCTTCACGGTCAGGTAGTCGAGCTCGCGCCAGGCGACCAGGTCCTTGACCACCGCGTGGCACGCCTCGCTGATCATGAGCCGCGTGCCGTAGGCCTTGTTGGCGCCCTCGAGCCGCGACGCGAGGTTCACCATGTCACCCATCACCGTGTAGTTGAGCTTGTGCTTCGAGCCCATGTTGCCGACGACGACCTCGCCCGACGACAGTCCGGCGCGCGCGGTCACGTCGACGCCGTACTCCTCTTGCCACTTCGGGCGCATCTCGTCACAGCGGCGGCGCATCGCGATCGCGCAGCGGATCCCGGCGGCGGCGTGGTCCGCGTTGGGCAAGGGTGCCCCCCAGAAGGCCATGACCGCGTCGCCGATGTACTTGTCGACCACGCCGCCGTGCTCGAGCACCAGATCGGTCATGTGGGTGAGGTAGTCGTTGAGCAAGGCGACCAGCTTGTCGGGTGGTAGCCCCTCACTGATCGAGGTGAAGCCGGCGATGTCCGAGAAGTACACCGTCATCTCCCGGCGCTGGCCCCACTCGAGCGTGAGGTGCTCGGGGTGCTCGATGAGCTCCTTGACCAAGGCCGGCGAGGTGTACATGCCGAGCGCGCCCTGCACGAAGCGACGCTGCCGGCGCTCCGCCGCCGACGTCACCAGCAGGACCGCGAACGTCGAGCCCACGACGCCGAGGCCGGGCGTCGCGACCGCGACCCAGAGGTTCGTCGCGTCGTAGAGCCAGCTCGCCAGCAGCCAGTAGCCGAAGACGACGGCGCCGGCGGTCAGGCTGGTGGTCACCAGCGCGAGCCCGGCGCGCCGGATCGCCATCCACACCGCGACCACGGCGATCGCCACCAGGACGCAGAGGAAGAAGGCGACGGCCGCGTCCGTCGCCGGCGACGTGCGGCGCACCGCCTCCCCGCGGACGAGGTTGTCGAGGATCGTGGCCTGCACCTCGGCGCCGTTCATCACGCGGCTCACCGGCGTGTTGCGGACGTCACGCAGGGCCTGTCCGGTGGCCGACACGATCACGTACTTGCCGGCGAGCGCCTCGAACGGCACCGTCGGCGGCTTGCCCTCGTCGAGGAGCGCGAGCGACTGCAGGAGATCGTAGGCGGCCAGCCGCGGGTAGATGTTCGTGCCGTGGAACCGGATCGCGATCTTGCCCTCGCCGTCGATCGGTAGCCGCCGTTCGCCGAGCACGAGCGCGTCGCCGTCGATGCGCGGCACCACGTCGGGGTGGGCGACGAGGTACGCCGCGAGCGAGAGCGACGGGTACATGCGGTCGCCGTGGTGGATGAGCGGGGTCTGGCGCCGCAGGATCCCGTCGGCTTCGTAGTCCTGGTAGACGTTGCCGCCGCGGCGCGGCGCCGCCGCGATCACGGCGAGCGGCGGATCGAGCCCCTTGCGCTCCTCGATCGAGACCGAACCCGTGCCGCCGGGGATGCCGTCGCGCTCGCGGATCATCGAGGCCGCGTTCAGCTCGCGCTCGAGCTCGGCGGGAGCGAGCTGCCGCGGCACCGGCTCCGTGGCCGGCGTCTCCTCCGTGACCCCGAACAGCGCCGCGATCTCCTCCGCCGACGACATCCGGCGCCAGGCCGCGATCACGTCCTCCGGCTTGCTCTTGCCGCCGTAGAGCACGCGCGTCGGTCGCTCGCCGACGAGGAACACGCGCGTGTTCCAGGCGAGGAGCTGCGTCCCCGCCTTCACGGCGTCCGCGCGTTCGTCGAACCCGCCCGGTAGCTCGGCGATCCACGTGCCCTCGAGCGTTCGCTTGACCAGCTCGGGGCGGGTGAACGCCAGGCCGATGACGACGTTGCCAGCGTCGCGCATCGCCTGCGCGAACTCCTCGGCGTCGTTCACCGAGTACTGCCCGCGATCCTGGAACAGCCAGTCGAAGACGACGACCTTCGCGCCCGCACGCTGGCAGTACTGGGTGAGGTAGCCGTACATCGCGCGGGGCCACGGCCAGGTCACGTCGAGGTTGTTCTCGGCGTCCTCGATGTCCTGCTCCGAGATGTCGACCAGGACGATCTCGCGCGACGCCTCGGCGGGGCGCGCCGCCGTCCGCGCCCGCTGGTCGTAGCTCCAGAACTCGCCGCGCTCGAGGACGAGCGGTCGCGTGTAGGCGAGCGTGGCGGCGATGACGCCGACCGCGGCTCCCACCAGCGCCGCGGTCACGAGCTTGCGAATACGCGGCGCCAGCGACCCACGCATCGGCGCCGACGGTATCACGAGCCGTGCTAGAACCCGCCGCGGTGCTCGACCGGATGTTCGTCTACGGGACGCTCCGCCGCGGCGAGCGCGCGTGGTGTCAGATCGAGCCGTACGCCGTCGGCTGGGAGCCCGCGCGTTGCCGCGGCACGATGGTCGCGTTCGCGGCCGGCTACCCCGGGCTCCTGCTCGAGGGCGAGACGCCCATCGCCGGCGAGCTCGTCACGCTGCGGGATGTTCCCGCCGCGCTCGCCTGGCTCGACGAGTACGAGGGCGACGAGTTCACGCGCCGCGAGATCGAGGTCACCGCCGCCGCCGGGCCCACGCACGCATGGGTCTACGCCGTGGATCGCGCGGTCATGGCGACCGGCACTCCCGTGCCCGGCGGCGACTGGGTCGCCTACCGGCTGGGACAGCACAGATCAGCCGCCGATGAGATAGCCAACGAAGGCCAGGGAGAGGGCGGTCAGCGCGAGGGCGAATGTGCCGAGGCTGACTTCGCGGGGACGACTACTCGGACCGTTGCTCACGGCCCCTAATCTGCTCCGATGGCTGAGGGAGTCAAGTTACTGCGGCGGGGATCGCATGGGCGAAAAGCTGAGCGAAATCTGCTCACTATCGACCGGACGAGCACTTGCGCACCGTCATTTCGCACCTGGTCCGACCGCGAATCCGGAGTAAGTGCCGAGACCCTGGTCGGGGCATGAATCGTGCTCTCGGAGTAGCTTCCCTGCGTGCTCCTCCGAGAGACCTTCCCCGCCGGCCCCTTCGAGTGCAACTGCACCGTGCTCGCGTGCGCGGACACCAAGGACGCGATCGTGATCGATCCCGGCGGCGAGGTCCCGCGCATCGCCGAGCTGGTCGCGCACTACGACCTCACCGTGCGCGCGATCGTCCACACCCACGCGCACCTCGATCACATCTACTGCACGCGCGACGTGAAGGAGGCGCACGGCGGCGACATCTGTCTGCACCCCGACGACCGCTTCCTCTACGACGGCTTCGCCACGCAGGCGGCGATGTTCGGCTGGAAGGCACGCCCCACCGCCGCCGTCGATCGCTGGCTCGCCGACGGCGACACCATCGCGTTCGGCAAGCGCAACGCGCTCGTCCTCCACACGCCGGGCCACACGCCGGGCTCGATCTGCTTCGAGGTGACGTCGCCCGGCGACAAGCCGCTGGTCTTCGCCGGCGACACGCTCTTCCGCCGCAGCGTCGGCCGCACCGACCTCCCCGGCGGCGACGCGCCCACGCTCGCGCGCTCGATCAAGGAGCGCCTCTACACGCGCGACCTCGACGCCCTCGTCATCCCCGGCCACGGCCCGTCGACGACGCTCGGCGACGAGGCCCGCCACAACCCGTGGGTGAAGGCGTAGCCGCGCGTGCTACGATCGCCGCGATGGTAGCGGTTCCTCGACAGAGCGTGCCGCCGGCGGTCGACGGCGAGTCGAGGTTCGTCCTCCACGGCGTCCCGTGGTCAGCGTACGTCGCGCTACGCGATGCGCTAGATGATCAGGGCGGCGTGCGAATGACGTATCTCGAAGGAACGCTCGAGCTCATGAGCCCGTCCCGGTTGCACGAGGAAGTGAAGCGGATCATCGGGCTTCTGGCCCAGGTGTGGGCCATCGAGCGCGAGGTCGATCTCCGCGGTTTCGGCAGCACGACCTTCCGCCGCGAAGCGAAGCGGGGCGGGCTCGAACCAGACGAGTGCTTCACGCTCGGCAAGCTCGAGGACGGCAGCGTCCCCGACATCGCGATCGAGGTGACCATCACCTCCGGACTGCTCGACAAGATGGCGGTGTACGCGCGCCTCGGTGTCCCCGAGGTCTGGGAGTGGCGCGAGGGCGCCGGCGGGCTCGTCGTGCACCGCCTCGTCGGCGCGACCTACGAGCCGCGCGATCGCAGCGAGGTGCTGCCGGCGCTCGATCTCGCGC
>DDTA01000144.1 GCA_002344285.1 Myxococcales bacterium UBA2376
CGACACCAACGGCACCGGCATCCTCTTGAACGCCGACGAGCTGGCGGTGGGCACGAGCGGCGGCTGGTTCGACACGACGCCGAGCGACGGCTGGCTCGCGTGGCAGGTCGAGCTCGAGGCGACGTCGGTGTGGACGTTCGGCGGTGATCGGCGCGGGAGCCACGTCGAGGCCAGCGTCGGCGGCGTCACGACGAGCCTGCTCCAGACCTTCCTGGGCGCGGGGCTCACGCTGCCGGCGGTCTCGGACTCGCTCACCCGCGGCGGACCGCTGGTCGCGACGCCGGGCGGTCCGTACGTCATGGCCAACCTCGAGTCGACCAACTCGAGCGTCGCGACCTGGGGCGTCGCCATGAACGCACAGCACCTGCCCGGGGGCGCGACCGACCTCGGGATCGGCGGGCGCATCAGCCTCCGGCCCGATCCGCGCGTGCGCCTCGAGCTCGCGCCGCGGCTCCGTCTCGGGCGCGATCGCCTCGCCTACGTGGCCACGGTGCCCGGCGGATCGGCGGCGACGTTCGGCGATCGCCACGTCTTCGCCACGCTCGACCAGCGCGAGGCCGTGTTCGTGACCCGCCTCGAGCTGACGCTCCGCCCCGACCTGGCGATCGATCTCTACCTCGAGCCGTTCGTGTCGACCGGCGCCTACACCGGGCTCGCCGAGCTCGCGGCGGCGGGCACGCGCGACCTCCGCCCCTACGACGACGTCATGCGCCGCGGCGCGACCGTGACCATCGACGACGCGGGCACGTTCTCGCTGCCCGAGCCCGACTTCACCGCGCGCTCGCTGCGCTCGACGGCGGTGCTGCGCTGGGAGCCGCGCCCGGGCTCGACGTTCTACGCGGTGTGGCAGCAGGATCGCGGCGATCGCGAGCTGCGCGCGCGCGCGATCGGCAGCGGCCTCCACGACGCGTTCGCCACGCCCGGCGCCCACACCATCGCGATCAAGCTCGCGTGGTGGCTCAGCCGCTGACGAGGAGGCCAGCGACGGCGGTCGTCACCGTCACCGCGATCGCGAGCAGGAAGACGAACACGATCGCGCGCCCGAAGGCGCGTCCCCCGCCGAACCACGCCATCCCGCCCTTCACCACGGTGTTCGAGCACACGGCGATCGCGATGGCGAGCGCGGCGATGTCGGCGGACAGCACGGCGCTGCGGTGCGCCTCCGCGGCAGCGAGCGTGATCGCGTCGACGTCGGTGAGGCCGCTGACCCCCGCCGCGATGAGGAAGCCCTCGTCGCCGAACCACTTCGCGGCGAGCTTGGCGACGAGCAGGACGACGCACAGGATCGCGCCCCAGGTGAGCGCGCTCCACAGCTGGAACGGGTTCTTGAGCGCGATCTCGGTGGGCGCGGCGGGCTCCTCCTGCCGGAGCCGGCGCCACGTGACCAGCGCGGCGCCGAGGAGCACGACGGTCATGCCCGCCATCGCGACGCCGATGCGCCAGCCCACGGTGGGGCTGATCGCGCCGGCGATGACCGCGACGCGCACCGGCATCACGGTGTTGGCGAGGAAGGTCGCGAGCTGACCGGGGCGGACGAGCTCCGGCGTCTCGCGCGCGCTGCGCGCCATCGAGACGGTCACCGCGGTCGAGCTGGTCAGCCCGCCGACGAGCCCGGCCAGGCCGGTCCCTCGCGTCGAGCCGAACAGGCGCGTGAGCACGTAGCCGACGTACTGCACGCCGGCGATGAGCACGACGAACGTGCCCACCTTGCGTGGCGGCAACGCCCCCCACGGATCCTGCGGCTCGCTCGGCAGGAGCGGGAGCACGATCGCCGCGAGCAGCAGGAGCTGGAGCGTGGCCACGATCTCGATGCGCCGCAGCTGGCCGACGAAGCGCATCATCCACGGCTTGACCACCAGCAACGTTGTCGTGCCGAGGCACAGCGCCACGGCGAGGGCCTTGTCGCGGTGGACGAGGGCGCCGAGCATCACGACGACCACGCCCGCGATCTCGGTCGTCATCCCGACCTCGCGCCCGATCCACATCTGGGCCGCGATCAGCCCGACGATCGCGACCATCCCGATCGGCACCAGCCACGGCTCGCGGTCGCCGAGGAACGCGAGCAGCCAGCCGGAGAGCCCGAGGAGCGCGAGGGTGCGCGCCCCCATCGCCGTGTGACGCTCCGGCGCCTGCGGCTGGACCCGCTGGGGAACGTCGCCGTCGGCCATGCCGTGCGCGACCCCGCTGTGCTCGCGCTCGAGGCCGACCACCAGCCCGATGCCGATCGCGTAGAGTGCCTCGACGAGCGGGGCGGTCTGCATCCGCGGCGATGATAACGCGCGGAGCGGCCGGTTAGCGCGCCGGGCGGGTCACGACGAGGTGCGCCTGCTTGGCCGAGTCGACGTAGCCGAAGCGGAACGGGAGCCGCCGCTTCTTGTTCTTCGCCCAGAGCTCGCGGAAGTCGTCGGCGTGCTTCTTGCCGCTCGCCTCGGCGCCCTCGAGGAACGCGCCGGCGAAGCGGCCGTAGGTGTCCTGCACCATGCCCGCCTCGCGCGCGAACCGGGGCGGGATCCCCGTCGAGTCCGATAGCATCCAGGCGAGGTTGGCGAGGAGGTAGCCACGGATGCGCGAGAAGTCGTTGCGCCAGAGCAGGTAGCTCGCGCCCTTCACCAGCACGGTCACCTTGCCCTTCTGCTCGAGGTGGCGCAGGAGCTGGGGCGACGCGTCGAGCTCGCGGTCGCGCAGGTTCCAGCCGAAGTGGCGGTGGACGCGGACGCGGTCGGCCGGGTCGCCGGCCTTGCGGTACTCGATCTCGACGTTGGCGAACGACTCGCTGAAGTTGGGGTCGTGCCAGTCGCCCTTGCGCGCGCGGGTCGCGCGCCCGTCGGCGGCGGCGATCTCCTCGGCGGTGACGTACTGGATCGCCCCGTCGTCCGCGAGGCGGACGAAGCGCATGCTCACCGGCTCGAAGCCGGCGGCGGCGAGGCCGAGGAGGAACGACGACACCTGGGCCGGCAGGTCGTTGCGCTGCGACGACGACAGGTTCTCGCTGGTGTTCGAGCCGACCGAGAGCGTGCCGCCGAGCTCGCCGCGCAGGCGCCCGAGGCTCTCGTCGAGCTCGAGCGCCGAGAGCGCGCCGATGCGCCGCGGATCACCGGCGAGCTCGAGCGAGATCGTCGTGGTCTCGTCGGCCTCGGGGAAGGCGGCGAGCGACGAGATGAGGTCTCCGCCGCCGAACGGATAGACGACCGTGCGCGGCAGGTCGTCGGGCTGGATGTCGTCGAAGAAGGCGCGCGCGCCCACGATGTAGCGCGCGCGATACTCGCCGAGCTGCTTGTCGACCCAGGCGCAGTGACGGTCGACGATCTTGCGCTTCTTGTCGTCGGCGATCGGCTCGCGGCCCTGGCAGGCGACGAGCTGGTACAGGCGGCGGGCGTCGTCGATGAAGTCGGCGCCCGGCTTCGCCGGAGGCGGAGCGGGCGGAGCGGGCGGAGCGGGCGGGGCGGGCGCCACAGGCCCTTCGACGAGGGCTCCCTGACGGTCGCCCTCGCTCGGGGCGAGCGGAGCGGCGTCGGGCGCGACGACGACCGACACCGGATCCTTGACCGCCGGCTCGGTCTTGCCGCCACCGGCGCCCTTGCCGCACCCCCCGACGCCCGCGACGACGCCGACGAGGAACGCGAGCCTACGCATCCGCCAGTGCACCCTTGTACATACCGTCGAGCACCTCGATGTATTTCTTCTCGACCGCCTTGCGCTTGACCTTGAGGCTCGGCGTCAGCTCGCCCTCCTCCACCGTGAGGTCGCGGGGCAGGATCGAGAACTTCTTGATCGTCTCGTACTTGGCGAGCTCGCCGTTCACCTGCTGGATGTACGTGTCGATGAGCGCCGCGGTCTCCGGCGCGGCCGCGATCTCCGCGTAGCTCTTGCCGGCGAGTGGCCCGCCCTCCGCCCACTTCTTGATCGACTCCTCGTCGACGGTCAGGAGCGCGGTCACGAAGTTGCGCTTGTCGCCGTGCACGATCGCCTGGCTGACGTAGGGACAGGTCGCCTTGATCTTCCCCTCGATGTGCTGCGGCGCGATGTACTTGCCGCCCGAGGTCTTGATGAGATCCTTCTTGCGATCGGTGATCCGCAGGAAGCCGCCGTCGTCGATCTCGCCGATGTCCCCCGTGCGCAGCCAGCCGTCGGGGGTCAACGTCTGCGCGGTCTCCTCCGGCAGGTTGTGGTAGCCGCGCATCACGCCCGGGCTCTTGAGCAGGATCTCCTTGTCCTCGGGCGCGAGCTTCACCTCGCAGCCGGGCAGCGGCATGCCGACCGTGCCGAAGCGGAACTTCGACGCGCGGTTGACGAAGCTCGCGGCGCTCGACTCGGTGAGCCCGTAGCCCTCGACGATGAGGATGCCGCAGGCGTGGAAGAACTCCGCGATCTCGCGCGACAGCGGCGCCGATCCCGAGATGAACAGGCGAAGCCGCCCGCCGAAGCGCGCGTGCAGCTTCGAGAACACGAGCTTGTGCGCGATCTTGTGCTTGAGCGCCAGCATGCCGCTCGGCTCCTTGCCCTCCTGGCGCAGCGCCGACACCCGCTTGCCGACCGCGACGGCCCACTGGAAGATCTTCCACTTGGTCCCCCCGCCCTCCTTCGCGCCCTGGACGACCTTGTTGTAGACCTTCTCGAAGATGCGGGGCGCGGCCGCCATGACGACCGGCCGCACCACGGCGAGGTTGTCGACCAGCTTGGGGATGCGCCCGTCGATCGCCAGCGTGTGGCCGATGCGGATGTGGCCGCCGGAGAGCACCTTGCCGAAGCTGTGCGACAGCGGCAGCCACAGGTACTCGAGGTCGTCCTCGTGGAGCATGCCCATCGCCGCGATCGCGTCCGCGGTGTAGGCCCAGCACTCGTGCACCAGCCGCACGCCCTTGGGCTTGCCGGTCGTCCCCGAGGTGTAGATGAGCGTCGCCAGGTGCTCGCTCTCGACCGCGGCGACGGCGTCGGTCACCGCGTCGGGGTGCTGGCTCAGGTGCGCCTGCCCGCGGGTCTCGAGATCGGCGAGCGTCACGACCCAGTCGTCGTCGGCGTCCGGCGCCCCATCGACGAGCACCACCTTGGCGAGCGACGGAAGCTCCGCCTTGTGCGCGCGCAGCTTGGCGAGCTGGGTCGCGTCCTCCGCGAAGATGATCCGCGTGTCCGAGTCGCGCAGGATGTACGCGCACTCCTCGGCGGTCGACGACGGATACACCGTGGTGGTGGCGCCGCCGGCGCACAGGACGCCGAGATCCATGAGCACCCACTCGTAGCGGGTGGCGCACAGGATCGCGACCCGCGCCTCGCGGTCGAGGCCGAGCGAGAGCAGGCCCGCCGCGATCGCGCGCACGCGCTCGCCGGCCTGTTTCCAGGTCAACGAGCGCCAGTCGTCCCCGACCGGATAGCGGTAGGCCTCGCGTTCCGGCGACCTGGCGCAGCGTTCGAGGAACGCCTGCGGCAGGGACGTGGTCGTACGGGTCAGGGATTCGGGCGCGATGGACGTGGCGGTCACGGCGCGCAGTGTGCCTCAGATCGCGACCAGGTTCATGACCTCGTCGAACATGCCGTCGAACAAGATGCCGGTGAAATAGCGTTCGGCGGCGTCGGGCAGGATGACGACGATGGACTTGCCCGCGTGCTCGGGCTGCCGGGCCAGCCGGTCGGCGACGTGCATGGCCGCGCCGCAGGAGATGCCCGAGAGGATGCCCTCCTCGCGTGCCAGGCGACGGGCCATGGCGACGGCCTCGTCGTTCGAGACGTGCTCCACCTGGTCGACGATCTCGAGATCGAGGTTCCGCGGGATGAAGCCGGCGCCGATGCCCTGGATCTTGTGCGGCGACGGCTTCAGCTCCTCGCCCTTGAGCTGCTGCGAGATGACCGGCGAGTGGATCGGCTCGACCGCCACCGAGTGGAGCTTCTTCCCGCGCACCCGCTCCCAGTAGCGAGACACGCCCGTGATCGTCCCGCCGGTGCCCACGCCGCTCACGAAGACGTCGACGTTGCCGTCGGTGTCGTTCCAGATCTCCGGCCCGGTCGTCGCCTCGTGGATCGCCGGGTTCGCCGGGTTCTCGAACTGGCGCATGAGCACGTAGCGCCCCGGATCGCTGGCCGCGATCTCGTCGGCCTTGGCGAGCGCGCCCTTCATGCCCTGCGGGCCGGGCGTGAGCACCAGCTTGCAGCCGAACGCGGCGAGCACCTTGCGGCGCTCCATGCTCATCGTCTCGGGCATGGTGAGGATGCACTCGATGCCGCGCGACGCCGCGGCGAAGGCCAGCGCGATGCCGGTGTTGCCGCTGGTGGCCTCGACGATGGCCTGACCCGGTCCGAGGAGGCCCTTCTGCTCGGCGTCCCAGACCATCGCGGCGCCGATGCGACACTTCACCGAGAACGCCGGGTTGCGGCCCTCGATCTTCGCCAGCACGGTGGCACCCGCGCCCGCGGTGATGCGGTTGATCTTGACGAGCGGCGTGCGCCCGATGCTCCGGGAGTTGTCCTCGAACCAGCTGGCCATGGCGCCACTCTAGCAGAAATTCCTCCGCAACAACGGATCCGGAGGGGACACGGTTCCCCTCGGGTAGGCGCGACGTCACCCGGGCCGGGTGATTGACGATCGCCGCACGGGCTCCCATGCTGGACCGGTGAGCGGGGAGTCTCGCGTTCTCGTCGTCGACGACGAGCCGGTCAACCTTGCGCTCGTGCGCGCCGTGCTCGGAGGGGAGCACGTCGTGTTCGAGGCGCAGGACGCGGCGACCGCGCTCGCGATCCTCGCGCGCGAGGACATCGACCTCGTGCTGCTGGATGTCCGACTTCCGGACATGGACGGCTTCGCCGCGTGCCGCGAGATCAAGCAGCGCCACGGCGAAGGCTTCCTTCCCGTCCTCCTCCTCACGGCGCTCGCCGATCAGGAGAGCCGCAACGCCGGGCTCGAGGCCGGCGCCGACGACTTCCTGTCCAAGCCCTTCGATCGCAAGGAGCTGGTCCTGCGCACGCGCGTCTTCCTGCGCCTGCGCGCCCAGGACGAGCACATCCGCAAGCAGCTCGACGAGATGCGGCGGCTCGATCAGCTCAAGGACGACCTGACCAGCCTCCTCATCCACGACATGCGCAACCCGCTCGCCGGCATCGACGGGATGCTCTGGGTGCTACGCCAGGACGCGACCGGCGACACCGCCGAGGCG
The DNA here is from genome assembly GCA_002344285.1 of Myxococcales bacterium UBA2376. Classification (GTDB taxonomy): domain Bacteria; phylum Myxococcota_A; class Polyangia; order Haliangiales; family Haliangiaceae; genus UBA2376. Next base: position 7,143 of record DDTA01000144.1, read on the forward strand.
CTCGACGACGCCGCCCTCGCCTCGCGCCACCTGCGCGACGCGGTCGAGGACCTGCTCAAGATCCGGCTCATCGAGCAAGGGGAGATGCGGCTCGCGCGCGCGCCGGTGACCTTGCGGCAGATCGCGCAGGAGGCCGTGGCCACGCTCGACGGCGAGGCGCAGGCGCGCGGCCTCGCGATCGAGATCGAGTGCGACCGCGGCGACCAGCTCATCACCGCCGACGCCGCGCTCCTGCGCCGGGCGGTGGAGAACCTCATCGCCAACGCGCTGCGCTACACGCGCCCGCGCAGCACGGTGACCCTGTGGGTCCAGGGCGCAGACAACGCCGTGGAGATCGCGGTGGCCGACCGCGGCCCGGGCGTGCCCGACGCCTACAAGGGTGAGGTCTTCTCCAAGTACCGCACGATGGATCAGGGCGCCGCCCGGCAGCGCCGGGGTAGCGGCCTCGGGCTCTACCTGGTCAAGCTCGCCACCGAGGCGCATGGCGGGGTCGCAAGCGTCGAGGATCGCGACGCCGGCGGCGCGGTCTTCCGCATCCGGCTCCCCCGGGTGGCCTCGTAAGGCTCGCTTCGTCGACCGGCCTTCACACCCGGCCAGGACGGCCGATGAGGTACGCGTGAACATCAGCCCCCGACACTTCGGCCGGGTCCTCGTCATCGACGACGATCACTCGATCCGCACCCTGTGCAAGGCGGTGCTGGGCCGCGAGGGATGGGACGTCGTGACGGCGCAGGACGGCGCCGCCGGCATCGCCCACATCGAGGGCGCCGACGGGGACCTCGACTGCGTCGTCTCCGACGTGAACATGCCCGTGCTCGACGGCTACGGGCTCCTGCGCGCGGTCCGCGAGCGCGACCGCGACCTGCCGGTCCTGCTCATGACCGGCGACCCCAAGCTCGACGGCGCCGTCGAGGCGATCGAGTACGGCGCGGTCAACTACCTCGCCAAGCCGTTCCAGGCCGAGCGCCTCGCGGCCGTCGTGGCCTCGGCCGCGCGCCGCCACGGCGTCGCGCGCATGCAGCGGAGGGCACAGGCGTTCGCGGAGTCGCACGAGGTCGGCGGTCAGGATCGGCTCGAGCTCGAGCGCCGCTTCCGCCGCGCCATCGAGGCGCGCTGGCTCGTGTACCAGCCGATCGTGCAACCGGCGACGCGCGCGACGTACGCGTTCGAGTGTCTCCTGCGCACCGGCGAGACCACGCTCCAGCGGCCCGACGTGCTGATCGGCGTCGCCGAGCGGCTGGGCCGGGTCCCCGAGCTGGGCCGGTCCGTCCGCCAGGCGGCGGCGGCGACGCTCGCCACGGCGCCGGCCGGCACCCGGCTGTTCGTCAACCTCCACCCGCTCGAGCTCACCGACGAGGAGCTGTTCACCGACGCCAACCCCCTGGCGCCGGTCGCGAGCCAGATCGTGCTCGAGCTCACCGAGCGCGCGCGGCTCGAGACCCTCACCGACGCGCCGGCGCGCATCGCGATGCTGCGCGCGATGGGCTTCCGCTTCGCGATCGACGACCTCGGCGCCGGCTACGCCGGCCTCGCCTCGCTCGCCGTGATCGAGCCCGAGGTGGTGAAGCTCGACATGGGGCTGGTGCGCGACATCGCCACCAACCCGACCAAGCGGCGCATCGTCGCCGCCACCGCGCGGCTCTGCCGCGAGCTCGGCAGCCAGGTCGTCGCCGAGGGCGTCGAGACCGAAGAGGAGCGCGCGTTCCTCGTCGACCACGTCGACCTGCTGCAGGGCTACTTGTTCGGCCGGCCCGAGCGCGCGCTGATCAACGCCTCGACCTGACGCGCGAGCTCGTCGATCGCGATCGGCTTGGCGAGGTACGCGTCGAAGCCGGCGTGGAGCAGGCGATCGCGCTCGCCGGCCAGCACGTGCGCGGTCAGCGCCAGCACCGGGATCCGGGCGAGGCGCGGATCGGCGCGCAGCTCCTCGAGCAGCCGCCGGCCGCCGCCGTCGGGGTACTCGATGTCGGTGACGATGACGGTCGGCACGATGTGGCGCAGGACCGCGCGCGCCTCCGGCAGCGACGCGGCGACACTGACGATGTAGCCGCGTCGTGTGAGCACGGCGTGCGCGAGCTTCTGGTTGAGGACGTCGTCCTCGACCAGGAGCACGGTGTGAGCCTCCTCCGAGGCGAGCGGCCAGGAGCCGGCGAGGTCACCCGCGGTCACGCGGGCCTCCGGCGCGGCGAGCGGCAGTCGCACGGTGAAGGTGCTGCCGCGATTCGGCGTGCTCTCGACGGAGATCGTGCCGCGGTGGAGCTCGACGAGGGCGCGGGTGAGCGCGAGCCCGAGGCCGGTGCCCGCGCCCCGACGGCGGCGGCCGTCGCCGATCTGCTCGAAGGCGCGGAAGAGGCGCGGCAGGTCAGCGGCGGCGAGGCCCACGCCGGTGTCGGCGACCGCGAGGGAGAGCATGTCGCCGTCGACCGCGGCCGTGAGCCGCACCATGCCGGTGCGCGGCGTGAACTTGACGCCGTTCGAGACCAGGTTGGTGAGGATCTGGACGAGCCGCGACTGATCGGCGTCGACGCGCGGCAGATCATCGCCGACGTCGAGCACCACCGACACGCCGGCGGCCTCCGCCTGCGGCTTGAGCTGATCGCGCACCTGCGCCACCAGCGACGCCAGCGCGACCGGCTCGCGCAGGAGCGTGACGCGGCCGGCCTCGATGCGGCTCAGGTCGACGAGGTCGTTGATGAGATGGAGCAGGTGCCGGCCGCTCTCGCGGATGTAGCGCAGCTGCTCGCGGTGCGACGGCGCGAGCTCGACCGCGTCCTCGTGCAGGAGATCGCTGAAGCCGATGATGCTGTTGAGCGGCGTGCGCAGCTCGTGGCTCACGTTGGTTAGGAACGCCGCCTTCACCCGGCTGGCCAGCTCGCTGGCGATGTCCTCGAGCCGGTGCAGGATGAACCCCACGCCTCCGTCGGCGGCGAGGACGGGCGTGCAGGTCGCGACGGGCGCGCGGGTCTCGATCACCCGGTCGAGCGACGCGCGCAGATCGGCCGGCGCATCGGGGAAGACCTCGAACACCCCGGCGCCGATGATCTCCTCGCGGCGGGTGACCGTCGCGGCCAGGAAGGCATCGGTCGCGTCGACGATCGTGAACCGCGGCGGATCGGGCGCGAGCACGAGCACCGGCGAGGGCGCGCTGGTGAAGATCCGCGCGTAGTCGGTCGGCCCCCCCGTCGTCATCGAGCCAGTCTTTCGCGTTTGCCGAGGAGGTGTCATCACCCTCACGGGGTGAGATCCAGGTGGCGGAGCTTGTCGGGGTTCCGGTGGGTGTAGAGCGCGCCGATCGTTCCATCGGCATCGAGGTCGAGCATCAGGACGGTCGTGATCGCGCCGCGCTCGCGGATCACGAGCGCGGGCAGGCCGTTGAGCTCGCGCACCTCGAGCGAGGCACCCGCGACGCCCTTCCTGGCGAGGCCGATCATGAGCCGCGCGACCCGCTCGGCGCCCCGCACCGGGTTCCGCGCCGCGCGCGCGCGTCCGCCGGAGTCGCTGTGCGCGACGACATCGGCCGCGAGCATCCGCTCGAGCGCCCCGAGATCGCCGCTGCCGCACGCGGCGACGAACGCCGCGAGCGTGCGAGCGTGATGCGCGCGCGCCACGGCGCGTGGTCGAGCCTCCTTGACGTGGCGGCGCGCGCGCGCCGCGAGCTGGCGGCACGCGTCCTCGGACTTCCCGAGGACGGCGGCGACCTCGGCGAAGCTGTAATCGAAGACGTCGGCGAGCAGGAACGCGGCGCGCTCGCTCGGGCTCAGGCGCTCGAGCAGGACCATGAACGCGATCGACACGCTCCCGGGATCGACGGTGGGGGTGGTGGCGATGGGCTCGGGCAGCCACTCGCCGACGTAGGCCTCGCGCCGCGCGCGCGCCGAGCCGAGCACGTCGAGGCACAGCCGCGACACGACGGTCACCAGGTACGCGCGCGGCGTGGCGATCTCGGCGTGCGGCGCCGCGAGCCACCGGATGCGCGCTTCCTGGAGGACATCCTCGGCGTCGGCGACGGACCCGAGCATGCGATACGCGATGGCGTGGAGCAGGCCGCGGTGCGCCTCGAAGGCCGAGACCGGTTCGGGCGCCATGTGATCATCGTAGCCCACGTGCGGTAGGCTCCTGGCCGTGTCCGCGGCCGACTTCCTCGACGCTCTCGCGGCGCAGTGGCGCGCCGAGCGCGTCGCCGCGCGCGAGAAGTTCGCGGCCGCGCGGCGGGGCACCAGCCTGCGGGCCCGGGTCGCGCGCGGGCTCGCGATCGCCGACCTCACGGTCTCGGAGTGGCGACCGGCGGCGCGCGACCGCACCCGCGTACGGCTGTCGCCGCCGGCGCACGTCGACCTGGACGACACCGGCATCGGGCCCGGCGATCCGGTGGTGCTCTGGCGCCAGTCCCCGGATGATCCACGCGCGACCCGCGGCGTCGTGTCCGCGCGCGAGCGTCACGACCTGTGGGTGATCATCGACGGCGAGCTGCCCGAGGGCGTGCTCGAGGGCGGCTGCAACCTCGACGCGCTCGCGCCGGAGGCGACGTTCGATCGCGGCGACCGCGCGATCGAGCGCGCGCGCGCCGCCAAGGCGACCAGCGCGCTGGCGCGCCTGGTGGCGATCCTGTGCGGCGATCGTGAGGCCGCGTTCGCGCCGGCGCCCCTGACCAGAGACCGGGTCGCCGGCCTCAGCGAGACCGGGGCGCCGACCTGGGAGCCGCTCGACCGCGCGCTCGATCCCGCGCAGCGCGCGGCGGTGACGGCGGCCCTGTCGGCGCACGACGTGGCGCTGATCCACGGTCCGCCGGGGACCGGCAAGACGCGCACACTCGTCGAGGTGGTGCGTCAGCTCGTGGCGCGTGGAGAGCGCGTGCTCTGCACGGCGGCGTCCAACGTCGCCGTCGACAACCTGGGCGAGCGGCTCGCCGACGCCGGCGTGGGCGTCGTGCGCCTCGGCCATCCGGCGCGCGTGTCGGCGGCGCTCGAGGCACGCACGCTCGACGCGCTGGTGGCGGCGTCGGACGGCGCCCGGCTGGCGCGCGAGCTCACCGATCGCGCGCGCGAGCTGCGGCGCGGGCTCGGCGACGTGCGCGGCGAGGAGGCGCGCGCGCTCCGCCACGAGCTCCTCGGGCTCCTGCGCGACGCGCGGGGCTCGCTGACCCAGGCCGAGGCGTACTTCCTCGACACCACGCCGGTGGTGCTCGCGACCTGCGCCGGCGCCGACGCGCAGGCGCTCGGCGATCGCACGTTTCCGACCGTGGTCATCGACGAGGCGACGCAGGCCCCGGATCCGCTCGCGCTGGTGGCGATGGCGCGCGGCGAGCGCCTCATCCTCGCCGGTGATCCGCACCAGCTGCCCCCCACCGTGGTCGACGTCGGCGCCGCGCGCGCCGGGCTCGCGACCACGTTCTTCGAGCGCCACGCCGCCCGCCACCCGCCGTCGCTGCTGGTGACGCAGCACCGGATGCACGCCGACATCATGCGCTTCCCGTCGGAGCGGACCTACGGCGGTGCGCTCGTCGCGGCGCCCGCGGTGGCCGGCCATACCCTCGCCGACCTCGGCGTCCGACCCGATGCAGAGCGCGGCAACGCCGTGTGGTTCCTCGACACCGCCGGCAAGGACTGGACGGATCGCAAGGGCGGCCTCGACGAGCACGACGGGGAGGTCGCCGACCCGTCGACGTGGAACCCGGAGCAAGCCGAGCGCGTGGCGAAGGAGGTGCGCCGCCTGCTCGCCCGCGGGCTGCCGCCGACCGACATCGCGGTCATCGCGGCGTACGACGCCCAGGTCCGCCGCCTGCGCGCGCTCCTCGCCGCCGAGCGCGCGCGCGGCCTGGAGATCCGCTCGGTCGACGGCTTCCAGGGCCGCGAGAAGGAGGCGGTGCTGGTCGACCTCGTGCGCTCGAACCCCGACGGCGAGATCGGCTTCCTCGCCGACGTCCGCCGCATGAACGTGGCGATCACACGCGCCCGCCGCTGGCTGCTCGTCGTCGGCGACTCGGCGACGCTGGGCGGCCACCCGTACTACGCCGACCTCGTCGCCGCGATGGACGACCTCGGCGCGCACGGCAGCGCCTGGGCCGACGACGGCGACGCGCTGGAGTAGCGCGCAACGCAAACGCAGACGCAGACGCAGCCGCAGACGCAGCCGCAGACGCAGCCGCACACGCAGCCGCCGTTCATCCTGAGCGAGCCGGACCCTGAGCGAGCGCCGCGAGTCGAAGGGGACGGCGAGTCGAAGGACGGGGACGGCCGTGCGCAGGATCCGAAACCGCGCCCCGTCACCGTGCCCCCTCCTTCTGGGACCTGATGCCCGACGCCTGATGATTCAACACATCGTAG
>DDTA01000065.1:0-188 GCA_002344285.1 Myxococcales bacterium UBA2376
GACACCAAGCAGCTCTGCTACTCGGTGCTCACCGACGCCCAGAAGCTCCGCTTCGAGGAGGATCAGGAGCTCGACCTCTCGTTCGGCGTGAAGGGCATGGCCCGCTTCCGCGCCAACCTGTTCGTCCAGCGCGGCGCGGTGGCCGGCGCGTTCCGCCTGATCCCGTTCAACATCATGCCGCTCGAGGA
>DDTA01000065.1:197-20247 GCA_002344285.1 Myxococcales bacterium UBA2376
GGCAAGTCGACGACGCTGGCGTCGATGATCGATCGCATCAACCAGCGGCACCGCTCGCACATCGTCACGATCGAGGACCCGATCGAGTTCCTCCACCCGCACAAGAGCTGCCTCGTCAACCAGCGCGAGGTCGGCAGCGACACCCAGGGCTTCACCAAGGCGCTCCGTCACATCCTGCGCCAGGACCCCGACATCGTGCTCATCGGCGAGATGCGCGACCTCGAGACCATCGAGGCCGCGCTGACCATCGCCGAGACCGGCCACCTGGCGTTCGCGACCCTCCACACCACGAGCGCGGTCGGCAGCATCAACCGCATCATCGATGTCTTCCCGCCGCACCAGCAGTCGCAGGTGCGCGCCGTGCTCTCGTTCGTCCTCGAGGGCGTCGTCAGCCAGACCCTCATCCCGCGCGCGTCGGGCTCCGGCCAGGTGCTGTGCGCCGAGGTGATGATCCCGACGGCCGCGATCCGCAACCTCATCCGCGAGGACAAGCTGCACCAGGTCTACTCGCAGATGCAGATCGGCCAGTCGAAGCACGGCATGTGCACCATGAACCAGTCGCTGTGTGACCTGTTCCTGCGCCGGCTCATCACGCTCGACGACGCGCTGGCGCGCAGCTCCGACGTGGACGAGCTGAAGACGCTCATCGCCAGCGCCGGCTCGTCGCCGGGCGGTGGCGCGCAACCGGGCAGGAGGGGGTAGCTAGCGATGCCCAAGTTCAGCTGGGAAGCGACGACGCGATCGGGCGAGGTCAAGCGCGGGTCGTTCGAGGCCGCCGACGAGGCGGCGGTCGCCAACCGCCTGCGGGCCGACCAGCTCACGCCCAAGAAGATCAAGAAGGCGGCGCGCGACATCCAGATCGTCATCGGCTCCGGCGTCACGCCCAAGGAGCTGCAGATCTTCACGCGCCAGCTGGCGACGATGATCGATGCCGGCCTGCCGCTCGTGCAGTGCATGGACATCCTCGCCAGCCAGACCGAGAACAAGATCTTCGCCGGCATCCTCTACCAGGTGAAGTCCTCGGTGGAGCAAGGCTCGACGTTCTCGGACGCCTTGCGCAAGCACCCCAAGGTCTTCGACGAGCTCTACGTCAACCTGGTCGCCGCCGGCGAGGTCGGCGGCATCCTCGACACGATCTTGAACCGTCTCGCGACGTACATCGAGAAGGCGGTGAAGCTGAAGGGGCAGCTCAAGAGCGCCATGGTCTATCCGAGCGCGATCCTCGTGGTCGCGATCGGCGTCATCGCGGTCATGCTCGGCAAGGTCATCCCGACCTTCGAGGACATGTACAAGGAGTTCCCGAACGCCAAGCTACCGGGACCGACCAAGTTCGTCATCGACCTCTCCGACGCGTTCATCTCGAACTGGTACATCTTCTTCGGCGGCGTCATCGGCTTCGCGGTCCTCTTGTCGCTCGGCCTCAAGACCGAGAAGGGGCGGGACATCCTCGATCGGCTCCTGCTCAACATCCCGGTCCTGGGGCCGGTGCTGCGCAAGATCGTCGTCGCCCGCTTCACCCGCACGCTCGGCACGCTCCTCGCGTCCGGCGTGCCCATCCTCGACGCGCTCGACATCTGCGCCAAGACGTCGGGCAACCGCGTCGTCCAGCGCGGCATCATGCACGCCCGCGCCAAGATCTCCGAAGGCCAGGACATGGCGGGGCCGCTGGGCGAGACCCGCGTGTTCCCGGCGATGGTGACGCAGATGATCGGCGTCGGCGAGCAGACCGGCGCCATGGACCAGATGCTGCAAAAGATCGCCGACTTCTACGAGGACGAGGTCGACACCGCCGTGGCGGCGATGACCTCCCTCATCGAGCCCATCATGATGGCCTTCCTCGGCATCGTGGTCGGCGGCCTGATCGTGGCGATGTACCTGCCGGTGTTCGAGCTGGCCGGCAACATCGAAGCGTGACGAGGGCGGCGTGAGCGGCCGCCGGCTGATCTGGTTGATGGTCCTCCGGACCGTCGTCATCAGCCTCGTCCTCGGCCTCACGATCTGGCTGGCGTGGCTCGACGGCAACGCGCGCGCCCCGGCGCAGCTCTTCCTCATCGGGATCGTCGTCGTCACCTATGCGTCGACGATCGTCTACGCGCTGCTCATGCGCGGCGGGATCGATCCCGAGCGCCTGGTGTGGCCGCAGCTGGGCGGCGACCTCGTGATCACGACGGCCCTGGTCTACGTGACCGGCGGCGCGCAGAGCGCCTACACGTTCTTCTACGCGCTCTCGGTCGTCGGCGCCGGCGCGGTGCGCTTCCGCCGGGGCGCGCTCGTGATCGGCGCCATCTCCGTCGCGCTCATGCTCGCCGTCGGCCTCGCGGCGTGGGCCCAGCTCCTCCCGCTGCCGACCCTGGCGCGCGTCGAGCCCTGGACGGCGACGAGCGCGGACCTGGCGCGGCAGCTCGGCCTCAACCAGGGCGCGCTGATCGGCGTCACCGTGCTGTCGTACATCTTCGGGCGCGAGCTGCAGGAGACGTCGGCGTCCCTGGCGTCGCAGCGCCAGGTGGCCGCCGACCTGCTCGCGCTGAACCGCGACATCGTCCGCTCGCTGTCGTCGGGGCTCGTGACCGTCGATCTCGAGGGTCGCGTCCTCACGATCAACCAGGCCGCCGCCGACATGCTCGGCGACGGCGCCGCGAGCTCGCCCGGCAAGCCCGTCGTCGCGCTCCTCCCTGGCATCGAGGCGCGGTTGCGGGATCTGCCGCCCGGGGGTGTGTTGCGGCGCAGCGACCTGACCCTCCCTGGCGTCGAGGCCCGCGTGCTCGGCATCTCGGTCTCGCCCCTGCGCGACGACAACGACACCGTGATCGGGCGCGTGGTGAACTTCCAGGATCTGACCGAGCTGCGCACGCTGGAGGAGACGATGCGACGCGCCGAGCGCCTGGCGACGGTCGGCCAGCTCGCCGCCGGCGTCGCCCACGAGATCCGCAACCCGCTCGCGTCGATCTCGGGGTCGATCGAGCTGCTCGGCCAGGCGCCACGCGTCTCCGATGACGACAAGGCGCTCATGGCGATCGTCGTGCGCGAGATCGAGCGCCTCGATCGGCTGATCAACGAGCTCCTCGAGTACGCGAGCCCGCGGCCACGGACGCTCGTCCACTTCGACCTCCTGACCGTCATCAGCGAGGTGGTGCAGGTGATGCGGCAGGACAAGAGCCGCGGGGACGTGAGGCTCGAGTCCGAGCTGCCGGACGAACCGCTCTGGCTCACGGCCGATCCGGGTCAGCTCCGTCAGGTGCTGTGGAACCTGTGCCGGAACGCCGCGGAGGCGGCGAGCGGCGCGAGCGGCGGCGCCGCGGTGACGGTCCGGGCGCGTGGGGACACGATCGGCGCGACGATCGAGGTCGAGGACAACGGGCCGGGCATCGCGGCCGAGCACCTGCCGCGGATCTTCGATCCGTTCTTCACGACCAAGATGCGCGGCACCGGCCTCGGCCTCGCGACCAGCCACGCGATCGTGACCGAGCACGGCGGCACGCTCGACGTGCGCAGCGAGCCGGGGCGAGGGACCCGCTTCGTCGTGCGCCTGCCACACGCCGCGGCTCGCAAGGCCGAGACGGGATAGACTGACCCGGTGAGGAGGAACCCGTGCCCCGTGTGCCAGGGCGAGCTCGCCGACGGCGATCTCATCCTGGTGTGCGCGCCCTGTCGCGATCGTCTGGGCGGTGGCGTGAGCGTGAAGGCGACGGGCGAGTTCCGCGTGCCCGCGGATCTGGCGGCCGTGACGGAGCTCGGGGCGGCGCCGCCGGCCGAGGCGAGCACGCCGGGCGCGCCCACGATGTGCAGCTGGTGCTCCAAGTCCGCCGGCGCCGTCCGCAAGCTGCTGGGGAACACGGCCTTCGCGATCTGCGACGAGTGCGTGTCGCTCTGTGCCGATATCCTGGAAGCCGAGCTGGGCCCCGACTGGAGATAGGGCCGCCGGCGGTGGCCCGATCGGAGTCGCCGCGGGAAGACCTCGGGCGGTGCGTGCTGGTCGTTCAGAGGGGCGAGAGCGTGAACGGATAGTGGACGGTGACGAGCGTTCCCTCGTCGGGGGCGGGCAGCTCGATCGACACGATCGCGTCGAGGACGCAGGTGGAGAGCGCGGCGTCGGTGATGGTGGATGCGTCGGTGATCGACGCGTCGCTGACGACGCCGCCGAGGTCGGGCTCGCCCTCGATCACGACGCGGACGGTGAGGGTGCCGGCGAGGTCGGGCGTGCGGGCGATGGAGGCTTCGTAGCAGGCGAGGACGTCCGCGCGCGCGCCAGAGAGCGCCGCGCGGATGGCCGACTTGGTGAGGACGGTGTGCGCCGTGAGCGAGGGCGGTGGCGCCGGCACGCCGGCGGTGAGCGACTCGCCGGCGAAGTCGTAGACCTTCTCGGGGACCGCGGCGGTGGTGGGCGCGGCGGAGGAAGCGGCGCGGGCGCGCGCGGCGCGGATCGAGGCGAGGAGCGCGGCGCGATCGCGGGGCACGGTGGGACGCGTGGCGGCGGCGGTCGCGGGCGCGACGGGCGTCGCCTCATCGGTGAGCTGGCCGGCGGGGGCGATCGTGTCGCGCTCGCGAGCGGGCGGCGACGAGCCGCCGCGGGACGCGGCGATGGCGAGGCCGCCGGCGACCAGCGCGCCGGCGACGAGGGAGGCGGTGAGGACGGGGTGAGCGTTCATGAAGGGCTCCTGGGTGGGGACTGGCGGGGTGGTGGTGGCGGCACGAACCGTGGCGTCGGTGAACGAAGGCAGGGGCGCGAGCGCGAAGGCGGCGGCGGCGAAGCGGGGCTCGTCGCGCAGGGCGGCGCGGGCGCGCGAGAGGCGCTGCTTGACCGCGTCCTCGCGGAGCGACAGCGTCTGCGCGATCTCGGCGACCGAGCAGCCGGCGACGTAGTGCAGCAGCAGCGGCTCGCGATAGCGCTCGGGGAGGTCGGCGACCACCGCCGCGAGGAGGGCGTCGTCCTCGCGCGCGATCGCCTCGTCGAGCGGGGTCGGCGTGGGGGGAGCCGCCGCCGTCGCGTCGACGTGTCGGTCGCGCAGCGAGCCACGACGGCGCTCGACGCGGCGGTGGTCGCGCGCCAGGAAGCGTACGATCCCGCAGAGCCACGCGCCGGCCTTGTCCGGATCGCGCAGCTCGTCCTGGTGGCGCCACGCCTTCACGAAGGCCTCCTGCGTCAGGTCGTGGGCGATCGCGCGGTCGCGGACGATCGCGTAGGCGACCGCGGCCACCGCCGCCTGGTGCCGCTGCACCAGCTCCGTGAACGCACCGACGTCCATGTTCACCAGCGAGCCGTCACCAGCGGCCGGAAGGTGACACGGAATCGACCGGCTCAGGAGATCGGCACGATCGTGAAGGTATTCGCCTGGAGCGGGATCGAGGTCGGTCCCGTGAACGTGCCGCCCAGGGTCGCCGTGCCGTTGCCGACCGGGACGTTGGGGAAGAGGACGAAGGTGCCCGAGGCGCCCGCCTCCCACGTCGTGTCGTTGTCCCCGTCCGAGACGTAGCTCGCCTGCGCGCCGAGCGTCACGGCGGTGGGTGCGCCGCGCTTGTGGACGAACACGTGGGCCCGTGTGGCGTCGAACGTCATCTTGCTCACGATGGCGCCATAGCTGGTGTCGGCAGCCGCGACCCGAAGCCCTCGCGCAGAGAAGCTCGCACCAGACGACGCGAGCACCGCCGGGTCCGCGACGAAGATCGCCCCCACGTACGGTCCCGGCCCTGTCGTCGCGGTCCGGGTCACCGTCAAGCGCACGGTTTCGCGTGGGAGGCAGATGATGACGCGTCCGTTCGGCGCCGTCGTCGCCGACGTGTTCGGCGGCGTGGTCATCGTCCAGACAGAGTCCTCGACGCCGTCGAATCCCATGAGCGTGGGCGATTCCCAGTCGATGTACTCGCCGGTCATCTGGTAGCCGGCGCCGCACGGACCGTCGGGCGTGTCGATCGCGACGTCGACCGGCGCGTCGACCGCGGCGTCGATGTCGCCGCCCGTGTCGTCGCTGCACGCGGAGAGCGTGCAGCCGGCGGTGGCGGCGACGGTGATGGCGATCACGGTGGAGCCGAGGCGAGTCATCGCCCCGAGGCTATCAGAGCGACGTCGGATCAATCGATCTTCATGTAGGAGTACTTGCCGATCGTCGTGTCATTCAGGATCGCGAAGTGCTGTCCGAGCGGGACGCCGGCGTCGTCGGCCTCGAACCGCAGCCACCAGCCGTCGGGGTCGCGGGTCCATGAGCCTTCGCGCGCGAAGTCCTGCGCGGTGTTGCCCAGCGAGTAGCGCGCGGTGCCGTCGGCGCGCAACTCGAGTCCCCAGTCGGCCTCCACGTGCTCGCGCTCGCTATCGAAGACCTCGGTCCCTTGCCAGACCCCGACGAGCTCGACGACGTCGCCCACAGGTCGCAGCGCGTGGAACACCACGAGCTCGTTCCGGCGCTCGTACTCCGTCTCGCGATAACCCGTTCCCGAAGGGTTGTACGTCCTCAGGCGATCACCGACCAGCTGGTAGGCGGCCGTCTGTGGACTCGCGCTGCTCGTGTAGGTCCCGTCGAGCGAGAAGGTGATCTCCTGGACGTCCGTGACGTCGGGCGCCTCACCGGACGGCAGCCGGATACGCCACGTCCCGACGATCGGGACCGGTCCGGGGACCGGAGCGGGTCCGGGATCCGGGTCCGTGCATGCTCCGACCAGGAACAAGATCGCCGTCGCCGGTCGGCTTCGCACGGATCCAGGTTACTACGGCTTGACGGCCAGGTTGGCGGCAACGTCCGGCAGCGTCATCTCGGCGAGCTGGTCCTGGAAGCGGACCTTGGCCAGCATCAGCTTCTCCTGGTTGTCGACGATGTCGATCGTCGTCTGCTGCACGCGGTTCGAGATGTCCTTCATCTTGTCGGTCAGGTTCTTCTGCAGGGACGCCGCGCTCTTCACCTTCTTGAGCGAGACGATCTGGTCCTGGAGCTCGTCCATGCGCACGCGGTACTCCACGGCGCGCTCGCGCAGGCTGGTGATCCTGTCGGCGGTGTCGACCACCTCGCGGTGGATCGCGAGCAGGCCCTCGAGCTGCTTCTTGAGCGCCGGCGTCGGGTGCGGGCTCTGGACGAAGACCTTCATCATGTCGAGGGTCGTCGGCGAGCCGAGATCGAGGGTGCGGGTCATCGGCGTCGCCTCGGCGAACTCGACGGTCTTGCTCTCGCCGGCCTTGAGCGTGATCTCGTAGAGGTGGGCGTCGCCGATGCGCCAGTAGTGCTCGGGCGCCTCGAGGGTGATCCAGCCCTTCTGCGCGGTGTGGCGGATGTAGACCTTGGTGTCCTTGTGCAGGCGGCTGGTCATCGTCAGCTTCTTGCGCTTGATGTGCTGGACCTCGGCGGTGAGCACGCCGCGCTGGAGCGTCACCAGCTTCGAGACCTGGTGCTCGCTCACGTCGTCGCGGTCGACGACGACCTGGCGATCGAGGGCGAACGGGACGACGACGTTGGCGCTCGGCGGGATCGGCTCGGTGAGGCCCTCGCCGATGTAGCGGTCCTTGCCGTACACGGTGACGGGGCCGGTCTCGAGCGTGTACTCGGTCGGGTTCTTGAGGCGCACGGCGTTGAAGGCGAAGCGGTCGTTGCCGCGGTCGCTCTCGGCGTCGTAGAGGTAGACCTCCTCGCCCTCGGTCTCCGCGCGCACCATCGACACCATCACGCTGGTGCCGCGCGCGACGGTCATCGGCATCTCCGACTGGAAGTGGCTCTCGCCGACCGGGGCCGCCGCGGCTTCGGGCTTGTTCGCCGCCGGGCCGTGGCCGGTCTCGTCGGGGCGCGGCGCCTCGGCGATCATGCGCACGCCGGCCTTCTGGCCCGGCACGACGCCGCGGTTGACGACGCGCACCTGCGCCGGCGGCACGCCGGCGTCGATGAGCTGGTTGCGCACGATGTTGGCGCGATCGAGCGCCTGCTGCTCGCTGCCCGGCTCGCTCGCGTCGGCGTAGCCCTCGATGACGACCGTGTTCTTGTTCTTGACGATCTGCGGGGCGAGCGCGGCGATCTTGCGGTCGCCGTCGCTCACCCGCGCGCGGCGGTAGTCCTTCTCGGCCTCGCGCTTGTCGGCGCGGGCGACGCGCGTCGGGCGCGACTTCGCGGTCGCCGCCTTGCCGCCGCCGCTGCCGCCGCCGCCGCTGCGCGTGCTGCCCACGGCGGCCGGCGCCGGCGCGTAGTCGGCGTCGACGCCGGCGAGCATGTCGTCGTCGTACGCCTCGCTCTCCGTCCGGTCCGAGATCTTGGCTTCGTCGAGGTTGCCGGGGTGACCGGGCGGGCGGCGGATCTCCTCGTCACCGAGCTCGGCGACCATCGCCGGCTGCTGGTACGGCTGGGCGCCGCCGTAGGGCGACACGGCGGTCGGCGGCGCGACCGCGAACTGCGCGTCGGCCTGGAGGGTCTCGCGCTGCACGGTGCGGACGCTCCAGAGGTCGTACCGGAACGACATCGCCGAGCTCGAGCCGACGCCCACCATCACGTTGTTCCAGTCCTCGCCCGACGTGTTGTCGACGATCGCCCAGCCCTCGATCATCACCTTGCCCTGCTGGCCGACCGCGATGCGATAGGACGGCTTCCACACCGGCGCCTCGGTGACGTAGGTGAGGAGCACGTCGGCGGTCTCGCCCGGGTTCTTCGCCATGGGCACGTCGAGCGTCATGTCGAGGAACGCGCCCGCCTCGGACTGCTGGCGCGGGAAGGACACGGGCAGCGGCTGCTGGGTCTTGGCGTCGACGACGGTGAGCGACTTGAGGAAGTCGTCGACGCGATCGCGCGGCACGCTGACGGTGAGCTTGCCGCCGGTCACCTGGGCGCGGCGCTCGTAGAAGGCGACGCCGTTCCTGTAGACGACGACCTTGCCGAGCGCGACCTGGTCGACCTTGACGAACGACTTGGTCGGTGGCTTGTGGCCGCAGGCGGCGACGGTCGTGGCGAGGGCGGAGGCGAAGAGGAACTTGGCGAGCAGCTTGCGCATGTAGGTTCTCCAGCGCACGCCTCCCCCGCAGAGCCGGACGGGGCCCCGCGCAGCGTGCATCGTGCTGGGGGTAGACGCACGGGACGCGCGCCGGGTTTACCGGTTGCGAGGTTTCTTACCGGGCCGTGACCGGGCGCTGGTGTCGGAGGGGGGAGCGGGCGGATTCGCCTGCCGTGCCCGGGCCTTGCGCTCCTCGAGCTCGGCCAGGGTGCGGGGCCAGTCGGCCTTGAGCAGCCGCGAGAGCCCGCGGTCGGCGAGGAGGCGCCCACCGGTCTGGCAGGTCGCGCAGTAGTTGGCCTCGTTGTCGGCGTAGACGATGCGCTGGACCGGCGAGCCGCAACGCGGGCACGGCTTCGCGAACCGGCCGTGCACCGCCATCTGGTCGTGGAAGGCGGTGACCTCGTCGGGGAAGCGATCGCCGACCTCGGCGCGCAGGCGCGCGATCCAGTCGCCGAGGGTCGCGCGGGCGGCGTCGCACAAGGTCGCGATCTCGGCGTCGGTGAGGTCCCTGGTCTGGCGGAACGGCGACATCCGCGCCGCCCACAGGATCTCGTCGGAGTATGCGTTGCCGACCCCGTCGATGATCGTGGGATCGGTGAGCGCGCGCTTGATGGTGTGGTTCTCCTCGCGCAGCGCCGCCGCGATCGCCGCGTCCGCCGACGTCATGAGGTCGATGCCGCCGCGGTGGATCTCGGCGAGCGCGGCCTCGCCGCGCACGAGGGTGAGCGACGCGCGCTTCTTCGGGCTCGCCTCGGTGAACAGGAGCGTGCCGTGGTCGAAGTCGAAGGCGGCGAGCCCGAACTTGCCGGGGATGCCCGCGCCCGCGGGCTTCCAGCGCAGGCGCCCCGCGATCATCAGGTGGATGACCGCGTGGAGGTCGTCCTCGAAGTGGAGGACGAGGCGCTTGCCGATGCGACCGGTGCCCGTGATGGTCTTGCCGACGAGCGCCGCCACCGGCGGATCGTAGGAGCGGAGGAGGAAGGGGCTCGCGATGCGCAGCCCGCGCAGCGTGTGCCCCTTCGTGTACGCGGCGAGCTGCTCCACGTAGACCGTGATGTCGGGCAGCTCCGGCACGCTCGCAAGAGCGTAGCCGGCGCGAGGGCCGGCCGCGAGGAGTGGGGCCACGAGCGAAGCGAGGACCGGGGTAGCGCCCACGACGACGCGGCCGGAGCGCGAAGCGCGGAGCAGGCCCGAGCGAAGCTAATGACGGCGCAGGATCATCACCTTGAGGTAGTCGGCCTCGGCGAAGCCGACGGGATGATCGAGCTCCGGCGGCAGGTCGGCCTCGAGCTCCCAGGTGCCGCCGCCGGCCGGGGACGGCAGGTTGGCGACGACGGCGCGGAACTGCGCGCGGGTCACGCGCGACGTGCAGCAGGCGAGCACGAGGGCGCCGCCGGGCGTGACCCGCGCCGCGGCCGCGCGGTGGAGGCGGCGGTAGGTCGCGAGCACCCCCGGGACCTGCTCCATGCGCGAGGTCATGCTCGGCGGATCGACGATCACGAGGTCGAACTCGCCGGTCGCCGCCGGCAGCCAGTCGAAGATGTCGGCGGTCACCAGCTCGTGCTTCGCCGCGTCGCGCACGTGGTGTCGGCGCGCCAGCGCGAGCGCGTCGCCGGCACGATCGACCTGGACGATGCGCGCGGCGCCCGCGTGCTCCGCGGCCAGCCCCAGCGTGCCGGTGTACGCGAACAGGTTGAGGACGCGGGCGCCGGCGAGCGGCCGGGTCGCCACCCAGCGGCGCAAGCCGCGCAGATCGAGGAAGCCCCCGCCCTTCTGTCCGGACAGCGGACGGCTGACGAGCGTGAGCGGGCCCTCGCGGAACCGGACCTCGGCGTCGACGGTCCCGCGCAGGACGCGCGGTGCGCGGGAGCTCGCGGCCGCGCCCACGCGCCGGTGGCCGCCGCGCAGGAGGACGCCGCGGGCGCCCACCGCCGTCCCCACCCGCCGCGCCACCAGCCGCGCCAGCGCCTCGACCCCGGCGGCGTAGCTCTGCACGACCACCACGTCGCCGTGGACGTCGGCGGTCACCGCCGGGACGCCGTCGCTCTCGCCGTGGATCACGCGGAGGCCATCGGTCTCGGCGCGGAGCGGCGCGCGCCGGGCGAGCGCCTCGTCGATCTTCGCGCCGAAGTACGGGCCGCGGGGACGCACGTCGCCGCGCGCGAGCACGCGGACCGCGATCGCGCCCTCGGCGGCGAACACGCCGTGGCCGACGACGCGGTTCTTGCCGTCGTGGAGCGCGAGCCACTGCCCGTCGGCCAGCGCGCTCGCCGCCGAGCTCATGTTGCCGCGGAAGATCCACGGGTGACCCGCGGCGACCAGCTCGACGCCGCGCTTGTCGAGCTGGTAGCGCTGCGGCGCGCGCCGCACCCGGCGACCGCGAGCGTCACGGCCGTCGCGGCCCTCGCGGCCGTCAGTCATCGGTCTGTTCGCCGCGACGCCAGCCGGCGGCCTCGGCGGCGCGCCCGACGAAGCCCGGATCGGTCACGAGCGCGCGACCGAGGGCGACCACGTCGCAGCGCCCCGCCGCGATCACGGCGTCGACGTCGGCCGGCGTCGGGGCCGCGTCCTCGAGGATCACCGCGACGCCGAGCTCGTTGCGCAGGCGATCGGCGAGCGGCGCCGCGTCCAGGCGCGCCCCGCTCGCGCGTGTCGACCCGGGCGCCACCGCGATCACCCTCGCGCCGAGCGCGCGCCACGCGGCGGCCTGCGCCACCGTCGTCGTCGAGTCGCCGCGGCGCACGCGCACGCCGAGCGGCCGCTCCGACGGCCACGCCGGACGCACCGCGGCGAGGGCGCCGTCCACCACGTCGTCGCCGGTCCCGCCGGCGTCGAGGAGCAGGAGGTCGAAGCCCGCGAAGGCCGCGCGCCGCGCCGCCTCGGCGAGCGCCGGCGGCTCGACCCCGGCGTCACCGACCCGCACCACCGCGCCGATCTTCGCCGGCGAACGCGCATGCACGAACTCGACGACGCGCCGCCACGCCACGGCCTGCTCGTCGGTGCCGATCGCCGGCACCTCACCCGCGCCGCTCGCCGCGACGGGCTCGGTGAGCACGAGGCCGGCGCCGCCCGTCGCGCGCGCGCCGAGGAACACGAGGTGCCCGTCGCCGACGACGCCGCCCTCGGCCTCGCCCACCGGCCACGGCGCGAGCGCGATGCGGTTGACCAGCGTGAGCCCGGCGAGCTCGACGGGCGTGAACATCGGCGGCGGCGGCGCCTCGTCGGCGTCGAGCTCGAGCCGGGCGCGCTCGGCGAGCACGCGCTCGACCGCGCGCGCGAGCACCGGATCGCGGCGCAGCATGCTCGCGTGGGAGACGCGCAGGCTGCGGGTCATGAGGCTGTAGCCGAACTGCGCGGGCGGGAGCCCGACGTAGCGCTCGGTGCCCTCGAACCACTCGAGGCTCGCCTGGGCCGCGGCCTGGAGCGCCTCGACCTCGGGCCGCCGGCGCATCTCGTAGGCCGCGAGCGCGGTCGCGACGTCGCGCTCGGCGACCAGCGCGTCGCGCAGCGCGATCGCGTCCTCCATCGCGAGCTTGGTGCCCGAGCCGATCGAGAAGTGCGCGGTGTGGGCGGCGTCGCCCATGAGGACGACGTTGCCGGCGCGCCAGCGCTTGTTGCGCACCGTCGGGAAGTTGCGCCAGATCGAGCGGTTCTTGATCAGCCGGTGGCCGCCGAGCTCGGCCGCGAAGATGTCCTCGAGGATCGCGATCGTGCGATCCTCGTCGGCGCCGTCGAAGCCGGCGGCCGCCCACGTCGCCGGCGTGCACTCGACGATGAAGGTCGACCCGGTCTCGCAGTAGCGGTACGCGTGCACCCGGAAGAGGCCGTGCGCGGTCTCCTTGAAGATGAAGGTGAACGCGCCGTACGGCACCGTGGTGCCGAGCCAGACGAACTTGTTGGGCCGCACGTCGACGTCGGGCTCGAACTGCGCGGCGAGCGCGTCGCGCACCCAGCTGCCGACGCCGTCGCAGGCCACGACCAGATCGGCGCCCGCGACCTGGTCGAGCGACGTCACCGGCTGCTCGAAGCACAGCTCGACGCCAAGCTCGCGCGCGCGGTCCTGGAGGATCAGCAGGAGCGCCTTGCGCTCGAGCCCGCAGAACCCGTGGCCGGTCGAGGTGAAGACGTGACCGCGAACATGGGTCTCGATGTCGTCCCAGCGCGCGAAGCGCGAGGTGATCGCGGCGTGGGTCACCGGATCGGCGTCGGCGAGGTTGCCGAGCGTCGCGTCGGAGAACACGACCCCGAACCCGAACGTGTCGTCGGGCCGGTTGCGCTCGTGGACCGTGACCCGCTGGCGCGGCTGCGCCAGCTTGAGGAGGACGCCGAGGTAGAGGCCGGCCGGGCCGCCGCCGATGCAGACGGTGTGCACGGCCGGAACGTACTCGAAAAGGCGATCAGAAGTAGTACGTCGCCGCGATCGTCAGCTGTCCGCCGCTCGAGCCCTCGGCGTCGATCTCCGCGGTCGGAACCGTCATGCCCGTCGGCCGGACCGGATCGGTCTGGGGCGCGTCCTCGCCCTCGCGGGGCGCGATGCCGACGGCGCGCAGCTCGGCGCCGATCGCCAGGTGACGGAAGCGGCGCTCGACGCCGACGCCCAGGTGCACGTGGCCGACCGAGCTCGCCTCGCGCTCCTCGTCGCTGATCTCGGGGTCGCCGTTGGCCGTCCCGCCGAAGCCGACGAGCGCGTACCAGTCCCAGCGCGCGTAGGGGCGGAAGTGATACTGCGCGGCGAGGGTCGCCGACTGCAGCTGGCGCGTCCCCATCTGGCCGTCCTCCAGGCGCTCGGTGACATGATCGAACGCGAGCTCGAGCTGCCAGCGCGGCGCCACGCGGTAGCGCAGCTGCAGGCCGCCGCCGCCGTACTCGGTCTCGGCCTCGGGGTTGTTCTCGGGCGCGAGCGTCATCGACGTCACGCGCAGGCCGATGCCCCACTTCGGCAACGTGGGCGGCGCCTCGACGACCACGACCGGCGCCGGGGCGACGGCGCAGTCACAGGCGCCGGGACCGTACTGCGCCTCGGCGGTCGCGTGGGTGGCGGCGAGGCCGGCGGTGCAAAGGCCGGCGGTGATGGCTAGGCGAGCTGTGGAGAACATCGACAGAGGCTCCTCGGCGACGGGCGTCCCGAGGATATCAATCCAAGGCGCGTGCCAGCGGTAAATCAGCAGAACCCGGGGGCGATCGACGCCGTCGTGGTCGGGCCGGCCGCGAGGTGCCGGTTCCCGCCACGGGAGCGTGTGGCATAGTCCGCCGGATGCTGTGTACACGCGGTAACGCCGCGCTCCTCGCCGCGGCGTGCCTCACGGCGCTCGCGGCGTGTGGGGGCGCCCGCTCGGACGCCCCACCACGCGACGATTCGCCCGTCGCGCCGACCCCGCCGACCCCGCCGCCTGCGCCCGCCGATCCGCAGGTCGCGGCCGGCGCCGAGGTTTACACCAAGTACTGCGCGCTCTGTCACGGCCCCGAGGCCAAGGGCTACGCCGCCGACAACGCGCCCTCGCTCGTGTCGCGGACGTTCCTCGAGAGCGCGGACGACACGTTCATCGCGCGCAGCATCGAGCTCGGCCGACCAGGCACGGCGATGGCCCCGTACGGCCGCGACCTGAACGGCCCGCTCACGCAGCGCGAGATCGAGTCGGTGGTCGCGTTCCTGCGCGACAAGGGCGGCGTGAAGACGGCGATCGCGCCGCCGGCGCCGCCGGCGGGCGACGCGGCGCGCGGCAAGCAGCTGTACGTGACGATGTGCCAGACGTGTCACGGCGATCCGTCGACCCGCTCGACGGGTGTGCACCTGGCCAACCCGACCTTCCTCGCGCTCGCGTCCGACGGCTTCCTCCGCCACGCGATCGTGTTCGGGCGCCCCGGCACGCCGATGGAGGCGTTCGCCAGCCGCCTCGACGGCAACCAGGTCGCCGACGTCATCGCGTACATGCGGAGCTGGTCGCTGCCGGCCGAGCCGACGAAGCCGACCGGGCCCGCGCCGGTCAAGGACGGCCCGGTCGTCATCAACCCGAAGGGCAAGTCGCCGACCTTCACGGCGCGCGACCGCCGCTTCGTCCCGTCGGTGCAGGTGAAGGACGCGCTCGCGAAGAAGCAGAAGCTGGTCATCATCGACGCGCGCCCCGAGTCGGACTTCGTGCGCGAGCACATCCCCGGCTCGATCTCGGTGCCGCATTACGAGCTGGCGAAGCTCGATCGCGTGCCCAAGGACGTCGTCGTGGTGGCCTACTGCGCGTGCCCGCATCACGCCTCGGGCGTCGTCGTCGACGAGCTCCTCCGCCGCGGCCACAAGCAGGCGTACGTGCTCGACGAGGGCATCCTCTTCTGGCGCAAGCAGGGCTACCCGATCGCCGGCTCCGGCGCGGCCAGCGGCGCGGCCGGCATCCCGACGCCGCCGCCGCACGATCACGCGCACCACGATCACGCGCATCACGGCCACGCGCATTAGCGCGTGGCGTGACGCGCGTGGGCCTCGGGCGTCGGGCCTCGGGCCTCGGGAAGAAGGCCTCGGGCGGCGCGCGCGGTTGCTAGAGCTCGGGGCCGGGATCGAAGGAACGGGGAGGCAGGAACCAGATGCGCCGGGTGTAGAGGCCGATGCGCGCGCGCCAGCGCTGCACGCCGCCGTCCACGGCGGCGTAGCCGAGGACGCCGTCCTCCATGCTGGCGCTCGAGCCCTCCACGGGGAGCCCGTGGCGCGCGGCGGCGGCCTCGATCAGCTCGATCGCGCGGTCCTCGTCGAGCGGGCGCGGCGTCTTGCCGACCGTGGTGACGGTCAACGTGCCGCCGTCGGTCGTGACGACGACGAGGACGCCGAGCGCGTCGAGCTCGGCCTCGAGATCGTCCTCGCGGGTGGAGAGCCGCGCAGATCCCTTCTTGCCGCCGCGCGCGAAGGAGAGCTCGTAGAAGCCGACCGCACCGCCGCCGACGAGGTGCTTGTGGCCCTGGCCCTCGAAGGTGACGCGCAGGCCATGACCGACCGTCTTCGTCTGCTCGGCCCGCAGCGTCGTCCTCTTGCCCCTGGCCGGCACGTAGCGCTTCGGGATCACGAGCGGCGGCGGCGCGTCGACCACGCCCGCGTCGATCACACCCGCGTCGATCACGCCCGCGTCGATCACGCCCGCGTCGATCACGCCGGCGTCGACCTCGCCCCGAGGCCCGGGGCCCTCTTCCTGAGGCCCAAGGCCCGAGGCCCGAGGCCCGCCCGTCAGGCGATCGCCTGTCGGGCGCTGCGAGGAGCCGCCGCTGCAAGCGGCGGCGACGAGCACGGCCGCTACCGATCGACGCAGCATCGGAAGTCGTAGGGGTCGGTGATGACGTGCGTCGACTGATCCGCGCAGGCCGAGTAGCCGCGCTTGTGCGCGACGCCGCCGCTCTCCTCCGCCACCCACTCCCACTCCGCGGCGCTGCCGCCGCCATCGTCGAACATCTCGTTGAGCCCCGGCGCGCACGGGCACGCCAGATCCCACTCGGCGCCCGCGCAGAGCCGGCGCCCGACCGCGGCGCACGCGGCGACCGCGTTGGTCCACGTGTCGTAGCCGCGCTCGTCGATCTCGATGCAGACCGTCGACCCCGCGCACAGCTCGGTCGTGCCGTTCGGGCACGCTGCCA
The DNA here is from genome assembly GCA_002344285.1 of Myxococcales bacterium UBA2376. Taxonomy (GTDB): domain Bacteria; phylum Myxococcota_A; class Polyangia; order Haliangiales; family Haliangiaceae; genus UBA2376. The sequence goes on from DDTA01000065.1 coordinate 16,755, forward strand.
GCGCGTCGGTCGCGTCGACCGCGAGCGCGTCGGTCGCGAGCGCGTCGGCCGCGGCGTCCGCGGCGGCGTCGGGATCGTCGTCGCTGCCACGCGCGTCGTAGCCGATCCGCCCGCAGCCGACCGCGACTCCGGCGACGACGATCGCGGCGAGCCACGGCGGCGGCATTGGTGAATCCTACACCACCACCGTCGGGCGCCGACACGGTATCCTGCGGCGCCCCATGGGCGACGTGCTCCCGCCCGGCACCCGGCTCGGCCGTTACGAGATCGTCCAGCGGCTCGCGCTGGGCGGCATGGCCGAGATCTACCTCGCGCGCATGTCGGGGCTCGCCGGCTTCGCCAAGCACGTCGTGCTCAAGCGCATCCTGCCCTCGCACGCGCGCGACGCCGAGTTCGTCCGCATGTTCTTCAACGAGGCGCGCTACGCCGCGACCCTCGATCACCCGAACATCGCGCACGTCTACGACCTCGGCGAGGAGCACGGCCTCCACTACTTCACGATGGAGTACCTGCACGGCGAGGACTGCCGCACGCTCCTGCGCGAGCTGTCGCAACGGCAGCGCGTCCTCCCGCTCGAGCACGCGCTGACGATCGTGGTCGGCGCCGCGACCGGCTGTCACTTCGCGCACGAGCTCACCGGCGACGACGGCAAGCCGCTGGGCCTCGTCCATCGCGACGTCTCGCCGTCGAACGTGGTCGTCACCTACGCCGGCGCGGTCAAGCTCGTCGACTTCGGGATCGCCAAGGCGACCAACCTCGAGGACGTGACCGCGGTCGGCGTCACCAAGGGCAAGCTCGCGTACATGGCGCCCGAGCAATGCCGTGGCGAGCCGCTCGATCGCCGGGTCGACGTCTACGCGCTCGGCGTCCTCCTCTACGAGCTGGCGACGCAGCGCCGGGCCTTCGCCGGCCAGAACGACGCGCAGGTGATGTGGGCCGTGATCACCGGCGAGGTGCCCGCGCCGTCGACCCAGGCGCCCGACTTCCCGCCCGCGCTCGAGGCGATCATCCAGCGCGCGATGAGCGTCGATCGCACGCAGCGCTTCGCGACGGCGCGCGAGCTGGCGCAGGCGCTCGAGGGCTTCGCGCGCGACGCCGGGCTCCAGCTCAACCCCGCCGCGCTCGGCGAGTTCCTCGAGCGCACGATGGGCCCCAAGCTCGAGCCGTGGCGCACGAGCGACTCGCAGCGGGCGCGCGTGGCGCCGCCCGCGTCGCCGCACGCGGGACGCGTGCCCACCGACGTCAGCCCCGACACGCCGACGTACGCTCCCATGAACACGCCGGTCGGACCGGCGGCGCGCGTCGCGAACGACACGGGCACCCAGGCGTCGACCCCGGACGGCGCCACGCTGGCGAGCCGCGAGGCCGACACGGTCTCCGAGCTCGCGGTGACGACGCCGCGCGTGCGCCCGGGCGCGCCGAGCCCGTCGGCGCGTCGCATGCCGGTCCTCCCGATCGTGCTCGCCACCGTGCTCGCGGGCGGGCTCGTCGCGGGGACGCTGTGGTGGAAGGCGCAGCGCGAGCCGCGCGCTGCCGAACAGCCCATCGTGCTCGTCGCCGAGCGCGGGAACGCCGCGATCGAAGCCGAGACCGACGCGGCCGCGGCGAACGAGCCCGCCCCCGTCGACGCCGGGCCGCCCCCCGCCGACGCACGCCCGAGCCCGCGCCCGCGTCCACCCGCCGCCGATCCGCTGTCGGAGCCCTTCGCGCGCCGGCAAGCGAAGGTCGAGAAGTGCTTCGCCGATCACCCGGACGTGGTGATCCACGCCCCGTCGGTGGTGCTGCGCTTCGAGATCGGCGTCGACGGCGTGCCGACCAAGGTCGAGGTGCAGCCGGAAGAGATCGGCAAGACGCCGCTGGGTGCGTGCATCGCCGGGGTCGGTCGCGGTACACGGTTCCCTCGGCAGACGGTGCCGACGGCGTTCCGGATCCCCGTGTCGATCCGCACCAGCGGAGGAGCCCGATGATGTTGCGAAGCGTGTCGCGGAGCGTCGTGGTGATCGCAGCGGTGCTGAGCCTGGCGGCGACGGCGGTCTCGGCCGACGGCGGGCTGCGCGCGACCGGCCGCGTCCGCTCCGCCGAGCCCGGACCAGGCGTCTCGATCGCGCTCGGCACGGGCTACGGCTTCACCGAGAGCGTGCTCGAGGCCAACGACGCCCACCACCGCATCGGCGGCGCCGCGGCGCTCGCGGTCGGCGTCGCGCGCTGGCTCGAGCTGGGCGGCGAGGTGCGCGGCCGGTACGACAAGCACACGGGCGACATGCCCGACGACGGCTTCGTCGGCGATCCCCGGCTGTGGGCGACGGCGACGCGCGCGCTCTCGCGCGGCGACACCGACGGCAGCTGGCTGGGGTTGCGCCTCGGCGTGTGGCTCCCCGGCGACGAGGTGCCCTCGATCGATCCGGACGCGATCTCGGTCGACGCCTCGGCGATCTACACGAGGCGCGCCGGCGCGATGACCATCAGCGGCACGGCCGGCTTCCGCCTCGATCGCTCGGGCAACTCGGTCGACGCCAGCATGCTGTCGTTCCCCGACAAGCTCGGCCTCGGCATCTCCGACTACGACGCCGTGCTGGTCGGCGCCGCGGTGACGCGCCGGGGCGCCGGCGTCGTGCTCTTCGGCGAGGTGAGCTGGGACGTGCTCGTCGGCGACGGCGCGCCGTCGGCGCTCGAGAGCCCGCTCCGCGTCGGGCTCGGCGCCCGCAAGCCGCTCGATGACTCGCTGACCCTCGAGGGCCAGCTCGAGGTCGCCGCCAGCGCGCGACCGGAGATCGACGCGACCCTGGTGAACGTGGAGCCGCGCGTCGCCGCGATCATCGGCCTGTCGTGGCGGCCGCGCCCGCGGGCGCAGGTGGCGCCGGTCGTCGTCGCGCGACCCGACGAGCCCGAGCCGCCGCCGCCACCCCCGCCGCCGGCGGCGCCGACGACCGGCTCGGTCAAGGGCCGCATCGTCGGCCCCGACGGCGCCCCGCTCCCCGACGCGATCGTGCGACTCGGCGCGCGCACCGCGACCACGGGGGAGGATGGCACCTTCACGCTCGACGACGTCACGCCGGGCTCGGTCGACGTGATCGTCGAGCGCCCCGGTCACGAGCCGACCCAGCGCACGCTCGCGATCACGGCCGGGCTCGAGTCGCAGCTCGAGGTGACGCTCGCACGGGTGAAGCCGCCGTCGCAGATCCGCGGCCTCGTGCGCAGCTTCGACGGCAAGGGGCTGGGCGCGACCGTTCGCGTCGAGCCCGCCGGCGTCGAGGTCACCGCCGGCGCCGACGGCTCGTTCCAGGTCGACGTGCCGCCCGGCACGTACACCATCGTCGTGTCGATGCCCGGCTACGAGCCGCAGGAGAAGGTCGTGAAGGTCGAGGAGCAAGGCGTCGCGGTGAAGAACATCGAGCTGCGCAGGGCGAGGCGGTGAGCGGCGCGCGCGCGATCCTGTGCGTGATCGCGCTGGCCTGCGCGTGCGGCGGCACGAAGCCCGCGGCCGTCGCCGAGC
>DDTA01000115.1 GCA_002344285.1 Myxococcales bacterium UBA2376
CGTCGGCCATGGCGCCGACCATGCCACGGCAGGTCGCCGCGGTGGTGGCCGCGGGCGACGCGACGAGCCGCGCTGGAGCGAAGCGTAGGTCGGGCACTCCGGCAGCGTGCGCTCCCCGGGGGGATCCGGCACGCGGGTTGCTCTACTGGAGGCATGACCCGCATCGCGCACCTCATGACTCCNNAGCCTCGCAGATCATGGCCACTTGGGGCCTGCGGCATCTGCCCGTGGTCGACGCCGCCAATCACTTGCTCGGCATGATCAGCGATCGTGATCTTCGAGGGCCGCTGGTCGGACGCGACGGGCAGGGACCGAGCGCGAACGACGAGGTGCGCGGGTACATGACGCGCGAGCTGGTCACCGCCGAGCCGGAGGAGGAGCTGGGCGCGGTCGCGCGCCGGATCGTGGACCGGCGGATCGGCGCGGTGCCGGTGGTCGATCCGCGGGGCGAGCTACGCGGCATCGTGAGCTACGTCGACGTGCTGCGGCGGCTCGCCGACGACGCCGACGCCCGCGCGCTCGAGCTGATGGAAGCGATCTGAAGCGCGCACCGGCTGCGCCGGCGCGGGGAGCGGGCGCACGGTCTGCGGTCAGCGGCGCTTCGTGGCGGGCGTCTTCGCCCTGGAGGCGGGCGTCTTCGTTCTCGCGGCGGGCTTCCTCTTGGCCTTCGCGGACGGCTTCGCCGCGGGCGCGGCGACGTCGAGCTGCGCGACCAGCTTCTTCGGCGCCTGCGCGCGGTAGNNGCCGCTCTTGCCGAGGCCGTAGCCGGCCGGCTGGCAGAAGGGCAGCATGAGCGCGACCCCCGCCGACCGCGGCAGCTTGCACGAGATGTGGAACGCGTCGCCCTCGAGCGGCAGGTACGCGAACGTCTTGTCGTTGACCGCGAGGTCGAGGTGCCCGGGCCAGGGGCTCTTGGTGTGCGCGCCGGGGTACGCGAGCCCGAAGGCGCGGAGCTCGCGGAGCACGGCGTCGGTGGGACGTGAGGCGCGTTTGGCCATCGCCGCGGAGCGTACCTCAGCGGGGCGCGCGCCGCGCTCGTGGTAAACACCGGGCGTGCGCATCCTCGAGAAGTGCTTCGTCGCCAACCGCGAGTGGGCCGCCCGCGAGCTGGAAGAAGATCCCGACTTCTTCAAGCACCTCGCTGCCGTGCATCGGCCCGAGATGCTGTGGATCGGCTGCTCCGACGCGCGGCTGCCGCCCAACGAGATCATCGGGCTCCGCAGCGGCGAGCTGTTCGTGCACCGCAACGTGGCCAACGTGGTGGTGCACTCGGATCTGAACTGCCTGTCGGTGCTCCAGTACGCGATCGAGGTGCTCGAGGTCAAGCACGTGATCGTGTGTGGCCACTACGGCTGCGGCGGCATCGCCACCGCGCTCGATCGCAAGCCGCACGGGCTCATCGACAACTGGCTGCGCCACGTGCGCGACGTGCGCATGTCGCACGAGGACGAGCTCGACGCGATCGAGGATCCACGCGAGCGTGGCAACCGGCTCGCCGAGCTCAACGTGAAGGCGCAGGTCGCCAACGTCTGCCACACGACGATCGTGCAGGACGCGTGGAACCGCGGGCAGAGCCTGGCCGTGCACGGCTGGATCTTCGCGCTCGGCGACGGCCTGCTCCGCGACCTCGGGCTCTGCGTCGAGAGCCCCGAGCAGATCCCGCCGCCGTACCAGATGGACTGAGTCAGCGGGCGTCCGGCATCAGTCGATGCCGCCGTACGCCGTGGTGACGAGCACGGCGTCGCTCAGCGTGATGACGTCCTCGGCCCACGTCCACATGAGGCCGTCGCGGAAGACGGCAAGGTCGACGCGGAGCGCGCCATCCGGTGTGCTGACGATCAGCTCGACGTCGAGCCCGGCGAGCGTCTGGGGGGCGAGTCCGTAGCGCTCACCGTCGACGCGCAGGTCCCAGTCGAGGCGGAGATCCGCGGTGCCCGAGCTCCACACGACGCCGCTCGCGCTCGCGCGTGCGGGCATCTCCAGCGGACGCTCGAGCCGGACCTCGATGCCGGTGAGCACCTGGTCGTCGTGGAAGTACGCCGGCGGCAGGACGACGTCCTGGTACGCGACGCGCAGCTCCTCGAGCACGAGCCGATCGTCGCGGTCGGGACCGCGGTCCATGCGCACGACGGCGTGACCTTCCTTCACGAGGAGGCTCGCGTCGCCGCCGTGGATCCCGTCGGGGCGGCGAATGGACGCATGAACGTTCGTCTTGCTCTCGCTCGCCGCAATCGATGCGCGCTGCGGCGAGGCAAGGAGATCGCGTGGATCGTCGACGCCGCCTTCGCTGGACGCGCAGGCGACGAGCCCGGAGGTGACCACCGAAGCGAGGACGGGAAGGAAGGTGCGCATGACAGACGAAGTTGCAAGGCATGGACCACGGACACGCGCGCGGCGGGCGAAAACGGAGCCGTGACCGGGTCCTCACCACGAGGTACGTTCAGCGTCGTGCCCTTCGATGCGTGCACGCGGGCGATGCTCGCCCTCCTCCTCGGCGCGGCGGTCGCGTGCGGTGGCGACGACGGCGCCGGCGATGGACCGCCGCTGCCCGAGGTCACCGATCCGCTCGCGCACGTCGATCCGACGATCGGCACCGGCGGGCTCGGGTTCGCCTACGGATCGAGCTTCGTCGGCGCGGCCGCGCCCCACGGGCTCGTGAAGCTCGGCCCCGACACGCGCGGTCCGTTCGGCACGATCAACTTCCAGCACTACTCGGGCTACTGGTACGGCGACGACATCATCCAGGCGTTCACGCATCTCCACCTGCACGGCGCCGGCGCCACCGACTACGGGATCCTCGCCGTGATGCCGACCCGCGCCTTCGACCCGACGAAGACCAGCGTCGTCGACTACGAGGCGCGGTTCGCCAAGGCCGACGAGCGCGCGCGCGCGGGGAGCTACGCCGTCACGCTCGCCGACGGCACCGCCGTCGAGCTCGTCGCGACCGCGCGCGGGGCGCACCACGTGTACGACTTCGGCGGCGCGGCCGGCACGCTCGTCCTCGATCTGGACAAGACGCTGAGCGGCGGCACGGTCACCGATGCGGAGCTCCACCTCGACGCGGCGACGCAGACGGTGCGCGGCCGGCTGCACCACGACGGCGGCATGAGCGACGGCTTCGGCGGCTACGACCTCTTCTTCGTCGCGCGCACGCGGCAGCCGTGGCAGGCGAGCGTCGTGTGGTCGGGCGGGGCGCCGGCCTCGGCCGGCACCGACGCGACCGGCACGGGCGTGGGCGCCGCGCTCACGATCGCGGGCGGCGCGCCCGTCGAGCTGCAGGTCGGCGTGTCGCTCGTGTCGCTCGCCGGCGCCGAGGCCAACCTCGCCGCCGAGCTGCCGGCGTGGGACGCCGCCGCGACCCGCGCCGCCGTCGAGCAGGCGTGGCGCGAGCGACTCGAGGTCGTGAAGGTGACCGGCGGCACGGTCGCCGAGCGCCGCACGTTCTACACCAGCTTCTATCACGCGTTCCTCATGCCCACGATCATCGGCGACGCCGACGGCGCGTTCCGCCTCGTCGGCATGGCCGCGCCCGAGGTCGCGTCGGGCTACACCCAGCTGTCGGACTTCTCGCTCTGGGACACCTACCGCACCGTGCACCCGCTCTACTCGTGGCTCTCGCCGGCGAGCGCGCACGACTCGGCGTACTCGCTCGTGCGTCTGGGCGAGGGGCTCGGCGGCTGCCCGCGCTGGCCGATCGCGATCGGCGAGGCCGGCACGATGCTCGGCGCGAGCTGCGACATCGCGGTCGCCGATCACCTCGTGAAGGGCCACGCGCGCGGCGACGCGGCGTTCGAGCAGCGGGCGTGGACGCTGCTCCGCGAGGCGGCGATGTCGCCGACCGTGCCGCCGCTCGGGCGCGGCGGGCGCAGCCACGTCGAGGTCTACATGCAGCTCGGCTACGTGCCCGCGTCGATCGGCCGCTCGGTGAGCCACACGACGGAGTACGCGCACGACGACTTCGCGCTCGCCAACCTCGGCGCCGCGCTCGGCCACGACGCCGACGCCGCGACGCTGCGAGGGCGCGCCCACGGCTGGCGCGCGCTCTACGACCCGGCGGTCGGCTTCCTGCGCGCGCGCGCCGCGGACGGCACCTTCCCCGGCGCGTTCGATCCGCTCGAGCTGTCGGAGGATTACGCCGAGGCCAACGCGTGGCACTCGCTGTGGATGGCCGGCGCGCACGACGTGGCCGGCATGGCCGAGCTGATGGGCGGGCGCGACGCGCTGGTCGGCAAGCTGAAGATGTTCTTCACCGAGGCGCGCCGCGACTGGGAGACCGCGGATCCGTCGGCGGCCAACTTCCCGCGCCCGTACTACTGGCACGGCAACGAGCCCGACATCAACGCCGCGTTCCTGTTCGCGCAGGCCGGGCGCCCCGATCTCACCCAGGAGTGGGCGCGCTGGATCATCGACAACCTCTACAGCGATCTGCCCGAGGGCGTCGCCGGCAACGACGACGGCGGCACGCTCGGCTCCTGGTACGTGTTCGCGTCACTCGGGCTCTACCCGGTGCCGGGCTCGGATCGCTACGTCGTGAGCGCGCCGATCTTCGAGCAGGCCCGCGTGGTCGTCGACGGCCACGAGCTGGTCATCGCCGCGCCCGGTGCATCTCCGCGGCGCCGCTTCGTGCGCGCCGTGAGCGTCGACGGCGTGCCGCTCACGGCTCCCGAGCTCACGCACGCGCAGCTCCGCACCGCGGCGCGCATCGACTTCGAGATG
>DDTA01000351.1 GCA_002344285.1 Myxococcales bacterium UBA2376
AAGGACGTGCGGGAGGAGGGCGCGTTCGAGAAGGACGAGAGAGAAGGACGAGAGAGAAGGACGAGAGAGAAGGACGAGAGAGAAGGACGAGAGAGAAGGACGAGAGAGAAGGACGAGAGAGAAGGACGAGAGGGATCGCTGAACGGAGGGGGGACGACGGAAGCGCTAGCGCGGGGACGCGAGGTCGCTCCGGAGGCCCGTGGACTGATTCGCTAGGCGTTCGCGGTTACGCAGGTGGGTAAGGCGCGAGTGGGCGTCCTGATGGCGGGTGGCGGTTACGCAGGTGGGTAAGGCGCGAGTGGGCGCCCTGATGGCGGGTGGCGGTTACGCAGGTGGGTAAGGCGCGAGTGGGCGCCCTGTTGCCTGGTGGCGATTACGCAGGTGGGTAAGGCGCCGCGTCAGGTGAGTCGGACGGGGAGGCCGCGCGCCGCGAGGTGGGCCTTGGCCTCCCCGATCGTGTGGTGGCCGTAGTGGAAGATCGAGGCGGCGAGGACCGCGTCCGCGCCGCCGATGGCGAGGCCGTCGGCCAGGTGATCGAGGGTGCCGACGCCGCCCGACGCGATCACGGGGATGGTGACGGCGTCGACGACGGCGCGCACGAGCTCGAGGTCGTAGCCGGAGCGGGTGCCGTCCTGGTCCATGCTGGTGAGCAAGATCTCGCCGGCGCCGCGCTCGGCCATCTCCACGCACCAGCGCAGGGCGTCCTTCCCCTCGGGGGTGCGGCCGCCGTGGCTGTAGACCTCCCAGGTGCCGTCGCCGCGGCGCTTGGCGTCGACGGCCACGACGATCGCCTGGTTGCCGAAGCGCTCGGCGGCGCGCGACACGAGCGAAGGATCGCGGATGGCCGCGGTGTTGATCGACACCTTGTCGGCGCCGGCCAGGAGCAGGCGCTCGACGTCGTCGACCGCGCGCACGCCGCCGCCCACCGTGAGCGGCACGAAGACCTTGTCGGCGGTGTGCGCGACCACGTCGACGATGGTCGAGCGGCCGTACGGCGACGCCGAGATGTCGAGGAAGCAGATCTCGTCGGCGCCCTGCGCGTCGTACGCCGTCGCCTGCTCGACCGGATCGCCGGCGTCGCGCAGCTGCACGAACGCCGTGCCCTTCACCACGCGCCCATCCTTCACGTCGAGGCACGGGATGATCCGCCGCGTCAGCATCGCGCCGCCTCCACCGCCTCGGCGACGGTGAAGCGCCCGTCGTAGAGGGCGCGCCCGACCACGACCGCGGGCACGCCCGCCGCCGCCAGCCGCCGCAGATCGTCGAGCGTGTGGACGCCGCCCGACGCGATGACGTCGATCGACACCGCCGCCGCCAGCGCCGCCGTCGCCGCCACGTTGGGCCCCTTGCCGGTGCCGTCGCGCGCGACGTCCGTGTAGAGCAACGCGCCCGCGCCCCACGCCGCCGCGCGCTGGCCGAGCTCGATCGCCGACACCGTCGACGTCTCGACCCAGCCCTCGACCGCGACCATGCCGTCCTTGGCGTCGACCGCGACCACGACCTGCCCCGGCAGCTCCTTGCACAGGGCCTCGACCATCGCCGGCTGCTTGACCGCCGCGGTCCCGAGCACCACGTACCTCGCGCCGGCCGCGATCACGCCGCGCGCGCCCGCCGCGTCGCGGATGCCGCCGCCGACCTCGACCGGCACCGGCGCCGCCGCGCACAGGCGCGCGATCACGTCCGCGTGCTTGCGCGCGCCGTCGAACGCGCCGTCCAGATCCACCACGTGCAGGCGCTCGACGCCGGCCGCGCACAGCTCGGCGACCAGCTCCTCGGGGCGCTCGCGATAGACCGTCGCCGCGTCGCGCCGGCCCTCGAGCAGCCGCACGGCCTTGCCGCCGAGCAGATCGATCGCGGGGAACACCTTCATGATGCCTTCTCCCTCACGAACGCCTCCAGCAGCCCCAGCCCGACCTGCTGGCTCTTCTCGGGATGGAACTGCACCGCGAACACGTTGTCCTTGCGGATCGCCGCGCAGAAGGCGCCGCCGTGCTCGCTGTCCATCACCGCCACGCGCCGGTCGGCGGGCACGACGTGGTAGCTGTGCACGAAGTAGACGTGCGCGCCGTCGGGGACCGCGTCGCCGAGCGGGTCCGCCGCCACGCGCCTCACCTGGTTCCAGCCCATGTGCGGCACCTTGAGCGCGTGCGCCGCCGGGCGGAAGCGCACGACCCTGCCGGGCACCAGCCCGAGCCCCCGCTGCGGCCCCTGCTCCTCGCTCTCGTCGAACAGCACCTGCAGCCCGAGGCAGATGCCCAGGTACGGCGTGCCGCGCGTGATCACCTCGCGCAGCGGCGCCTCGAGCGAGCGCTCGGCCAGGCCGCGCGTGAACGCCCCGAACGCGCCCTGCCCGGGCACGATCACCTTGTCCGCTTTCCGGACAGCGTCGGGATCGCGGGTCACGACCACCGCCTGGCCGCCCGCCGTCGCCACCGCCTTCTCCACCGACCGGAGGTTGCCGCCGCAGACGTCGACGATGACGACCCTCATGTTCGACTCGTCGGACGGGTCACGTCGTCAGCGTGCCCTTGGTCGAGGGCACGGCGCCCAGCGTCCGCGGGTCGATGCGCGTCGCCTGGTCGAGCGCCTTGGCGAACGCCTTGAAGATGATCTCGATGACGTGGTGCGGGTTGCCGCCGTAGTGGAGCATCACGTGGACGTTGGCCTCGGCGCGCGTCGCGAACGCCGCGAAGAACTCCTTGGCCAGCTCGCAGTCGAACGTGCCGATCCACTTGCCCTCGAGCCCGGCGACGTTCCACACGAACGCCGGCCGCCCCGAGAAGTCGACCGCCACCGTCGCCAGGGTCTCGTCCATCGGCAAGGTCGCCCAGCCGTAGCGCGCGATGCCGGCGCGGTCGCCGAGCGCCTCGCGGAAGCACTGCCCGAGCACGAGGCCGATGTCCTCGACGGTGTGGTGCCCGTCGATCTCGATGTCGCCCCGGGCCGTCACCGCCAGATCGAACAGCCCGTGCCGCGCGAGCGCGTCGAGCATGTGGGTGAGGAACGGGATGGGCGTGTCGAGCTGCCGCTGACCCGCACCGTCGAGCGCGAGCTCCACGGTGATCTGGGTCTCCTTGGTGTTGCGCTCGACGCGTGCCTGCCGCACAGCCCCTTCTAGCACGCCGCCGCCCTTGAGCGGCGTTCGTCTCGAGCCCGCGCCCGATCACCGTCTGAGCTGAGCAAACCTCTCCCTCGCCGCCGCCACTTCCTGCGGCGACTGCGCCCCCACGATGTCGAGGCTGGCTCGCTGCTCCTGCCCCGTCTGCGCGTCCCTCGCCCGTACCTGCAGGATCCCGCTCGCGTCGAGCTGGAACGTCACCTCGATCGACGTCTCGCCGCGCGGCCGCGCCGGCAGCCCCTCGAGCACGAGGTCGCCGAGGATGACGTTGTCGTCGATGCGCCGGCTCTCGCCCTGGCACACGCGGATCCGCACCATCTGCTGCTGGTCGCGCGAGGTCGAGAACATCTTCTTCATCTCGGCGGGCACGCGCGAGTTCCGCCGGATGAGCTCCTCGCAGAACCCGGCGACCGTCCCGATGCCGAGCCCGCGCGGCGTCACGTCCATCACCTGCGGCCCGCCCCGCGGCGGCGGCGCGAACTGCGCGCCCCCCGCGGCCCCGACGGCCATCGCGCCCACCAGCGTCGGCAGCTGCGCCGCCGGCACCACGGGAGGCTGCGCGCCGATCAGGGTCGGCATCTGCGCCGCGGGGACCGTCGGCGGCTGCGACCACCCGTCGCCAGCGATCGCCGGACCCACCGGGGCGGGCCCGGCCACGCCGATCGGCCCGCTCTCGGCGCGCGTCGACTCCGTTCCGAGCCGCTCGATCGTCAGCTCGCCCGTGCCCGCGTCCTCGCCGTGCGGCTGCGGTCCGGGCGTCACCGGCATCCCGATCATCGTCCGCTTGGCGCTCGGGATGGGCGGCGGCGCCGCCGCGCCCGGCTTGGTGATGCGCGCGATCGCCTTGGCCCCGGTCGGCTCCTCGAACCGATCGACCTGCTCGCCGCGCGCCACCGCGCGCTCGGTCCGCGTCCGCGGCGGCCGCACCTCGGCGCCCATGGGCGACGTCGTCCGCTTCTCCGCGGTCGCCGCGTCGTCCTCGAACGTCCCCGGCGCGGCCTCCGGCAGCGGCACCGACGGCGCCCGCGTCGTCGGCCGCCGCGACAGGATGCGCTCGAGCGCCGACGCCTGCAGCGCCGCGCCCATCGCCACCGCCTCCTCGGGGTTCACGTCGGTGCGCGGCGGGCGCTGGAAGAAGCGCGTCACGCGTTCGCGCACGTGCGGGATCTTGGTCGTGCCGCCGACCAGGACGACGTCCTCGATCTGCGCCGCCGACACCTGCGCCAGCCGCATCGCCTCCTCGCACACCGCGAACGACCTGTCGAAGAACGGCGCCGCCCGCTCGACGAGCTGGTCGCGCGTGATCTCCACCTCGAGGTTGAGCGGCGCGCCGCCCGGTCCGTACGCGATCTCGTCGACCTTGACGATCGCGCGGGTCCGCCGCGACAGCTCGATCTTGGTCTGCTCCGCCACCGCCCGCAGGCGCATCACGCCGACCTCGTTCTCGCGCACGTCGATGCGATGGCTGGCCAGGAACTGGTCGGCCATGTGGTGCATCAGCACCTCGTCGATGTCGTCGCCGCCGAGGAACGAGTCACCGGCCGTGGCCAGCACCTCGTACACCTGATCCTGCAGGCGCAGGATGGTCACGTCGAACGTTCCGCCGCCGAAGTCGTACACCGCGATCGTGCGCGACAGCTGGCGCTGGTGCCCGTAGGCCAGCGCCGCCGCCGTCGGCTCGTTGAGCACGCGCACGACGGTGATGCCGGCGATCGCGCCCGCCGTCGCCGTCGCCGATCGCTGCGCGTCGGTGAAGCTCGCCGGCACGGTCACCACCGCGCGCGAGATCTCCTGGCCGAGCGCCTGCTTGGCGATGTTGCGGACGTGGTCGAGCACGATCGCCGAGATCTCCGGCACCGCGAACTCGCCGCCGCGCGTGACCAGGACGGGCTGCTGGTTCGCGCCCTCCTTGATCGTGTAGGGCATGCGCCCGATCGCGGCCTGGATCTCCTTGCTCTTCCACTGCCGCCCGATGAGCCGCTTGGCCGAGTACACCGTGTTGCGCGGATCGATCACACGCCGCTGCTTGGCGTCGACCCCGACGATCACCGACCCGTTGGGATGGAACGACACCACCGACGGGTGGATCTTCGTGCCGCGCTGGTCGGTCAGGACCTTGGGCTGGCCGGATGCATCGCACACCGACACCACCGAGTTGGTGGTGCCGAGGTCGATGCCGACGATCGGATCGGACATCAGTTGGCCTCCGCGGCCGGCAAGCTGGCGAGCACGCCGTCATACCAGCGCTCGACCGCGCGCCGGAACGGCCACATCCATCCGTACGAAGGCCCCGTGAACTGCTTCACCACGTGCTCCCGGTACGATGCGCGTCGCGGATGTTCGGCTCCATACACCTCCGCGGCCGCGCGGATCGACTCTTCGTACGCTTCCATCTCGAACCGGGAGCGAAAATACGCCACGCCGAGGGGGAGGGGCAAAAACAGGTACAGGAACGCCATCCCCGGGAGGGTGAACCGCCTGAACTGGCGGAGATGGACCGCCTCGTGGCGCAGCGTGCAGTACCGCTCGAGCGCGTCCCGCTCGTCCCAGTCCGCGGTGACGTAGATCGTGCGCCCGATGGTCGTCTGGTAGCCGTCCAGGTACGTCCGCATCCCGCCGAGCGTCACCACCGCGAGCGCGTGGTGGATGACGCGGTGGAGCCGCGAGTCACATTTCTTGACAAGCCGCATGCGCGGGAACTCCGCCTCGAGCTCCTCGATCAGGCGGGCGTACCGACGCTCGTTCTCTGCATCCGGAGTCACCCGGGCTGGAATCGTAGCAGGCCGCCCGCGACCGGCGGGCAGCGGTCGGGTAGTGTGTGTGGCTCCGTGGCCGTCGATACGAGTCGTCTCAACCCGCCGCAGCGCGAGGCGGTCCACCACGGCGGCGGGCCGCTCCTGGTCCTGGCCGGCGCCGGCTCGGGCAAGACCCGCGTCATCACCTACCGCATCGCGCACCTGCTCGACCTCGGCATCCCGGCCGACGCGATCGCCGCCCTCACGTTCACCAACAAGGCCGCCGAGGAGATGCGCGAGCGCATCGCGCACCTGCTCGGCAGCAAGAAGCTCGCGTCCAAGCTGACGATGGGCACGTTCCACGCGCTCGGCCTCACCATGCTGCGCGCCGAGCGCAAGAGCCTGGGCTACCCGACGGGCTTCGCCGTCTACGACACCGCCGACCAGCTCGGCGTCGTGCGCGACATCCTGCGCGGGCTCAAGGACTTCTCGCGCGACGGCGAGCGCCGCTGGGACGTGAAGGCGATCCTGAACCGGATCTCGCTGGCCAAGAACGGCTTCGTCGCGCCCGAGGACTACCAGCCGCGCGACGGGGACGAGTACGACTTCATCACGCAGGAGGTCTACCCGCGCTACCAGGCCGCGCTCCGCGCCTACGCCGCCTTCGACTTCGACGACCTCATCGTCGAGCCCGTGCGCCTGCTGCAGCGCGACCCGGCCGTCGCCGACCGCTGGGCCGGCCGCTACCGCTTCGTCCTGGTCGACGAGTTCCAGGACACCAACAAGGCGCAGCTCCTGCTGGTGAAGGAGCTCATCGCGCGC
>DDTA01000221.1:0-230 GCA_002344285.1 Myxococcales bacterium UBA2376
TCGAGCGCCTTGTACGCGCGGATCACCCCGTCGCGATCGGTCTCGAGGCGAAACACCAGCGCCGCGGCGACGGCGATGCGGTAGATGACCTCGTCGGCGCCCTCGACCCACGCCTCGGGATCGAAGCCGAAGTCGGCGGGCGTGTAGAGCGGCGCCGCCCCGGGCGTCTCCTTCCACCACGCCGCGATGCGCGCGGTCGTCTCCTCGAGCAGCTCGTCGGAGAAGCTGCC
>DDTA01000221.1:251-847 GCA_002344285.1 Myxococcales bacterium UBA2376
AAGGGCGAGCTCGCCGGCGCCTCGAGGGCGGGCGTGGCCGCGGCCACCGCCGAGAGGGTCGCGGCCGTGCCGGGGTCCGCGATCGGCGCGGGCGCCTCGGCGTCCTCCTCGGCGCTCGGGATCACGGGCTCGGGCAAGGGCGTCGGGTTCTCGAGCAGCTCGTCGACGTCGAGCCCGGCGAGCGTGGCCTTGAGCCGCTCGGCGCGCGGCCCCGGCACGAGCGCGATGCCGAGGATCCGCGCGACGCCGGTGGCGATGAGCGCGAGGAAGAACGACTCGAGATCCGGGCGCGACGGCGGCTTGCCGCGGTACGCGAACGAGCCGAGGTACTTGGACACCTCGTCCTTGCCGTGCGGGCGCTGCTCGATCAGCTCGACGACGGTCTTGAACAGGAGCGGGTTGAGCTCGAGCAGGCGATCGGCGATGACGTCGAGCGCNNCGTCGTCGTCGGTGGCGGCGGTGGCGAGCGCGAGCATGAACGGTGACGGCACGACGATCGGCCCCGACGCGCCGAGCACCCGCAGCGGCACGGCGGGCCGCTCGCGGTCCCAGATCTTCGCCGCGCGCAGGCGGCTGCGGAACGCCGTGAACGGCTC
>DDTA01000221.1:901-1301 GCA_002344285.1 Myxococcales bacterium UBA2376
AGCTCGTCGAAGATCGCGGTGACGGGGCCGGGGCGCACGATCATGCCGGGCCGGACGTCGCGACGATCGAGGTAGGCGGCGCCGCCCGGCGGCACGAACTTCTCGGCGCCCGGCCAGACCATCGGGTTCTCGACGGGGTTCAGGTCGATCGCGGTCCCCCGCGCGTGCTGGGACAGGATGTCGGTGCCGGCGATGACGCGGAAGTTGAACGCGCTGGTGTTGTCCGCGGCCATCGAGCGGTCGTCGTCGGCGCCGTGGACGTCGACCGGCGCGACCCGCGCCAGCGGGAACCCGATCGCGAAGAGCCGCGCGAACAGCGCGACCACCTCGCCCGCGATCGGCCGCGCCACCACCAGCGCACCGTCGACCGCGCGCCCCGCCATGTCGACGTGGCGCACGG
>DDTA01000221.1:1335-5708 GCA_002344285.1 Myxococcales bacterium UBA2376
GCAGCGGAAGCCGGTCGAGTAGTCCCAGTGCGACGTGTCGTGCGCCGTCGTGCGGTAGAGGCAACCCTCGCCGTTCTGGCGAGTGTCGACGAAGAAGCCGCCGCGGAAGGTGCCCGCGGGGTCGGCGGTCCACTCGTGCAGGTTGCCCATCAGGTCGAACGCGCCGTCGGCGCTCTCGCAGCCGGCGTGGCTGCCCGTGCGCGCGAGCCCGTCGGGGAGCTGCCCGAGGCACGGGTGGCCGATCATGCCGAAGACCGAGCCGTCGCTCGACTCGAAGTACTGCACCGCCGGGTGACACGCGCGGGCGTCGTTGCAGCGCCCGTTCTCGCGCGCCGTGCCGTACGGGTACGTCGTCCCCGCGGCGCCCTGACACGCACGCAGCCACTCGGCGTCGGTGCACAGCCGCTTGCCCGCGCGCGCGCACGCCGCGCCCGCCTGCAGGCCGTTGATGTAGCCCTGCGGCACGAGCCCCGGCGCGCTCACCGCGCGGACCGCGCGCGTCCCCGGGTTGGCGTACGGCGACCAGCCCTCGGCCACGCCGCCCTCGTCGAGGACGAGCGCCGCCTCCCAGCGATCGATGCACGCGCCGCCGGCCGGCGTCATGCCCGCCGGGCAACCCGCGACGCCGGGCGGCTCGACGGGGACGCCGTTGACGTCGGGCGTGTCGCCGGCGGCGCACGCGGGGATCGGGTTCTCGAGGCACGTGGTCGATCGCGGGAGATCGATCGTGAGCCGGTACGCGCCGGGCGTCTCCCCGGCGGCGCCGCCGCTGTAGGTGTCGACGCTCAGCCACCAGCTCCCCGCCGCGAGATCCGCGACCAGCGCGCGATCGTCGCGCGCGATGCAGTCGGCCATCGGCGCCCGCAGCACGTGGACGTCCACGTCGCCGGCCTGGGCGGCGACCGCCACCGTCACGATCGCCGGCGCGTCGAGGTCCAGCCGGTACACGACCTCGGGCCCACCCTCGGCGATCGCCGGCGCGCAATCGTAGGCCGTCACGCGTCGCTCGCTCGCGCCGACCGTCGTCCCGTCGACCGCGAACGGCAGCGCGTCGATCACGAACGGGCGATCCCACGTCCCGTCGGCGACCGGCGGCGGCCCGTCGGCGTCACCGGCGTCGCCGCCCGGATCGCCGTCGCCATCACCGCCGCCGCACGCGGCGACCGCCACGACGACGGGAAGGAGCCCGCGGATCCTCAAAGGGTGGGCGACGCCTTGCGCGCGAGCGCCATCGCCTTGCGCCGCGCCGCGACGCTGAGCGGGTGCGTCGGCTGCGCGCTCGCGAAGCGATCGTACTCGGTGCGCGCGGCGGGCAGGTCGCCCATCGCCTCGAGCGCGGTCGCGAGCCAGAAGCGGGCGTCGACGGCCCCGCTCTGCTCGACGCGCCCGGCCAGCGCCAGCTCGAGCTCGCGCCTGCCCTTCGCGGGCTCCTTGGTCTTCACCAGCGCGACGCCGAGGTAGTAACGCATCGACGCCGCGCGCGGCCCTTCGTCCTCGTAGGCGAGCGCGCGCTTCAACTCGCCGATCGCGCGCGCGTGATCGCCGCCCTTCGCGGCGTCGAGCCCGGCGAGGTAGCCGGCGTCGACCAGCGCCTCGCGCGCCTGCTTGTGACCCTGCTCGAACACCGCCTGCTCGGTCGGCGTGAGCGCGCCCGGATCGAGCTCGCCGTAGCGCGCGACCGCCTCGGCGCGCTTGCCTTCCTGGAGGAGCTGGAAGTACTCCCACGCGGCCTTGGTCCCGGCGTCGCGGATCGCCAGCGTGTCGTCGAGCGTCTTCGCGCGCGCGCGGGCGACGTCGCGTTCGCTCACCGCGGCGTCGCGCGCGTGCACCAGCTCGCGCGCCCGCGATCGATAGAGCGTGAGGAACGCGCCGCCGAGCAGCACGGTGAAGATGAGGTAGGCGACGAACGAGTTGACGTTCAGCCACCGCTCCCGCCGCCGCTGCGTCGTCACGAGCCGGCCGACCGACTCCGCCAGCTCCGCCACCGCCTGCTGGTTCTTGCGCAGGACCGCGCCGTGGTCGTCGAGACGCCGGCGCAGGGCGTCCAGCTCTTCGCGCAAGACCTCCCCGGTCTCGCGCGGCGGGGGATCCTGGACGTCGGACGGCATCGGGGCCCCCGATTAAGACGAGAGAGCGGGGTTCGATCAAGCCCCCATGCGAGTGTTGGACAGACCACCTTGAGGACATCGCCTGCCGCTGCTACAGTGCGCGCGGCGCGATCCGAGCGCGATCCACGATGACCCTCCTCTATCAGTGGCTGCAGCGCGCCGCGCGGGTCCAGGGCAACAACAAGGCCCTGGTGTACCGGGACAACTACCTGTCCTGGCGAGGGCTCCTTCACCGCGTCGACCGCCGCGCGCAGGAGTTCAAGGCCATGGGCATCAAGGACGGCGCCTGGGTCGGCCTGATGCTCGGCAACGTGCCGGATTTCGTCATCCTCGCGCTCGCGCTGTCCAAGCTCGACGCGGCGATCGTCCCGATCGACCCGACCACGGGCGCGCGCGAGCTGGAGCTCATGCTCACGGCGGCGCCGCTGCGGGCGCTGGTCACGCGCCCGCGCGGTTCGGAGGGCTCCATCACCGCGAGCGGCCAGACGACGCCTCCGCCGGCGACGCCGCAGCCGCGCCGCGGCAACCGCACGACCGTCCCGCCCGGCGCCGGTGGCGTGGGTGGCGCGATCGCCGCCGCCGCGCAGGCATCGATCGGCACGCCCGGCGTCGACGCCGGCGCCGAGGTACGCCGGCGTCTGCAGGGCACGCTCCTCACCTGCAGCGTCTTCAAGCGCGACACCCCCGACGTCGACGTCGATCCGATCGCGATCCTGTTCACCGCCGACTCGCTCGGCGATCCCAAGGCCGTCCTGCGCAGCGACAAGAACACGATCGCCGCGGTCGACCACGCGATCGCCGCGCTCGACCTCACCGTGGAAAGTCGCATCCTCGTCGCGGTGCCGCTCTTCCACGCGTACGGCTGGGACCTCGGGCTCCTGCCGACGCTCAAGCTCGGCGCGACCATGTTCCTCGAGGAGGAGCTCTCGGCGCGCCGCGTGGGCAAGCTGATCCGCGAGCACGACGTCGACATCCTGCCGGGAACCCCGCAGATGTACGCGGAGCTCTGCCGGCTGCCGACCGCCAAGAAGCTCGAGCTGGCCAAGGCGCGCTACCTCGCCGCCGGCTCGCGGCTCGAGGAGGCCGTCGCCAACGAGTTCCTCGACAAGTACGGCGTCCGCCTGCTCTCCTGCTACCACTCGACCGAGGCGGCGACCGTCGCGCTCGATCTGACGGGCAAGAGCCCGACGTCGGTCGGCAAGGCGCTCCCCGGCGTCGACGTGCGGGTCACCGGCGCCGACGGCAAGCCGATCACGAACAAGGACGGGATCCTCTGGGTCCGCTCCAAGGCGCTCTCGCCGGTCTCGCTCGGCCCGTACGACGCCGAGACCAAGAGCAACGGGCAAGGCTCCGGCGGCAAGTCGTCGGCGAAGAGCGCGAGCAAGAGCCCGGCGTCGATCGGCTCGGTCGACAAGCAGGGCTGGTTCCGCACCGGTGATCGCGGCCGCCTCGACAAGACCGGTCGCCTGTACCTCGTCGGCCGCGAGGACGACGTGGTCAAGGTCGAAGGCAAGCGCGTCGCGCTCGGCGAGGTCGAGGGCTGCCTCGAGTCGTTCCCCAAGGTGAAGCAGGCGCAGGCGATGGTGGTCACCGATCCGCTCGCCGGCGCGATGGTGGTGGCGCGCGTCGTCGCCAAGTCGCAGTGTCAGGCGGAGGAGATCATCGATCACTGCGCGAGGAACCTCGCGCCGTACAAGGTCCCGCGCCGCATCGAGTTCTGCGACGTGATCTGATCGGGGGAGGCCTCGGGCCCCGGGCCTGATGATTCAACACATCGTGATTCGCCCGACCGGTGGAGCCGCGAGCGCCACGGCCAGCGTGAGCGCGAGCTGATCGAAGGTTCCTTCCGAGCACCGGAACGGGTGCACCGGCGTCAGGACGGCGAGGGCGGCGCGCACGCGCGCCTCCAGCGTGGCCGCCGGCGCCCCGGTCGTCGCGGCCATGGCGCGTCTCACCTCCGCCGCCGCGAAGCCCAGGCCGCGCAGCGCGAGAGTGACCTCGGCGTCGGAGGGGCGGGCCCTGGTGGCGCCATCAGGCGTGCTCCCGGCGGTCTCCTCGGCGGGCGAATGCCCGGGCCGTAGTTCGGTCGACCGTGCATCGGTCGTGGGCCGCGCCGCCGCGCCGCCCCGGCGCGCATGCTCCTGCTCGCGCTTCGCGCGCATGAAGTCGGCGCCAAGCTGACGCTCCGCCTCGTACTGGTTGTGGGGCGCGCAGAGCCATCGCATTCCATCGGCGGTCGGCTGACCACCGCGACAGACCATCGTC
>DDTA01000035.1:0-157 GCA_002344285.1 Myxococcales bacterium UBA2376
GTCGACCTCGAGCAGCGCCATCAGTCCACCTCCGGCTCGGCGGCGTCGGCCGCCTGGTCCTCGGGGACGCCGAGGTACGCCTCGATGACCGCCGGATCGTTCTGCACGTCGGCGGGCTTGCCCGCGGCGATGGTCACGCCGTGATCGAGCACGGTGA
>DDTA01000035.1:223-5764 GCA_002344285.1 Myxococcales bacterium UBA2376
GTTCATGCCGGCGACCGGCTCGTCGAGGAGCAGCACCCTCGGCTCGGTCGCGAGCGCGCGCGCGATCTCGAGGCGGCGCTGGTCGCCGTAGGGCAGGCTCTTGGCCTGCTCGTGCTCGCGGTGCGCGATGCCGAGCACGTCGAGGAGCTCGCGCGAGCGCTCCAGGATCGCCTTCTCCTCGGCGACGTAGAGCGGCGTCCGCAGGAGGCTGCGGAACAGGCCGGAGCGCGCGCGCACGGCGGCGGCGACGCGCACGTTGTCGAGCACGTCGAGCTCGCTGAACAGGCGGATGTTCTGGAACGTGCGCGCCAGGCCCGCCCTGGCGATCTCGTTGGGCTTGAGGCCGAGCACGCTCGCGCCGCCCAGCTTGATCGAGCCGCTGTCGGGGCGGTAGACGCCGGTGAGCAGGTTGAACGCGGTGGTCTTGCCGGCGCCGTTGGGGCCGATGAGGCCGTGGAGCCCGCGCGGCGGCACCTTGATCGTGAGGTCGCTGACCGCCTTGAGGCCGCCGAAGGCGATCGACAGCTGCTCCACCTCGAGCGCGAAGGTGCTCACGCGCGCCTCCGGCCGAAGACCTTCCGCCAGATCGAGAGCTCCCAGAGCTCCTTGAGCCCGAAGAGGCCCTTGGGGCGCAGGATCATCATGAGGATGAGCGCGAGCGCGTAGAAGATCATCCGGTACTCGGAGAACTCGCGGAACACCTCGGGGAGGATCGTGAGCGCGGTGGCGGCGACGACCACGCCGGTCATCGAGCCCATGCCGCCGAGGACGACGATGATCACGAGGTCGATCGACTTCTGGAAGCCGAGGTCGGCGGGGCGCAGGCTGTTGCCGAGCTCGTGGGCGTAGAGCCCGCCGCCGATGCCGGCGAAGAACGCGGAGGTGACGAACGCCGACACCTTCACGCGCGTGGTCGGCACGCCGACCGCTTCGGCGGCGACCTCGTTCTCGCGCACCGCGAGGAGCTGGCGGCCCTTGCTCGAGTACTTGAGCCGGTACGAGACGATGAGGACGACGACGACGAACAGCCAGATCCAGAACGGGTTCTTGGGATCGAGGTAGCGCGGCGAGCCGAAGAAGCCGAGCGCGCCGCCCAGGTTGTCGGCCAGCTCGAGCGGGCTCGCCGCCTCCACCTTCTTGGGGTCGAGGATGACGTCGTCGGTCTGCTGCAGGAGCACGCGCACGATCTCGCCGAAGCCGAGCGTGACGATGGCCAGGTAGTCGCCGCGCAGGCGCAGGGACGGCAGGCCGACGAGCACGCCGGCGGCGGCCGCGAACAGGCCGCCGATCACGCAGCCGGCGAGCAGCAGGAGCTCGCCTGGCCCGAGGAAGCCGCCGTGGATGTCGCGCGAGCCCCAGAGCTTGATCGAGCCGTAGTAGACGATGCCGGCCGCGACGTAACCGCCGACCGCCATGAAGCCGGCGTGGCCGATCGAGAACTGGCCGGCGTAGCCGTTGACGATGTTGAGCGCGAGGCCGGCGAGGATGGCGATGCCGACGTCGAGCATCAGCTTGCCGTAGAAGTCGCCGACGCCCGGCGCCACCACCATCTGCATGACGTAGGCGAAGACGAAGCCGGCGGCCACCGGCCACGCCGACTTGCCGATGATGGCGAAGACGTTCGCGCGGTGCGCGGCGGCGCGCTCGGCGAGGGACTTGACGGGGGCCGTCGTGCTCATACCTTCTCCACCGTCGCCTTGCCCAGCAGCCCGCCCGGCCGGAGGATGAGCACCGCGATGAGGATGCCGAAGACGTAGACGTCGCGCATCTGCGGATTCAGGTACGCCGCGCCGAACATCTCGACGGAGGCGATGAGGAAGGCGCCCGCGACGGCGCCGCGTACGTTGCCGATGCCGCCCACCACCGCCGCCACGAACGCCTTCAGGCCCATGAGCACCCAGACCGCGTCGGCGCTCTGCAGGAGCGTGCCGTAGCGCAGGCCGTACAGCATCCCACCGGCGGCGGCCAGGGCCGAGCCGATCATGAAGGTGAACGAGATCACGCGGCCGACGTTGACGCCCATCAGCGACGCCGTGCGCTCGTCGAACGAGACGGCGCGCATCGCCTGCCCCATCCGCGTCTGGTAGACGAGGTACTGGAGGAGGAACAGCAGCACGAAGGCGAGCACGACGATCCACACGTCGACGATCGGCACCTTGACGTTGGCGACCGTGAACAGCGCCTGTTCACTCAGCAGCTTGGGCATGGCCTGCGGCTGCGTGCCGAACACCCACTTGAGCTGTCCGGCGTTCTGCAGGAACAGGGACACGCCGATCGCCGTGATGAGCACGTTCAGCCGCGGCGCCTGCCGCAACGGACGGTACGCCAGCCGCTCGATGGTGAAGCCCATGGCGGCGCACACCGCCATCGACATCAACAGGATGAACGGCATCGCGAACGCCGGCGAGTCCGTGCCCGCCCACCCGATCGCGGTGGCGAACACGAACGCCAGCCACGCACCGTAGGTGACGATGTCCGAGTGCGCGAAGTTGATGAAGCGCAGGATCCCGTAGACCAGCGTGTAGCCCAGCGCGATGAGCGCGTAGAGGCTACCGAGGGTCAGGCCGTTGAGGAAGACCTGGACGAACTTGGTCACGGCCGGGGGGCTCGCATTCGCTCGACGAGGACGCGCGCGTCAGGGCTCGTAGCGCTTCACCGGCACGCGCCTGCCGTTGTCGACCTTCACGACGACCGCCGACTTCGACGCGTCGCGGTTGGGATCGATCGAGATCTTGCCGGTGACGCCGACGAAGTCCTTGGTCGCGGCGATCGTCGCGGCCAGGTCCTTGCCGCCGAGTGACGGCGTGCGGTCGACCGCGTCGAAGAGCAGGATGGCGGCGTCGTAGCCCAGCGCAGCGAGGCCGTCCGGGGTCGCGCCGAACTCCGCCTTGTACTTGGAGACGAAGTTCTTCACCTCGGGCGTCTCCTCCTCCGGCGAGTAATGGTTCGAGTAGTAGCTGCCCTGCACCGCCTCGCCGCCGATCTCCTCGAGCTTGTCCGAGTCCCAGCCGTCACCGCCGACGAACGCGACCGTGATGCCGAGCTTGCGCGCCTGGCGCATGATGTTGGCCGCCTGGGTGTAATAGCCGGGCAGGAAGATGACGTCCGGCGACGCCTGCTTGATCGACGAGAGCTGCGCCGACACGTCGGGGTCGCTCGACGCGTACGCCTGGCGCGACACGATCGTGCCGCCCATCTCCTTGAACGCCTTCTCGGCGTAGTCGGCGAGGCCCTTGGAGTAGGGCTGGCCCTGATCGTACAGGACGGCGGCCTTCTGCGCCTTCAGCTCCTCGCGGGCGAAGCGCGCCATGACCTTGCCCTGGAAGTCGTCGAGGAAGCAGACGCGGAAGACCATGTCGCCGATCTGCGTGACCTGCGGGTTCGTCGACGACGGCGAGATCATCGGCACGGTGTACTGCTGCGCGATCTGCCCGCCGACCATCGACAGCCCGGAGGCGACCTCGCCGAGCAGCGCGTTCACCTTGTCCTGCGTGATGAGGCGCGTGACGGCGTTGCCGGCGTCCTGCGGCTTGCCGGCGTCGTCGTGGGTCGTCAGCTTGATCTTGCGGCCCTTGACGGTGCCCGCGTCGATCGCCGCGTTGCGCTCCTTGATCGCCAGGCGGATGCCCTGATCGGTCGACTGACCGAAGGTCGCCTCGGAGCCGGTGAGCGAGGCGTAGTGGCCGACGTGGAACGTGCCGGTCGCCGGCTCGCCGCCGGTGCCGGTGCCGGACGCGGTGGCCGTGCCGCCGCCACCACCACCCGTGGTGTTCCGCTTGGTGTCGCACGCTGCGAGCGACGCAACCGCCGCCAGCGACAGCACGACGACAGGACCTGGACGCCAACCGCTCAGATTCACGGGCAATCTCCTGGGTGAGTGCGCGCCAGCGATAACGCGGCGGACGCGTGCGGTCAACTGCCGCGCGCCCACATCCGCGGCTCGTGACGTGATATCGGAGGGGCACGGCGCGCCGCGCCGTGTATGTCCGAACCCGCGCGTCATCCGACCCAGTCGCTACCGACCCACGGCCACTACCAGAACCGCCGCGAGCTGGCGGGAGTCTCGCTCACCGCGCTCGGCGTCGTGTACGGAGACATCGGCACCTCGCCGCTCTACGCGATGAAGGAGTGCCTCACCGGCACCCACGGTACGACGCCCACCCACGACAACGTGCTCGGCGTCCTGTCGCTCGTGTTCTGGGCGCTCACGCTCGTCATCTGCGTGAAGTACCTGACCTTCGTCCTGCGCGCCGACAACAAGGGCGAAGGCGGCATCCAGGCGCTCGCGGCGCTGGTCGCGTCGACGAGGAACGGCTCGGCGCGCAAGCGTCTCGCCATCCCGATCCTCTTCGCGCTGTTCGGCACCGGGCTCCTCTATGGCGAGGGCGTGCTCACCCCGGCGATCTCGGTGCTGGGTGCGGTCGAGGGCCTCAACGTGGCGACCTCGTCCTTCGAGCCCGTCATCCTCCCGATCACGATCGGGATCCTGATCGCGCTGTTCACGGTGCAGCGCTTCGGGACTCACCGCATCGGCGGCGTGTTCGGCTGGGTGATGCTGGTCTGGTTCGTCACGATCGGCATCGCCGGCCTCACGTGGATCGTGCGCGCGCCGGAGGTGCTCGAGGCGGTGAACCCCGTCTACGCGGTGAAGTTCATCGCCAACAACCACCTGCACGGCTTCCTGCTCCTCGGCTCGGTCGTCCTCGTCATCACCGGCGGCGAGGCGCTCTACGCGGACATGGGGCACTTCGGCAAGCGCCCGGTGCGCATCGCCTGGTTCGGGCTGGTGATGCCGGCTCTGCTCCTCAACTACTACGGGCAGGGCGCCTTCCTGCTCGCCAACCCCGCGGCGGTGAAGAACCCCTTCTACCTGATGCTGCCGGGCTGGGCGCTCCTGCCGATGGTCGCGCTCGCGACGGCGGCGACCGTCATCGCCTCGCAGGCCGTGATCTCGGGCGCCTTCTCCATCACCCGCCAGGCCATCCACCTGGGCTACATCCCGCGGCTGAAGATCCTGCACACCTCCGACCGCCAGATCGGGCAGGTGTACGTGCCCTTCATCAACTGGATGCTCTTCGCGGCCGTGGTGCTGCTGGTGCTGGGCTTCCAGTCCTCGGGCCAGCTCGCCAACGCCTACGGCATCGCGGTGTCGGCCACGATGGTGATCGAGTGCGCGCTGGCGATGGTGGTGGCGCACCGGCTGTGGAAGTGGCACCCCGCGGCGACCGCCGCCGTGCTGGGCTCCATGCTCGCGGTCGACTTCGCCTTCTTCGCCTCCAACGCGGCCAAGTTCCTCTCCGGCGGCTGGTTCCCGCTCGCCATCGGCGCGGCCTGCTTCACGCTGCTCGTCACCTGGAAGCGCGGCCGCACGCTGCTCATGCGCCGCATGAGCGAGGAGGGGATCCCGCTGGAGCCCTTCCTCGACGCGCTGGCCGTGAGCCCGCCGCAGACGGTGCCCGGCACGGCCATCTTCATGACCAGCGCGCCCGGCAAGGTGCCGCACGCGATGCTGCACAACCTCAAGCACAACAAGGTGCTGCA
>DDTA01000193.1:0-1326 GCA_002344285.1 Myxococcales bacterium UBA2376
GTGAGGCGATAGCCTCACAGCCTCAGATGCCGAGCTGGTAGTCCACGCAGGTGTAGACCGCCGGGTCGCAGGGGCACGGCCACGGGCCGGGCGCCTGGGGGTCGGCGCGGCGGCCCTCGCACACGCGCATGAGCGGACCGCAGGTGTCACGCACGTGCGCGCTCGCCTCGCTGGTCGTCCAGGACGCGTAGTACTGGTACTGGCTGGCGGTGCCGGAGGGCTCACAGGCGACGGTCGCGCCGGGCGGCGGGAGCGCGTCGGCGGGGCAGGCCGGGAAGGTGAAGACGTCCCAGGGCCCCTGATCGCCCTCGTCCGGATCGGGGTAGCTGAAGCGGCTGGCCTGGAACGAGAAGCGAGGCAGCCAGTCGAGCAGGTGGCAGCTCGAGCGCTCGTCGCTGCGCTCGAGGAGCGTGATCGGCGTGTCGGGCGGCGAGAGCGCGCCGCCGCCGTCGGGCAGCATGAGCTGGAGGCCGCCGTCGTCGAAGAACCAGAGTGCCAGGTGCGGGTGGTACGCGACGACGGAGTCGATGAACGCGTCGGCGGCGATCGGCGTCCAGTCGAGCGAGCCGTTGCCGTTGTCGCGGTAGGCGACGAACTTGGCCTGGCTGTAGCCGAGCTGGTAGTGGATCGCGCCGGGCGGCGGGGGCTCGGTGATGTCGAGCTCGAACTCCATCGGCCACGAGTCGCTGTGGCTCACGATGGGGACGTTCTGCAGGACCCACGGTCGCTGCGCCGGATCGCCGGGCTCGGCGAACCAGGCGAGCCCGACGCGAACGTCGCTCGGATCGGGCGGCACCGGCGCCACGAGGGACGACGTGCGGGTGTCGAGCTCGATGGTTCCGCGGACGTGGCCCGCGGGGAGCGGGCCGGAGGGCCCATCGGCGGCGTTGCACGCACCCAGGAGCAGGAGGAACGGCAGTGAAGGTCGGCGAAGCATCTGCTCACCGTACGGGACGGCGCGTGCCGGATGCAGGAGCGTGGCGCACGTGACGTGACGATTCTTCGCGCCGGTAAGCGGTATTCGCGTGGTTTCGTTTTTTGCCACGCGAGAGTATCGTCCGGCCGGATGCCCTACGAGACCATTTCCGTCGAGCACGAGGGACCGCTGGCCATCGTCACGGTGCGGCGCGAACAGGCGCTCAACGCGCTGTCGTCGCGGGTGATCGCGGAGCTGACCGAGGCCGCGGGCGAGCTGGAGCTGGCGGACGAGGTCCGTGTGATCATGGTCACCGGGGCGGGGGCGAAAGCCTTCGTCGCCGGCGCCGATATCTCGGAGATGAAGTCGCTCGGCCCCGCCGAGGCCCAGGCCTTCTCCGAGATGGGGGG
>DDTA01000193.1:1353-9351 GCA_002344285.1 Myxococcales bacterium UBA2376
CTGGCCTGCGACTTCATCTACGCCGCCGACAACGCGCGCTTCGGGCAGCCCGAGGTGAAGCTGGGTGTCATCCCCGGGTTCGGCGGCACCCAGCGCCTGGCGCGGCGGGTCGGCGTGGCCAAGGCCAAGGAGCTGTGCTTCACCGGGGACATGGTGAACGCCGCCGAGGCCAAGGCGATCGGGCTCGTCGACGCCGTCGTCCCGGCCGCCGAGCTCATGGCCAAGGTGAAGGAGCTGGCCGGGCGCATCGTCGCCAACGGGCCGCTCGCNNTCGCTGTTCGCCACCGCCGACCAGAAGGAAGGCATGGCCGCCTTCCTCGAGAAGCGCCCCGCCAAGTTCACCGGCCGCTAGCCCACCCGGGATCATCCATGCAGTTCACGCTCACCGAAGAACAGCTCGCCGTACAGAAGACCGCCCGCGACTTCGCGCAGGGCGAGGTGCTGCCCAAGGCCGCGGAGATCGATCGCGAGCACCGCCACCCGGCGGAGCTGGTCGCGCGCATGGCCGAGCTCGGGTTCCTGGGCATCGCCATCCCCGACCAGTGGGGCGGCGCCGGGATGGACCACGTCAGCTACATCCTGGCGATGGAGGAGGTGAGCCGGGCCTGCGCGTCGACGGGCGTGATCATGAGCGTCAACAACTCGCTCGTGTGCGATCCGATCAATCGCTTCGGCACCGACGCCCAGAAGCAGCAGTGGCTGGTGCCGCTGGCCGCCGGCAAGAAGCTCGGCTGCTTCGCGCTCAGCGAGCCCGAGGCCGGCTCCGACTCGGCGGCGCAGCGCACGACCGCGGTGAAGGACGGCGACGCGTGGGTGCTCTCGGGCGTGAAGAACTGGATCACCAACGGCCCCGTCGCCGACGTGGCGGTGCTGTTCGCGATGACCGACCGCGCGCTCGGCAACAAGGGCATCACCGCGTTCATCGTGCCGATGGACGCGAAGGGCGTGCGCTGCGGGCCGCCCGACGACAAGCTCGGCATCCGCGGCTCGAAGTCGTGCCAGATCTTCCTCGACGACGTGCGCCTGCCGGCGGAGAGCCTGCTCGGCGAGACCGGCAGCGGCTTCAAGGTGGCGATGTCGACGCTCGACGGGGGCCGCATCGGCATCGCGGCGCAGGCGGTCGGCATCGCGCGCGCGGCGCTCGAGGACGCGCTCGCGTACGCGCAGACGCGCAAGACGTTCGGCAAGCCGATCGCGCAGCACCAGGCGATCCAGTTCAAGCTGGCCGACATGGCGACCGAGATCGAGGCGGCGCGGCTGCTCACCCTGCGCGCGGCCTGGCTCAAGGACCACAAGCAGCCGTTCAACAAGGAAGCCGCGATGGCCAAGCTCTTCGCCTCGGACGTCGCCAACAAGGCGGCGCGCGAGGCGATCCAGATCTTCGGCGGCAACGGCTACGTGACCGAGTTCCCGGTCGAGCGCCACTTCCGGGACGCCAAGATCACCGAGATCTACGAGGGCACCAGCGAGATCCAGCGGCTGGTGATCGCGAACGCTCTGTCCAGGGGGCAGTGACCACTCGTCACGAGGAGGAGACCATGCGGACCTTGCGAACGGTAGCGGCACTCTCGATCGCGCTCGCCCTCGTGGCGTGCGGCGGCGGCAAGAAGGCGTCGACCACGCCCGACGAGGCGGTCGGCGACGGCGGGCGCGACTATCGGGGCGACCCCGACGAGGATCCGTGCCAGGGCGGGATGTGCCCCCCGGAGACGCTCGACGCGATCCAGCGCGCGCTCGACAGCAAGCGCCGCGCCGCGGCGCGCTGTCTCGCCGACGCGGTGAACGACGGCAAGGTGTCGAAGGACGCGCGCGGCCACGTCGCCCTGGCGTTCAAGATCACGCCGGCGGGCAAGGCCCAGGACATCAAGATCGTGCAGTCGAGCATCAAGAGCCCCGACGTCGAGCAGTGCGTCGTCGCCGAGGTCCAGCAGATCGTGTTCAAGAACCCGCCGACGACCCTCGACTGGGCCTACACCTACGCCTTCGAGTCGATGTGACATGAAGCAGTACCTCGTCCCGTCCCTGATCCTGGTCGCCGCCGCCTCTTGCGGCGGCTCGAACAAGCCCCAGCCGATCGTCGCGACGCCGCCCGTCGAGGACAACGGCGCGCGCGACGCCTCGTCGTCCGAGGACGACGAGGACGACGACCTCGAGATCGTCTCGACCCAGGGCAAGCTCGATCCCGACGCGGTGACGCGCGCGATCGAGCCGCACGCCTCCGCGATCGAGGCGTGCTACGTCGACAACGTCGGCAAGCGGCGCTGGCTGGGCGGCGGGGTGGAGCTGCGCTGGGACGTCACCGCCGACGGCGCCCTGTCCCAGGTGCGCCTGGTGCGCAGCGACCTGGGCGCGTGGACGATCGAGAAGTGCGTGCTCGCGATCGCGCGCCAGCTCAGCTTCGGCAAGCCCAAGGGCGGCAAGGCCCATGTCTCGACGCCGCTATCGTTCTCGCTCGGCTCCGGTGCGATCCAGTGGGACGAGGACCAGGCGGTGCGCGCGGTCGGCGAACGCTTCAAGGAGCTCGGCGAGTGCGCCAAGACGGCGGAGACCGTGGATCCGACGAACGTGACGGTGACGCTCTACGTCGGGACGCGCGGGAAGGTGCAGTCGGTCGGGTTCGCGTCGCCCGGCGGCTTCGACGACGCGTGGGCTGACTGCGCGGCCGGGCGGGCGATGGCGTGGGCCCTGACCGATCCCCGGGGCAAGGTCGCCAAGCTCTCGTTCGTGTACAACCCGGCGGCCATCCCGGACGAGGGCGAGGAGCTCTAGTGGACCTGAACCTGACCGAGGAGCAGCGCGCGGTGCAGAAGACCGCGCGCGACTTCGCGGAGCGACGGCTCGCCCCGGCCGCGCACGCACGCGACAAGTCGTGCACGTTCCCCACCGCCGAGCTGCGCGAGCTGGGCGCGCTGGGCCTCCTGGGTGTCGCCGTCCCCGAGGAGCTCGGCGGCGCCGGCGCCGGCATGGTCGCGTATTCCCTGGCCATGCAGGAGCTGGCGCGCGGCGACGCCTCCGTCGCGGTCGCGGTGTCGGTGACCAACATGGTCGGCGAGCTCGTCTCGCGCGTCGGTGACGAGGCGCAGCAGCGGCGCCACGTTCCGCGCCTCACCTCGGGCGAGGCCGTGTGCGGCGCGTTCGCGCTGTCGGAGCCCCAGGCCGGCTCGGACCCCGCCGGCCTCGCGATGCGTGCGGAGAAGACGGCGAGCGGCTGGCGGCTCTCGGGGACCAAGCAGTGGATCACCGGCGGCGACCGGGCCGGCGTGCTCGTCGTGTGGGCCGTGACCGACCCCGCCGCGGGTCACAAGGGCATCACCGCGTTCCTCGTCGAGGGTGGGGTGAAGGGGCTCACGGTGGGGCGGCTCGAGGACAAGATGGGCCTCCACGGCTCGTCGACGGCGCAGCTCGTGCTCGACGGCGTCGAGGTCGGCGACGACGCCGTGCTCGGCGGCGTCGGCGGCGGCTTCCGCCTGGCGATGATGGCGCTCGACGGTGGTCGCATCGGCATCGCGAGCCAGGCGATCGGGATCGCGCGCGGCGCGCTCGAGGCGGCCATCCGCTACGCTGGTGATCGCGTGCAGTTCGGACAGCCGATCATCCGGCACCAGGCGATCGGCAACATGCTCGCCGACGCGGCGACGTGGCTCGACGCGGCGACGCTCATGACGCTGCGCGCGGCGGCCCTCAAGGAGAGCGGCGCCCCGTTCAGCGACGCGGCGGCGATGGCCAAGCTGTTCGCCACGGAGAAGGCGGGCCTGATCTGCGACATCGCGCTCCAGGTGCACGGCGGGTACGGCTACACGACGGACTTCCCCGTCGAGCGCGCGTGTCGTGACGTCCGCGTCACCCGGATCTACGAGGGCACCAGCGAGATCCAGCGCATCGTGATCGCCCGCAGCCTCCTGGCCCGAGGCCGATGAGCGCGCGACGCGTCTGGGGGCTGGCGCTGGTGCTGGCGGCGTGCGCCGAGAAGCCCAGGCCGTTGCCCCCGATCGAGGCGCCGGGCGCCGACGCCGACGCCGGCGACGACGAAGGGCTCACGCCCGATCGTCCCGCGCTCGAGGAGGTGCCGGAGGAGGAGCGCATCGCCGCGATCGAGGTGGCGATGAACGCGCTCGCGCCGGTCGCGAACCAGTGCTGGGCCGCGGCCGCCGCCGACGACTTCCGGCTCGCGGGCGACGTGCGCGCGCTGGTGACGATCGGGCCCCGGGCCGGTGCGGGGGCGAGGGTCGCGGTCACGACCAACACCACCGACGACGACGTCCTCGCGTCGTGCCTCACCGCCGTGCTCCAGGCGTACGCGTGGGCGCCGCCGCTCGCCGGCCAGGTGATCGAGCTGCCGTTCCACTTCACCGCGCCGGCGATGCAGAACGTCGTCGACACGCGCTTCGTACCGCACAAGGCGCAGGCCGGCGTGGACGTGGCGGTGCTCCTCGACGAGACCAACACCGGCAACCCGGCGCTCTCGCTGGCGAGCGTGAACGCGCGCGGCGGCAGCATCGGCCCGCGCGAGGCCGAGCGCCTCGAGCTGTGGGCGATGTCGAACGTCTCGCTCGTCACGGTGAAGCTGGCCGGCGGCAAGACGCTGAACGTCGGCCCCGGCGACGTGATGATCGTGCCCCGGGGCGCGCGCCTCGCGATCGAGAGCGCGCCGATCCTGCAGGCGCAGGTGGCGTTCGTGCCGGGTGGCCGCGAGGGTACGCTGCGCGCCGGCGCGGTCCCGGGCAAGGCGGCGACCCTCGGGCCCCTGCGCAAGGGTGAGCCGCAGGTGAAGGTGGTCCGCCTCGCGGAGGCCAAGGAGTACGTGCGTCCCGGCGGCAAGACCCAGATCTTCGTCGAGCCCCCGGCCGCGGGCGGCGCCGTCTCGCTCAGCTACCTCGTCGTCGAGGCCGGGCAGAAGGTGCCGGCGCACGTCCACGCCAGGGAGACCGAGGCGCTCTACCTCTTCGGCGGAGGGGGCACGATGACCATCGCCGGGACGACGGTGCCGGTCGTCGGCACGTCGGTGATCCAGATCCCGGCCGGCGTCGAGCACGCCTTCGAGGCCACCGAGACGACCGCCGGGATCCAGCTCTACACCCCGGCCGGTCCCGAGCAGCGCTTCAAGAAGCCGCCCGCGCGGTGACGGTCGAACCTGGAAGGCCGGAGCCCGGGCGACCGATGTAGGCGGTTGTCGCCACCGTCGGGGTGGTGGCGATCACGGCATTCGCGACCCGCGCGCGCGGGTGATACGCTGGGTTCCTTAGGGAGGCTTCGCCTTGACCATGAAACGTGTGTTCCTCGTCGCCGCCGCGACCGCCGTCGCCGCGAGCTGCGGCCTGGTCGACCCGAACATCACCGAATTCGATCTCACGCTGCCGTCCAAGCAGTTCACGATCGACGCCGCGCGCTGGAACCTCATGAACGCCGACCAGCTCGTGAGCCAGTCGTGCACCACGCAGCCGGATCCCTGCGCCGCGGCCGCCCAGCAGGCGTGCGAGGAGGGGACCTGCATCGCGCAGTGCGACGCCACGACGATGACCTGCGATCTGACGCTCTTCGTCTCGCTCTACCAGGCGATCGACCTGCAGATGGAGAAGCCGGAGCTATCGACGATCGAGGATCAGCCGCTGCTCGACGTGACCATCGACGCCATCAACTTCGAGGTCAGCGCCAACACGATGAACGTCGAGACCCCGCAGATGGTGGTGTACGCCGCGCCGGCGACCGTCATGTCGCCGGACGCGCGCGCCCGCCGCGTCGGCACGGTGCCGCCCGTGCCGGCCGGGC
The DNA here is from genome assembly GCA_002344285.1 of Myxococcales bacterium UBA2376. Classification (GTDB taxonomy): domain Bacteria; phylum Myxococcota_A; class Polyangia; order Haliangiales; family Haliangiaceae; genus UBA2376. The sequence continues at coordinate 7,120 of DDTA01000193.1, forward strand.
AGACGCGCTCGCTCACCCCGATCGACTTCGACCCGATGGGCCGCGAGGCGCTCGCGAGCTTCATGAGCGACTACAAGACGCCGTTCAACATCATCGTCGGCTCCGAGCTGCTGGTGGAGATGGGCGATACCATCCCGATGGGGTCGATGACCGTGCGGGTGGTCGTCCAGGCGCACGCCGGGCTCTGAGGCAGCCTTCGGCTCGCCCAGGGTGACCGGGGGAATCGTGCTATAGGGCGGCGTGGATCGCGTCCATGACGTCCTGATCGTCGGTGCCGGCCCTGCCGGCGCGTCGACAGCGGCGCGCCTGCACCAGCACGGCGTCAAGGACCTCGTCGTCCTCGAGCGATACGACTTCCCGCGCGACAAGCCGTGCGGGGGCGGGCTCACCGGCCACTGCGACGAGGCGCTCGCCGCGCTCGACCTGAAGCTGACGGTGCCGTTCGTGCCGTCCGCCGAGGCGCGCGTGCGCATGGGCGGCTTCGTGCGCACCGTGGCCATGGGCCGTCCGGTGAACGTGATCCGCCGCGTCGAGCTCGACGCGAGCCTGGTGGCGCAGGTGAGGGCGCGCGGCATCGAGGTGCGCTGCGACGCGCCGGTCGAGGCGCTCGCGGTCGGCGCGGACGCGGTCACCGTCCGCCTCGAGAACGGGCGCGAGCTGCGCGCGCGCGTCGTGATCGGCGCCGACGGTGCGGCGTCGATCGTGCGCAAGCATCTCACCGGCAACGCCAAGGCGCTGCCCCATCGCCTCGTGATGCACGAGCTGCCGGCGCAGCTCGACGACACGGCGATGGTCTACGACTTCACCCCCATGCGCACCGGCATGCGCGGCTACCTCTGGGTGTTCCCGGTGACGGGCGGCCGCGCCAACGTCGGCGTCATGCACTACCCGTCGTCGCGCAAGGGCGTCCCCGAGCTCCTGCGTGTCCTGCGCGAGGGCCTCGAGCCCTACGGCATCGACCTGCCCGCCAAGGGCTCGCGCGCGTGGCCGGTGTGGGGCTATCACCCGGGCGCGCCGGTGTCGGCGCCGCGGCTGCTCACCGTCGGCGACGCCGCGGGCATCGACGGCCTCACCGGCGAGGGCATCGCCGTCGCGATGGAGCAGGCGCAGGTCGCCGGCGACACGGCGGCGCGCGGGCTCGCGACCGGGGACGTCGGCTTCGCCGGCTACCGCAAGGCGCTGCGCCGGGCCACCGTCGGACGCGAGCTCGCGCTCGATCGCTGGCTGGCGCGCTTGCTCTACCAGGCCGGCCCCGGCTGGCAGCGCTGGATGAGCCTCGTGCTCTTCGATCCCGACGTGCTCGAGATGTACGCGGCGCGGGTCTCGGGCTCCGAGGTGCTCGCCGATCAGAAGCTGCGGCTGTGGAGCGCGCTCGCCCGCCACGCGGTGGCGTCGGGCGCGCGGCGGCGCAAGCTGCGCGACGCGCTGGCGCGGCCGGATCAGCCGCTGTTGCCGTCGTCGTCGCCGTCGCCGCCCATCTCGTCGTCGCCCACGACCTCGTCGTCGTGATCGTCGGCCTCGAGGGCGCCGGTCGACGCGTTCACGCGTTCGCGGAGCTCCTTGCCGACCTTGAAGAAGGGCAGGCGCTTGGCCTTCACCTGGACCGGCTCGCCGGTGCGCGGGTTACGGCCCTCGTAGGGCTTGTAGCTGCGGACCTCGAAGCTTCCGAAGCCACGGATCTCGATGCGTTCGCCGCGCTCGAGCGCGCCGACCATGGCATCGAACATCACGTTGACGACGAGCTCGGCCTTGCCCTTGGGCAATTTCAAGGACTCGGACAGCTGCTCGATGAGCTCACTCTTGGTGACCGGCATGCGTCGCCCCCCCGGGTCGGTCGGTCTTTCCATCGGAACCCAGAAGGCCAGAGAGATCAAGGGCCTCGGCCCTGAGGGATCGTCGATCGGTCTGGGGGAGAGCGACCTACAGCTGCATCTCGGGGACGTCGGCCGGCGCGGTGAGCGGGGCGCCGGTGGCGGCCCGGATGGCGTCGACGGTGACCCCGGGGGCGCGCTCGCGGAGGACGAGGCCCGAGGGGGTGACGTCGATGACGGCGAGGTCGGTGACGATGGTGTGGACGCCGCCGACGCCGGTGAGCGGCAGCGAGCAGCGCTCGAGGATCTTGGGCGAGCCGTCCTTGGCGGTGTGGTCCATCATCACGATCACGCGGCGCGAGCCGGCGACGAGATCCATGGCGCCGCCCATGCCCTTCACCATCTTGCCGGGGATCATCCA
>DDTA01000193.1:9389-11924 GCA_002344285.1 Myxococcales bacterium UBA2376
GTCTGCTTGCCGGCGTTGATCAGGTCGGGATCCTCGTCGCCCTCGTAGGGGAACGGCCCGATGCCGAGCATCCCGTTCTCCGACTGGAGCACCACGTCCATCCCGGGCGGGATGAAGTTGGCGACCAGGGTCGGCATGCCGATGCCGAGGTTGACGTAGAAGCCGTCGCGCAGCTCGGCGGCGACGCGGCGGGCGATCTGCTCTCGCCCGAGTCGAAGATCGTCACCCATGGTCAGGCGCTCCTCTCGGTCGTGCGTGGGCGCGTCGTGCGCTGCTCGATCGGCTTCTCGTAGTCCTTGCCCTGGAAGATGCGCTGCACGTAGATCGACGGCGTGTGGATCGCGTTGGGGTCGAGCTCGCCGACCGGCACGAGCTCCTCGACCTCGGCGATCGTGACCTTGCCGGCCGCGGCCATCATCGGGTTGAAGTTGCGCGACGTGTTCCGGTAGACGAGGTTGCCCCAGGCGTCGCCCTTCCACGCCTTCACGATCGCGAAGTCGCCGCGGATCGCGTGCTCGAGGACGCAGCGCTTGCCGTCGATCTCGCGCGTCTCCTTGCCCTCGGCGACCTTGGTGCCGTACGCGGTCGGCGTGAAGAACGCCGGGATGCCGGCGCCGCCGGCGCGGATGCGCTCGGCGAGCGTGCCCTGCGGGCAGAGCTCGACCTCGAGCTCGCCCGACAGGAACAGCTTCTCGAAGATCTTGTTCTCGCCGACGTACGACGAGACCATCTTCTTCACCTGGCCGTTGGCCAGGAGCACGCCGAGCCCCTTGTCGGTCGTGCCGCAGTTGTTGCTCACGATGGTGAGCCCCTTGACGCCCTTGTGGCGCAGCTCGCGGATGCAGTTCTCCGGGTTGCCCGAGAGTCCGAATCCGCCCGAGAGGATCACCGCGCCATCCTGGACATCGGACAGCGCCGACGCGGCGTCGGCGAAGACCTTGTTCATGCCTCCTGATAGCATCGGATCGTGGCCCCCGTCATCACGCTCACCACCGACTTCGGCCACGCCGACGGCTACGTCGGCGCGATGAAGGGGGTCATCCTGCGCCTCGCGCCCGAGGCGGTGGTCGTCGATCTCGCGCATGACGTGCCGCGGCACGACATCGCCCATGCCGCGTGGGTGCTGGCGACGAGCGCGCTCGAGTTCCCCGCCGGCACGATCCACGTCGCCGTCGTCGATCCGGGGGTCGGCGGCGCGCGCACGCCGGTGGTGATCGACGCGGGCGGGCACCTCTACGTCGGGCCCGACAACGGCATCTTCGCGTACGTCGCCGAGCGGCCCGAGCGCGTCCACGCGATCACGTCGCGGGCGTTTCGCATGCCCACGCCGTCGGAGACGTTCCACGGCCGCGACGTCTTCGCGCCCTCGGCGGCGGCGCTCGCGCGCGGCCTGCCGCCGACCGCCGCCGGGCCGGCGACGTGTCTCGCCGGCACGTTGCCGTGGTCGACGCGCGCCACGGCGCGTGGCGTGGTCGTCCACGTCGACGTGTTCGGCAACCTGATCACCAACCTGCCGGGGCCCGCGCGCCGCGTGCGCGTCGCCGGCGCCGAGATCCTGCCGGTGCGGACGTACGAGGAGCTCGCCCAGGGCGGGCTCGGTTGCTACGTCGGATCGGCGGGCACGATCGAGCTCGCCGTGCGCGAGGGATCGGCCGCGGCGCGGCTCGCGATCGGCCGCGGCACCGAGGTCGAGCTTGCCTGAGCCGACGGAGCTCGCGATGCCCACCCAGGACGACCTCCTCGTCGAGATCCACGCGCTGGCCGCCGGCGGGGACGCCGTCGGTCGCGACGAGGGCGGGCGCGCCGTCTTCGTGCCGGGCGCGGCGCCGGGCGAGCGCGTGCGGGTGCGGCTGCGCGAGACCCACGCGCGCTGGGCGCGCGCCGAGCTCGTGGAGGTCACGCGCGCCGCGCCGTCCCGCGTGACGCCGCCGTGCCCGCTCTTCGCCGCGCGCGCCTGCGGCGGCTGCCAGTGGCAGCACGTCGACGACGCCACCCAGCGCGCGCAGAAGCAGCACCTCGTGGCCGGCGCGCTGCGCAAGCTCGTCGCCGCCGGCCTCGAGCTGCGGCCCCTCCTCGCGCCGGTCGCCCCGTACGGCTGGCGCCGCCGCGCGCGCTTCACCTCCCGTCGCGGTGCCCTCGGCTTCCATGCGCCGCGCGGCCACGAGGTCTGCGACGTGCCCGCGTGCCCGCAGCTCGAGCCCGCGCTCGAGGCCGTCCTCGTCGCGCTCCGCGCCGCGAACGTGATCCGCGGCGACGGCGAGGTCCACGCCGTCGTCGGCGCTGGCGGCGCGCACGTCGTCCTCGACGCGCCCTGTGATCCGGCCGCCGCCGCGGCGCTGGTGGGGCAGGCGGGCATCGTCGGCGTCGCCTGGCGCGGCGGCGNNGTCGAGCTCGAGCCCGGCCTCCTCGCCCGCGGCGACGACTTCGCCCAGGCCTCGCGCGCGGGCAACGACGCCCTCCGCGCGCTCGTGCGCGAGGCCGTTGCGCCAGAGGCCGGCGAGCGCCTCCTCGAGCTCTACGCCGGCAGCGGCAACT
>DDTA01000193.1:11962-17698 GCA_002344285.1 Myxococcales bacterium UBA2376
CCGAGGCCCGTCCTTCGACTCGCCGTCGCTGACGCGCCGGCTCGCTCAGGACGCACGGATGGCGCGCGCCTCCTGGTCGGAGCGGCCGCGGAGATCCTGCGCACGCTCCGCGGCGAGCGCTTCGATGCGGTGCTGCTGGATCCGCCGCGCACCGGCGCGCGCGACGTGGTCGGCGCGCTCGCCGCGTTCGCGCCGGCCCGCGTCGTCTACGTCTCCTGCGATCCGGCGACGTTCGCCCGTGACGCGGAGCACCTCGTGGCCTCCGGCTTCCGGGCGTGCTGGGCGCAGGCCCTCGACCTCATGCCGCAGACCGCGCACGTCGAGCTGGTCGCGCGCTTCGAGCGGACGTAAGCTCGCCGCGATGTCCCGCGCGTGCCTTCTCGTCGTCTCGGCGCTCGCGGCGTGCGGCGGTCCCGACGAGGTCATCCCGCCGGTCGTCTTCGACGCGCCGCCCACCGACGCGCCCGCGCTCGACGCGCCCACCGATGCCCGCACCGACGCGTCGAGCGACGGCCGGCCCGCGCTCCCCGACATGGTGCTCGTCGAGGACCTCATGACCGGCACGATCCAGGTGCAGGAGGTCAACTTCGACGCCAACGCCTGCGAGCTGATGGAGGGCTGCATCGGCGCCGCGGGCGCGCGCCGGCTCCTCCGCTTCACGACGGTCACGGCCAACCTGGGCACGGGCGACCTCTACTTCGGCCCGCCCGAGCAGAACCCGCTCTTCGAGTACTCGGCCTGCCACGGCCACTACCACTTCAGCGGCTACGCCGACTACGAGATCGTCGACGGCGCCGGCGTCGTCGTCAGCGGCCACAAGCAAGCGTTCTGCCTCCTCGACACCCTCCAGGTCACGCCCGGCGCGCCCGGCCCGTACTACACGTGCGCCAACCAGGGCATCGGCGCCGGCTGGGCGGACTCGTACGCCAGCTTCCTCCCGTGCCAGTGGATCGACATCACCGACGTGACGCCGGGCATGTACACGCTGCGCGTGCGGGTCAACCCGACGATGACGTTCGAGGAGTCCGACTACTCGAACAACACGCTCGACATCCCCGTCACATTCTGAGCGGCACGAGCCTGGTCACCGCGCCCTCGACGAGCCTCCGGCCCGCCCGTGTGTCGGGCGCCGCCGCCGCGGCCGCGACGGTCACCGTGCGGAACAGGAGCACGCGCACGGCGACGAGCTCCGCGCGCCCGCCGGGCGCGGTGCGCCGGAGGACGACGTCGAGGACGGGGACGCCGTCGCGTCCGACCTTGCCGCGCCTGGCCGACACCTTCTCGGCACCGCGCGTGAGCCCGGCCAGGACCGCGTCGAGGTAGGCCTCGCGCGTCTTCGTGCGCCACGCCGCGGTGTTGCCCGCCATGGCCTTGGTCACCGTCAGGAGCGCGTCACCGTTCGTGCGCACGACCCAGGCCGCGCCCGCCGCCGGCTCGGCCGCGACGGGGGCGCCGGCCCACGCCTCGTCGAGCTCGAGCTGCGCCGGCGTCACCGTGATCGACTCCGCCGCGGCCGCGGCCGTCGCGCCGAGCACGATCGAGACCGCCGCCGCCGCGAGCCGTCGCGCGCCCACCGCGACCGCTACCCGACCGCCGTCGCGTTGGACAGCGCGTCGAGGACGCGCCGCTGATCGGACTCGCTGGCGAACCAGTCGCGCGGATACGCGTACGCCTTGCCCGCGGCCTCGACGACCAGCACCGGCGCCGCCCGGGTCCACGGCACCGAGCGCCGCAGGAAGTACGCCGACGTCACGTCGCCGCGCTTGTGGCGCGACGGCTCGCCCTGGCACAGCCCGCGGGGCAGGGCGACGTCGTCGCCGTCGATGACGATGGTGCCCGGCGGGTGCCGGTAGGTCAGCACGAGCTTGAAGGCCGCCCACGCGGCCAGGACGAGGAGGATGACCCCGAGCCCCTTGCCGAGCGTGCCGAGCACGAGCACACACGCGAGGCCGAGGCCGCCGCCGATGAGCGTCCAGCGGAGGTGGGCGCCGCGCGTGTGCGCGAGCTCGACCGCCACGCGACCGCTCGCGTCCGCCGACGGCTCGTCGGAGTCGTCCCGCCCCTCGTCCCGCTCGGCATCAGCGCGCATGGCCGCTCCCCGGGCTCCCCGGCTCTTCGTCGCGGCGCCAGTCGCTCGTGAGGAGGCGGACACGTTCTTGGATCTCGTCCTGGGGTACACGCGTCAACCGCCGATCGGCGACGACCACCTCTCCATCTACCACGACATCGGTGACGGCGCGAGACGACAGCGCGTAGACCAGGTTCTTGGCCAGCGCCTGCTCGGGCCACAGGGACGGGTCGTCGAGGTCGACGGCGACGAGGTCGCAGCGCAGCCCCGGCGCCAGGTCGCCGACCGGCAGGTCGAGGAGCCGCGCGCCGCCGGTCGTGCCCATGGCCCAGGTCGCCTCGGCGGTGATCGCCTGGCCGTCGGTGCGCGCGACCTTCTGCAGCAGCGCGCACATGCGCATCTCGTCGAGCACGCTGACCCGGTTGTTGGAGCAGCCGCCGTCGGTGCCGAGCCCGATCGTCACCCCGCGCGCCGCCAGATCGACGACGTCGGTGATGCCGTCGCCGAGGAACATGTTGGACCCCGGGCAGTACGCGAGGCGGCCGCCGCGCTCGGCGAGGAGCTTGCGCTCGCCCTCGTCGAACCAGCACGCGTGCACGACGTTCATCGTGGCGAGGTCGACGTCGAGCCCTGCGATCGCGTGGAGCGGGCGGGCGCGGAACCGCTCGAGCGACTGCTCGACCTGGTACTGCTCCTCGGCGAGGTGGATGTGCCAGGGCACGCCCGCGTCCTTCGCGCACCCGGCGCCGGCCTCGATCATCGCCGGCGTCGCGCCGTGCTGGCTGTGCGGCGCCGGCTGCACGCTGACCAGCGACCGCGCCCGGTCGTGGTAGCGCGCGTGGAGCGCCTGGAAGTTCGCCACCGCCTGGGGCACGGTCTCGCGGTACGACGCCGGCGCGCCGTCCCAGTCGTAGAAGCAGCGCGCGAGCACGACACGCATCCCCAGCCGGCGCGCCGCCTCGATGGTCGCCGACGCATGGTCGTTGCCGCCGGCGTTGATGTAGTAGAAGTCGCAGACGGTGGTGACGCCGTGGAGCAGCATCTCGCCGAACGCGAAGAGGGCGGCGGTGGCCATGCCCTCGGCGTCGAGCCGCGGCGAGTAGCGGTAGAGCGCCTGATCGCGCCAGACCAGAAAGGGCAGGTCGTCGCCGATCCCGCGCAGGAGCGACTGGAAGCTGTGGTTGTGCGCGTTGACGGTGCCGGGGACGATCGCCTTGCGCCGCCAGCGCACCACGCTCACGTCGGCAGCCGCCGGGAGCGCGGCGACGTCGTGGGGATCGCCCACGGCGACGATCTCGCCGCCCGCTTCGAGCACGGCGGTCTCGCCGCGGGCGACTCCCGCGACCAGGGCGCGATCGGCGACGAAGAGCGTACCCATGACGCGAGCATTGTACGGCCTGACGGTGCTAGGTTGCGGCGGCCGTGACCGCTCTCGATCCGGTCTACATCGTGTCGTCGGACCATCCGGTGCTGGTCGACCGGATGCTGGCGAGCGTGCGCGACGCCGCCGTGCCCGCCGCGATGCGCGCGTGGAACTACGACGTGATCGAGGGCAAGACCACCGCGACGCGCATCATCACGACGTGCCAGACGCTCCCGATGATGGGGGAGCGCCGCATGGTGCTCGTGCGCGATCTGGCGGCGACGCCCACCGACGAGCTCACCGCGCTGGCCGCGTACTTCGATGCGCCGTCCCCGTCGACCGTGCTCTTCGCCGTCACGTCCAAGCTCGACAAGCGGATGAAGATCTACGCCGCCGCGTCGAAGAAGGGCTGGCTCCATGTCCTCGACGCGCCGCGCAACCCGGAGCCGTGGATCCGGTCCGAGGCGCAGGCCCGCGGCGTGAAGCTGGCGCCGGCGGCGGTGTCGCGGCTCGCCGAGGCGGTCGGCTCCGATCTTTCGCGCCTCGCCCTGTGCATCGACCAGCTCGCCCTCTACGCCGGCGACCAGGCGGTCACCGGCGACGACGTCGACGATCTCGTCGCGGACACGCGCGAGCGCACGGTGTTCGAGCTGACCGACGCGATCGGCGCCGCCGATCTGCCGCGCGCGCTGGCCGCGGTCGCGTCGCTCGCGGACCAGCGCCAGAGCGCGATCGGCGTGCTCGCCATGCTCGCGCGCCACGTGCGCCAGCTCGCGCTCGTGCACGTCGCGCGGGCCGAGGGGCTGGGCAAGGGCGAGCTGCCGGCGCGCATCGGCGCGCCGCCCTTCGTCATCGACAAGCTGCTCCCCCAGGCGCGGCGGTACTCGCCGGCGGCGCTGGCGCGCGCGGTCGAGCTCATCGCCACGGCCGACTGGGCGCTCAAGGGCTTCCCCGAGCCGGCGACGACCGGCCTCGCGACCGACGTCGCCGCGAGCGGGCAGGCGCAGAAGACGCTCGGCCGTCAGCTCGGCGAGCGCATCGTGCTGGAGCGGCTGGCCGCGAACGTCATCGCCGCGGCCGAGCCACGCTGATCGAACGAATCAGATCGACGACGCGCTGCGGGTCGCGAGGCGCGAGACGTAGCGGGACGCGGTCTGCTTCTTGAGCACGCCGCGGCTGACCGCCTTGTCGATCGTCGAGATCGCGGCCTTGCGGAGGTCAGCGGCGTTCGCCGCCTTGCCGTCGATGGCGACGCGCGCCTTCTTCACCGCGGTGCGAAGCGCGCTCATCGCCGCCTTGTTGCGCGCGCGGCGCTTGATCGACTGGCGGTTGGCCTTTTCGGCCGAAGGGTTATTGGCCACGGACGTGTCTCCTCAGAAACCTGGCTTGGGGGGAGGGTATGTATCGAGGCTACGGGAGCGTGTCAACCCCGACGCTGCCCCCAGGGGCGGTCCAGCCGGGCTTTCCGTCCCCACTTGTGGACAACTTGCGCGTTACGACGTGATCGACCGACCAGAACCCGTGTGATGACGCGACTTCGACCGCGGGTGCACAAAAAAACGTCAGGTTTCTTGCGCCGCAATCACGGCTCTGTGACGCCGACGCCTGCGGCCTTGGCGTCGTTCCAGAGGGCGTCCATCTCGTCGAGGTTCGACTCCGCCGGCGCGCGGCCACGCTCCCGCAAGCGGTCCTCGATGAACTCGAACCGGCGTGCGAAGCGCGTCGAGGCGTCGGTGAGCGCCGCCTCGGCGTCGACCTCGAGCTTGCGAGCGAGGTTCACGACCGCGAAGAGCAGATCGCCGATCTCGTGGTGCGTACTCGGGGTCGCAACCTGGCCAGCCCGTGCCAGCTCCTCCACCTCGGTCACCTCCTCGCGCACCTTGGCGAGCGAGCCCTGCCAGCCGCCCCAGTCGAAGCCGACGCGCCCCGCCTTGCTTCCGAGCTTCTGGGCGCGCGCGAGCGCCGGCAGCCCACGCGGCACGCCCGCGAGCGTCCGCACCGGGCCTTCACCTGCGGCGGCCGCCTTGGCCGCGGCCTTCTCCGCCGCCTTGATCTGCTCCCACTGGGTCAGCACCTCGCCCGACGTCTTCGCGTCCGACGCGCCCGGCGGGCCGAACACGTGCGGGTGGCGACGCACCAGCTTGTCGACGATCGACGTCACCACGTCGTCGACGGTGAACGCCTGCTCCGCCTGGCGCAGCGCCGCGTGGAAGACGACCTGCATGAGCAGGTCACCCAGCTCCTCCTTGTGGCCGGCGACGTCGCCGCGCTCGAGCGCGTCGAGCACCTCGTAGGTCTCCTCGAC
>DDTA01000193.1:17745-49738 GCA_002344285.1 Myxococcales bacterium UBA2376
GCAGGCATCGGCCCTAAGCTATGCTAAGACGCTCAGCCCGGCGAGCCGGTCCACTTCGCTCGCGCGGGCCAGGAACCAGCACTGGCGTGCACAAGCTCGTGACCAAGACGATCCGCAAGGACAAGCTCGCGTTCGACGACCCCGAGGCCCTCCAGGCCCTGTGCGGCACGAACAACACCCGGCTCAAGTTGATCGAGCGCACCGCGGGAGCCCAGCTCCACCTGCGCGGCAACGAGATCACGATCGAGGCCGCCGACGACGCGGCGACGGCGGTCGTGCGCTCGGCGCTCGAGCAGCTCTACGGCTTCGCGCGCAAGGGCAAGCACCTCGGCTCCGACGACGTCGTGCGCGCGGTGAAGGTCCTGTCCGCCGACGCCAGCGCCGAGCTCGCGCCGATCTTCGGCGACACGGTGCTGGTGCCGCGCGGCGGTCGACCGATCGCGGCCAAGGGGCTCGCCCAGAAGCAGTACATCGACCTCGTGCGCGGCAACGACATCTGCTTCGGCGTCGGGCCGGCCGGCACGGGCAAGACCTACCTGGCGATGGCGCTCGCGGTGCGCGCGCTGCTCGACAAGGGCATCCGCCGCATCGTGCTCACCCGTCCCGCGGTCGAGGCCGGCGAGCGGCTCGGCTTCCTCCCCGGCACGCTCGAGGAGAAGGTCAACCCGTACCTGCGCCCGCTCTACGACGCGCTCCACGACATGCTCGACCCCGAGAAGGTGCAGCGGCTCATGGCCGACGACATCATCGAGGTCGCGCCGCTGGCGTTCATGCGCGGCCGCACGCTCAACGACGCGTTCGTCATCCTCGACGAGGCGCAGAACACGACCGTCGAGCAGATGAAGATGTTCCTCACCCGGCTCGGCTTCGGCTCGAAGGCGGTGATCACCGGCGACCCGTCGCAGACGGACCTGCCGCGCGGTCAGCGCTCGGGGCTGCGCGACGCGCTCGACCTGCTCGAGGGCATCCGCGGCATCGGGGTGGCGCGCTTCACCGACGGCGACGTCGTGCGGCACCCGCTGGTCGCGGAGATCGTGCGCGCGTACGACGCCCGCGATCGCGCCCGGTCGGAGGCGCGCGACGCCGCGCGTGACGCCGCGCGCGCCGAGCCGCCGGTTCCGCCCGAGGGCCCGGACGCCCGCCCGGAATAGCCGGGAAGTGCTGTTACAATATCGAGGTGGGAGGACGGACCCTGTTGTCGTCGCAGGACGACGTCGCGCGCGTGATCGAGAGCGATCCGCGGTTCGCGGCGTGGTCGGTGCGGCGTCAGGGGGACGGCTGGCTCGAGCTCGAGACCGCGGGCCCGTTCGAACGCGCCGGCGGGCCCGTGCTCCTCGTGCTGGCGTGGCCGTCCCTGTGGCGTGACGCGGCGCGCCTGGCCCCGCACCTGACGCGCGCGCGCAGCGGCAACTACGCGATGCTCGTCGTCGGCTCCGACGAGGAGTTCCACGCCGGCGCCGCCCACGCCCTCGCCGACGAGGGCGACGTCGCCGCGCTCGGCGTCCCGGCGTCGGCGGAGCGGTTCCTCCTGGCGATCCGGGCGCGCGCCGAGCACTCGGCCCTGCGTCAGGTCGCGGCCCACCTCGAGATGGCGCTGGCCCAGGCGCACTACGAGAACGAGCTGCTCATCGACACCGGCCGCGCCCTCTCGCAGCAGCGCGACATCGACTCGCTGCTCGAGATCATCCTGCGCCGGGCCCGCGACGTGACCGGCGCCGACGCCGGCTCGGTCTACATCGTCCAGGGCGACGACAGCGCCATGCAGCTGCGCTTCATGGTGAGCCAGAACGACTCGCGCCAGATCGACTCGAAGGGCTTCACCATGGCGGTGTCGGGGAGCTCGATCGTCGGCACCTGCGTGATCACGTCGGACGTGATCAACATCGCCGACCTCTACCGCCTCGACGCGCCGGGGCTCGGCAACAACCCGTGGGGCTTCGTCCACGATCGCAGCTTCGACGACAAGTACGGCTACCAGACGCGCTCGATGCTGACCGTGCCGATGATCTCGGCGCGCAAGCACGTGATCGGCGTCATCCAGCTCATCAACAAGCGCGCGCGCGGGGTCGCCAACCTGGACACGCCCGAGGACTTCACCACCGGCGTCGTGCCGTTCGACGGGCCGTCGGTCGCGTACGCGGCGTCGCTCGCGTCCCAGGCCGGCATCGCGCTCGAGAACGCGCAGCTCTACGACGAGGTGCGCACGCTCTTCGACGGCTTCGTGCGCGCCTCGGTGACCGCGATCGAGTCGCGCGATCCGACGACCTCGGGTCACTCCGAGCGGGTCGCGCAGCTCACGACCGGGCTGGCCCAGGCGATCGACAGGCTCGACACCGGGCCGTACGCCGACCTCCGGTTCCACGCCGACGATCTCAAGCAGCTCGAGTACGCGGCCCTGCTCCACGACTTCGGCAAGGTCGGCGTGCGCGAGCACGTGCTGGTCAAGGCCAAGAAGCTGTACGAGCACCAGCGCGACCAGATCCTGCAGCGCTTCCAGCTCATCCGCCGCGGCGTCCAGGTCGAGGACCTGACCCGCAAGATCGAGTGTCTGCAGGCCGGGCACGTCCACGAGCTCGCCGCGATCGACGAGCGCGCGGTCCAGCGCCTGGCCGAGCTCGAGGAGATGATGCGCTGGATCCTGTCGGCCAACGAGCCGACGGTGCTCGAGCAGGGCGGGTTCGAGCGCATCGCCGACATCGCCGGCCGCCTGTTCGTCGATCCCGACGGCAACCAGCGGCCGTACATCACGCCCGAGGAGGCGACCGCGCTCCAGATCATGCGCGGCTCGCTGACCAGGGAGGAGCGCTTCGAGATCGAGAGCCACGTCGTGCACACGTACAACTTCCTCAAGGAGATCCCCTGGGGACGCACGTTCCGCGACGTCCCCGAGATCGCCGGCGCCCACCACGAGAAGCTCGACGGCACCGGCTATCCCAACCAGCGCAAGGCCGAGGCGATCCCGGTGCCGGCCCGCATGATGACGATCAGCGACATCTACGACGCGCTGACGGCCAAGGATCGGCCATACAAGAAGGCGATGCCGGCCGAGAAGGCGCTCGACATCCTGGCGTTCGACGTGAAGAAGGGCCTCCTGGACGCCGAGCTCTTCCGCGTCTTCATCGACGCCAAGGTCTTCGAGCTCGTCCACAAGTGAGCCTCCACGTCGACCCCGAGGCCAGGGCGCTCACGCCCGCGCTCCTGGCCCAGCTCCGGCGCCAGCTCGCGCGCATGGTCAAGGCCGCGAGCCTCACCGAGGGCCGGGCGCTGGACGCCGCCTTCCGCCTCACCACCGACGCGGTCATCCACGAGCTCAACCGGGGCTACCGTGGCAAGGACAAGCCCACCGACGTGCTGGCGTTCGCCCAGCGCGACGGGCCGCCCGGGGCGGCCGACGCCACCGTCCTGGGCGACGTGGTCATCTCGGTCGAGACCGCGCGGCGCCAGGCCCGGAAGCGGGGTCCCCACGGCCTCTTCGTCGAGGTGCGCTTCCTCGCGTCGCACGGGCTCTGCCACCTCCTCGGCTACGACCACAACGACGACGCCGAGGAGGCGGAGATGAACGCGCGCATGGCCGCCCTCCTCGCGGAGGCGGCCCGCACGGGCCGGGTGCGCGCGGCCTGAGGCGGACGAGCCGGCCGGCCTACTGGCAGGTGCCGGCGGTGCAGCTCTGGCCGGTCGGGCAGGCGAGGACGCCCGACGCGAAGAGCGGGCTCGTGCAGGCGGTGCCGGTCGCGACCGTGCCGCGGACGTTGAGCGTGAACGCGCCGCCCGGCGACGTGGACCCGTAGGTGTCGACGATGATGCCGTACGTCCCGGCGGCGACGTTGCTGCGCGTGATGAGCGACAGGAAGCCGGTGCCGTCGTCGTCGTCGCACTCGATCTGGTTGCCGCAGGTCGAGTCGGTGAAGATGAGGACGGTGTCGCTCAGGGCCGAGCCCTCGGTGTCGATGGTGAGGGTCGCGACGGGGACCGGCAGCGTGAGGAGGAAGGCGCGGTCGCCGGCGTCGTTGCTCTGGCAGCTCGGGTTGAAGTTGTTGGCGGCTCCGACGGTGGTGCCCGTCGTGACCGGCGTCGAGATCTGGCCGATCGGGTCGGTCTCGCCCGTGCACTCGAGCTCGCTCGCGCTGGACGCCGCGGTGCAGCCGAGATCCATCGGGTAGTCGATGCGGCCGTCGCCGTCGTCGTCGAGGCCGTTGGCGCACACCGGGCAGCCGGCGCCGCTCGGGCAGCTATCGCTCTCGTCGTTGTCGCTGATGTCGACGCAGCCGGGGTCGCTCGGGTACCCGACGTGCCCGTCGCCATCGGCGTCGGTCATGTCGTTGCACGCCGTCGGGACGCACGTGCCGCCGCTGCCGCAGAAGTATCCCGCGGTGCAGACGAACGACGTCGACGACGGGTTGCAGGCGTTGCCGGGCGCGAGGATGCCGCTGACGTTGAGGTTGTACGTGGTCGGGGTGGCCGTCGCCTGGTCGTCGACGACGATGAAGTACTCGCCGACGGCGACGGTGTTGAGGGTGACGCGCGCGTCCCGGTTGCCGAAGTTGTTCACGGCGCAGATCAGGTCGGTGGTGCCGTTGCACGTCGAGCCGCGGAGCGCGAGCGCGGTATCGACGTCCGAGCCCAGGGTGTCGACCGTGAGCGACACGAGCGGCTGGGTCACGAACAGGCGGTAGATCTGGTCGCGGCCGTCGGCGCCGCAGCTGAGGTCGACGTCGTTCTGGCGGCCCATCGTGGTGTGGCCGGTGACGTTCTGCGAGAACACGAGCACCGGATCCTGCGACGTGCAGGGCGCGAGCTCGCTGGTGACGGAGGCCGCAGTGCAGGCCGGGTCGGCCGGGTAGTCGGTGAAGCCGTCGCTGTCGTCGTCGAGGCCGTTGCCGCATGCGGGGCAGCCGGGGCCCGAGGGGCAGTCGTCGCTCTCGTCGCCGTCGCTCGGGCTGGTGCAGCCCGGGTCGCTCGGGTAGCCGGGGAAGCCGTCGCCGTCCTGGTCGATCGTGTCGTTGCAGGCGGCCGGGCTGCAGGTCTCGGCGCCGGCGGCGCCGGTGCACGCATACCCCGTGTTGCAGGTGAAGACGTTGTTCGGGTTGCACCGGCCGCCGTTGGCGTAGCGGCCGCGCACGCGCAGGTTGTACGTCCCCGGGTTGGGGACGTTGCGGTCGTCGACGATGATGAAGTACTCGCCGAGCGCCGGGGTGACGAGGAACAGCTCCGAGTCTCCGCTGCCCGCGGCGTTGTCGTCGCACTGCAGGTCGAGGCCGGTGCAGGTCGGGTGGCGGATGCCGACGACGGTGTCGAGCGGCGAGCCGATGGTGTCGACCCGGATCTCGTCGATGGGGTGATCGACGAGGACGCGGAAGACCTCGTCGCGACCGTCGAGGCCACAGACCAGGTCGAAGTCGTTGGCCAGGTTCGCCGTCGACTGGTTGGTCAAGGTCGCCGTGGTCAGCGTGCGCACGGGGTCGGTGCTGTTGCACAGCTCGCTCGTGCCCGAGGCCGACGCGCAGCTCCCGTCGGCCGGGTAGTCGGTCTGGCCGTCGCTGTCGTCGTCGATGCCGTTGCCGCACTGCGGGCAGCCGGGGCCCGGCGTCGGGAAGCAGGTGTCGCTCTCGTCGTTGTCGTCGATGCTGGTGCAGCCCGGGTCGGTGGGGAAGCCGTTCTTGCCGTCGCCGTCGGCGTCGATGTTGTCGTTGCACGCCGTGGGCTGGCAGGTCGCCGCGCCGGCGGTGCCGGTGCACGTGTAGCCGGTGCCGCAACGGAACATCGGCATCGTCGGATCGCAGGCGGCGCCGTTGCTGTAGGTGCCGGCGACGTTCAGGTTGTACGCGCCGCTGCCGGTGGCGTACCCGTCGACGACGATGGCGTAGCTGCCCGGCGCGACGCCGGTGAGGTTGAGGCGCGAGCGGCTCGAAGGCGAGCCGCCGTCGTCGTTGCACGCGAGGTCGGTGGTGCCGCACAGCGCGTCCTTGAACATGAGGACGGTGTTGTAGGCCGAGTCGTTGGTGTTGATGGTCAGCGTGGCGAGCGGCGCGCGGACGTAGAGCATGTGCACGCGGTCGGGCGCGTTCGAGTTGGAGACGCACGAGGGCGCGAACTGGTTGCCGGCGCCGGCGGTCGTGCCCGTGCTCAGGCCCGCGGTGATGACGCCGAGCGGATCGGTCTCGGTCGGGCAGTCGGCCTCGGACGTCCCCGACGCCGACGTGCAGCTGGTGTCGGCCGGGTAGTCGGTCCGGGTGTCGTTGTCGTTGTCGACGCCGTCGGCGCACGCCGGGCAGCCGGCGCCCGGGCACGTGTCCTCCTCGGTCATGTCGTCCGGGGTGGTGCAGCCCGGATCGAGGGGGAAGTCGGTCTTGCCGTCGCCGTCGTCGTCGCGGCCGTCGTTGCACACCGGGCGCTCGCAGGTCATCCCCGAGCCGCCGACGGCGACGCGGCAGACGTGCCCGGGCGCGCACTCCTGCGGGCCGGTGCAGGTCTCGCCCAGGCCGGCGTACAGGTTGGCGGTGAGCGTGAACGCCGCGTTGGCGGTCGGCGTCTTGCTGTCGACGATGAGGAAGTACGAGCCCGGCGCGAGGTTCGTGGTGAGCGCGCTCCGCGTGTTGCCGGCGCCGACGTCGTCGGAGCAGGCGAGCTCGGTCGTCGCGACCGCGCACGCGCGGCGGAGGTAGAGGACGGAGTCGAAGTTGGTGCCCGAGTAGTCGAGCGAGGCGACCAGCGTCATCGGCCGGTCGATGCGGAGGACGTAGGCGACCTCGCCGCCGCTGCCGACCACGGTCGTGCCGCCGCACGTGGTCGAGACGTTGCTCGTGCTCGTGATCGTGCCCGACACGATGCCGGAGGCTGGCATCGGGCTCACCGTCGTCCCGTCGCCGCACGCGTTGCCGTCGAGCGTGAACTCGTCGCGGCCCGACGCCGACATGCAGCCGGTGTCGCCGCCGGCGAAGTCGATCTTGCCGTCGAAGTCGTCGTCGATGCCGTTGCCGCACTGGGGGCAGTTGGGGCCGCTCGGGCAGTCGTCGGCCTCGCCGCTCGCCTGGTTGGGCGCGAGGCAGCCGGGGTCGTTCGGGTAGTCGGTCTTGCCGTCGCCGTCGTTGTCGACGCCGTCCATGCACGCGGCGCCGCTGCCGTCGTACTCGTCGCGGTCGTCCTCGTCCTCGCACCCCGGGTCGTCGAGGTCGACGAGCCCGTCGGCGTCGTTGTCGACGCCGTCGCCACACTGGGCCGGCGGGTCGTCGCTCTCGCGCGTGCCGCCGTTCTGGCAGGCGGGGTCGGCGGCGTCGACGAGGCCGTCGCCGTCGTTGTCGATGTCGTCGTCACACTGCGGGATGCCGCTGCCGCCGCCGGCGCAGGCAGACAGGAACAGGACGAGGCCCAGCGAAGCGAGGAGGGTACGAGGGGAGAGCATCAGCGCTCCTTTCGAGCGAGGCGAGGCGAGGGAGATGCCAAGGGGCGAACGAAGAAGGGCCTAGGTAGCGGAGGTAGCCTCATGTGGTCAAGCGTGCTTTCACTGACCACGGTGTCGCCTCGGGACCACATGGTGCGATACTCGTAATCGAGATCGCGAGCTGCGCTGCAACCCCCTGATCTGTCAGGCCGCGGCGACCAGCAACTTCAGGTAGCGTCCCTCCGGAAACCCGGGGATCGTCGGGTGGTCGGCGGCCGCGCCGCGGGCCTCGATGACCCGTACGTCGCGGCCGGAGGACGCCGCGGCGAGGACGGCGCGGAGGTCGGCCTCCGTGACGTGGGAGCTGCACGACGCGAGCACGAGGACGCCGCCGCGTGCGGTCGCGCCCAGGGCCAGCCGCGCCAGGCGCTCGTAGGCGGCGAGGGCGCGGGGACGCGCGGCCTCGCTGGGCGCGAAGCTCGGCGGATCGGCGACCACGACGTCCCAGCGCTCGCGCCTCGAGCGCGCGAGCTCGAGGAAGTCGAAGGCGTCGGCGACGACCCCGGCGTGGCGACCAGGCGCGAGGCCGTTGTCGCGCCAGTGGCGCTCCGCGTCGGCGATGGCGGGCGCGGCGAGGTCGACGCTCGTGACGTGCGCGGCGCCGCCCAGGCCGGCCTGCACCGAGAAGCCGCCGCTGTACGAGCAGAGGTTGAGCAGGCGCGCGTCGCGCGCGAGCTGCGCCACCCGGGCGCGATTCGCGCGCTGGTCGAGGAAGAAGCCGGTCTTCTGGCCGGCGCGCACGTCGACGCCGAACCGCGCCTCACCCTCGCGCATCACCACTCGCTCTGGCACCGTGCCCGTGCCCGAGCCCGTGCCCGTTCTCCTCTTCTCTCCCCGCACCGCGCGCGTCCACACCGCGCTCACGTCGATCCCGCCTTCCCGCACGCCGTCCATCACCGCCGCCATCCGTGGCCGCCAGAACGCCGCCGCCGCCGCGCCGTCGAACACGACGACCGCGATCCCCGCGTACACGTCCACCGTCAGCCCGGGGAGACCGTCGTTCTCGCCGTGGATCGCGCGCAGCGCGTCCGTCGTGGCCAGCTCCGCCGGCAGCCGCCGGTGCCCCGCCGCCACGCGCGCCGCCTCGCGCGCCCACGCGTCGCCCACGTCCGCGCCCGCCTCGCGCACCAGCACGCGCGCCCGGATCGGCGCGCCGGGCTCCACGTACGCCGTCGCGAACGCGCCGCGCTCGTCGGCCACGCTGACGACATCGCCCGCGGCGCCGCTCACGTCGCCTACCGCCTGGTCGTAGATCCAGGGGTGCCCGCGCTCGATGGCCCGCCGCAGCGGGCGCCGCAACCTGAGGGTCTTCAGCGGGGACTCAGTTCGAGACGAACTTCGTGAGCAGGAACTGCTGCCCGTAGCTGTTCTGGATCTGGATCGGGCCGGTCCCGTCGATCATCCAGAAGAAGTTGACCAGGAGCGGCGGCGCCTTCAGCGGCAGCGGCGTCTCCGGCTCGATCGTCACCTTGAGCAGCGTCTCGAGGCCGAGCTTGGCGGTCTTGAGCTTCTGGCCGGCCCACTCGCCCATGCGGATCTCGATCTCCTCCTCGGGGAGGACGACGTAGTGGCGCGACACCTCGATCGTGCCCTGGCGCATCTTGGGGCCGATCTTGCCGGTCACGAGGTGCTTCCACTTCGCCTTCAGGTCGTCGCGCCACTCGAGGCCGGTGAGCTTGCCGCCGGCGAGGTTGAGCGTGTTGCCCTTGCGCTCGACATCGGCGAGCTCGATGCCATACACCTTGCCGGGCTCGCCCGCGAACCAGAACGCGTCGGGCGCGATCTGGAAGGTGCCGGCGCTGGTGCAGCGCACGGTGGTCGTGTGCACGCGGCCGTCGTGATCCTCGGTGAGGGTCACCGTCGTCACACCGTCCTTGGTCTCGATGCCGGAGACCTTCACCACGAGCTTCTTGGGCTCGATCGGCGTCAGGCGAATCTGCGCGTCGGTCAGCTGTCGCTCGGGTGGCGGCGGGACCGGCTCGTACGTCCACTCGTTGCCCATCGCCAGGGGTAGGGCGGTGACGCCGCAGGCCTTGGGCAGCTTGGCGGGGGGCTTGCTCTTGGGCTGGGCAGCCGCGACGGATGCAGTCGACGCGAGGGCAGCGGTGAGGACCGCGGGGACGAGCAGCGCGGAGAGCTTCACGGGGGACAGGTTGTACGCCGACCCCGCCGCGTGAACAAGGCACACATCGCTGTCCCTCCCTGGCGAGGTGCGACCCGAGCGCGCCTACTGTCGCGACGTCGCCGGCGCTACCAGCAGGGCGTGGCCTGCGCCGCGCCCATGTTGTTGATCAGGCAGCCGAAACGGCGGTCCTGACGCAGATCGTTGAAGTCGGGATCGAGGGATGTCTTGTTGCGGCCGAGGAGGCGATCGAGCTTCTGTCCCACCTCCGTCCTGCGGCTGTGGTGATCGCGCATGTTGATGAGGCGCTCGAGCATGTTGAGCGAGCACTGGGCGCGCTTGATCCGCGCGTACGCCGCGGCCAGGTTGTACGTCGCGTGCACGTTGTAGGGGTCGGCGTTGAGCGCGTTGAGGAGGCCGTCGACCGCCTCCGTGATGAACGCCTCGCGGGTCGCGGGGTCGAGCTCGGCGCCCTCGGCGGCCTGCAGGCTGGCGACCGCCGCGTTGGCGAGCTTCTGCGCCTCGTCGATGCGCGGCTGGCGCTGCACCCAGGGCACCGCGTCCTCCATCGTGGCCGGCCCGGACGGATCGCAGTCGGTGCGGGTCGCCGGCGGCGGCGGCGGCGGCGGCAGCGCCTCGGGCCGCAGCGGCGGGGGCGGCGGCGTGAGCGGCGCGGACTTCTTGCAGGCGCCGGCGGACGCCGCGACCACGAGCGCGAGGATCGAGGCCGAGACGGAGAACGAGGCGAGACGAGCGATGCGCATCTTGGTTCCGTCCCTCACTTGCCGAGCGACTCGAGCATTTCCTTCTCGAACAGCTTGAGCGTGCTGTCTTCCTGCGCGGTGTCGATCATGCGCTTCGCTTCGGCCTGGAAGTCGGGATACCTCTCGAGCGCGGCGAGCCGCTTGAGCAGCGCCTTCGAGCACTCCTTGCGGCGCGCGCGGGCGTAGGCGACGGCGAGGTTGTAGGTCGCGCGCGGGCTGTACGGCGCGTCGTCGAGGACGCGGCGGAGCACGTTGATCGCCTGCTTGACGTTGCCGGCCTTCTGCTCGTCGGTGATCGACGGGTCGGACGCCTGCTCGAGCAGCGCGACGCCCTGATCGATCTGCGGGCGGACGCGCGACTCGTTCTTCTTGTGCTTGGCGATCATGCCGGCCGGCTCCTCCTGGAAGCTGGCCTTGCACTCGGTCACCCACTGGATCTCGGCCGTGGTGACCGGCGCTTCCTCCGGCATCTTCTCGGTCTTGGGCCGCTTCACCTTCTCCGGCTTGCCCGAGTAGAGCCCGGAGCATCCAGCGGCCGTCCCCAAACCGACGCAGCAAGCGATCGCGAGCGCGATGATCCTCATGCGCCGACGAGCGTAAACCCCCGTGACGAGCCGGTCAAACCGGACGCGCACCAACCGCGGCCGTCGGTCAGGTGCGGTGACCGCGAAGGCGCATGAAGATCGGACGCGCGAACGGCACGACCGCGGCCGCGAGCAAGAGCGCCGCGAGGACACCCGACTGCCACATCGGGCCGGGCGCCACGGCGAGCTGCGCGGTCGTCGCCGCCGACGCGCCGCCCAGCGCGAAGAGGCCCCACGTGCGCGCGCGCAGCAGCCCGAACACGCCGGCGCCGGCGAGCGCGAGCGGGATGAGGAGGGCCGCCTCGCCGGGCCGCGGCAGGAGGACGTAGAGCAGCAGCCACGGCAGGCTCATGCCCGCGCGCGTCACCGACTTGCCCAGGCGCTCGACGCCGTTGTCGTCGAGGTGGAAGCGGCGGCGCCAGTCCTCGCGGCCGTCGAACGCGATCGCCATGCTCTCGCCGGCGAGCAGCAGCGACACCAGCGCGTTGGAGCCCGCCCAGACCAGGAGGAAGTTCTCGAGGCCGAGCTGCCACATCATGAGGATGCCGACGACGAGACCCCAGTAGCCGAGCCCGCGGGCGTACCAGCGGCCCCAGAACCAGCCGAGCACCAGGCCGAGGACGCCGACGGCGTAGAGCGCGGCGATCGCCCAGAGCGCGTTGGCCAGGACCGGCGGCGCGTAGCTCGCGTACGTGCCGAAGAACCACACGTAGAAGGCGAGCACGGCCACCGCGGCGGCTCGACGCACGAACGACAGGGTCGGCATACCCGAAAGTATAGACTACGACCCGTCGCCGACCAGCTGGTTCTTCTGGACGATCAGCCGGAAGCGCTTGTAGCCCGCCTCCTTCTGCTTGGCCGAGAACATCACCGAGAGCAGGAGCCCGTACGGCGTCGAGCGATCGGCGATGATCATGAGCTCGGGCACCGGCGGGATCGGCTTGCCCTCCTTGGTGAGCGCGTTCTCGTGCTCGCGGCGGAGGTTGCCGAGGAAGCTCGACAGGCGGGGGATCTTGCGACCGTCGGCGCCGCCCTCCTTCTGGGAGGCGTCGACGTCGCCGTTGCGCACGGCGACGATCTCCTCGCCCTCGACGACGATCGCGGTCTTGGTGATGACCAGCGTCGAGGCGGCCTCGGGCATCGGCTGCTCGGAGACGGACGAGGGCAGGATGACGGTGCCGGCGACGATCGAGGTCGCGCTCGCCGCCGCCTGCGAGATGAAGGCGACGAGCAAGATCGTCATCATGTCCATCATGGGCATGATGTTGAGGTGACGGATCTCCTCGCCCTCGGGGACGCGGCCCACCGCCTTGCGGATGATCCCGCGCGCCTCGCGCGTGGTGAAGCTCATCGGAAGCCTCCGCTGAAGACGACGTCCGAGAACAAGGCGTGCTTGTTCGGATCGTACGGCGTGCGCTCGGTGTCGTAGAGGCGCGCCTCGTCATCGACGGGGTTGGCCGCCGCCTTGAGCTTCTCGTCGGCGGTCGGCAGGTAGCAGGTCTGGAGCTCCTTGCCGAAGTCGGGCATCTTGCAGCGCATCGCGCTGATCACGGAGATGAGCGTGCCGTACGGGACGGACGGGTCGGCCATGAGCACGGCCTGGTACGTCTCCGGCTTGCGCATCTGGTTGCCGAATCGGCGGCTCGCGATCTCGAGGAGCGCGGTGTTGAGCTTGCGGTAGTCGAAGACCGGCGTGACGTCCGCCGACGGGTCCTCGACGCACACCTGCTTGACGCACTTGTTGGTCTCGCACTGGTACGCGCCGTCGCACAGATCGCCGGGCCGCCCGGTCTTGCCGAGCTCGAGGCGCGGCGCCTTGAGCGAGCCCTCGAGGCCGGAGAGCGAGAACAGGAGGAGCTTGTCCTTGGTGACGGCGACGGCGATGCCGAGGGGCTGCTCGCTGGGCGGCTGCGCCGGGTTGTTGACCTGGTCGGGCGGCGGGGCGCCCTGATCCGGCAGCTGCGTGTTGATCTGGCCGAAGACGATGTTGGCCGAGACCGACGCGAGGAGGAACAGCATCAGGTTGGTGACGATGTCGAGGTAGGGGATGAGGTTGATCTCACCGCCCTCGATCTCTTCCTGCTCGATGTCCTCCTCGCGGCGCTTGACCGCGCGGCGAGCCTTGTTGCGAACCTGATGCGCGCTGAGCATGGATGTCGCCGGGTTCGTCGTCGCTCAGTCGTTGCGATCCAGTCCCGGTGCGGCGCCGGCGCCGCGTCCCTGCGCCCCACCGGCGGCGGCGCCCTCGGCGAGGAGGTTCTCGAAGCGGAGCGAGAAGGCCTCGAGGTCCGAGATGACCTTCTTCATCGCCGCCGAGAGGAGGAGGTGCGCGATCATGCAGAGGAGCGCGATCGAGAGCCCGTACGCCGTGTTGTACATGGCCTCGGCGATACCCTCGGAGAGCTTCGCTTCCTTCTCGGCCGGGTTGGCCTCACCGAGCGACGCGAACGTGTTGATGAGGCCGGTGATGGTGCCGAGGAGGCCGGTCAGCGTGGTGATGTTCGCCATCGACCAGAGCGCGCCGACCCGGGTCTTCACCTCGGGCGTCACGTCGGTCATGGTCTCTTCCATCGCCTGGGCGACCGCCGCCTCGCCGCGGTGGAGCCGGTTGAGCCCCGCCTTGGCGACGCGGGCCACCGGCGCCGACGTGGCGTCGCAGAGCTTCTTCGCGCGGTCGACGTTGTTCGCCGCGAGGAGTCGCTTGATCTGCTCCAGGAACGCCTTGGCGTTCAGGTGGCCACGCCCCAGGAAGTACATCGCGCGCTCGACGACGAGCGCGATGACGACTGCCAGGAAGAACGTGTTGATGATGAAGAACGGCCCGCCCTTCGAGAAGACTTCGCTTAGCCAATCCATGGGTCCGTCGGCCTCCGCGGCGTTTGACCTTGGTTGTACCGATGAGCGCGCGCCGGGGTCAAGCCGGCGCGGGCGAATACCATTGCGTTCTAGATAGCTTATGCACGAGTCGATTCGCCCGCGTGGCGCTTGCGCTCGGTCAATTCACGGTTGCGTCGATTGGCGCGTCGATGCCGGCATCGACGCTGGTCGTGTCCGTGGCACCCGCCTGGATCCAGCGCTCGACCGCGTCGAGCTTCTCCTGGCAGAGCTTCGGGTTGTTGTAGGGCATCGTGCCGACGTCGGGATCGAGCGGGCCCGTGTAGGCCCCCAGGATGATCATCATGTAGCTGTTGGCGGGATCGCCCGGCGCGATGCGCTTGAACTGCGGGAAGAGGTCCGAGTCGACGTTGACCGACTGGGGGATCACCTGACCGGCTTCGAGCGAGAGTCCGCCGGCCTCGAGCGCGGCGCCCTTGTGGCAGGAGACGAAGGCCGAGCAGCTGGGCGTGAAGACCTTCTCCTGCAGCCAGGCGAGGTCGCTGTGCATCGTGGCTTCCATGCAGGACGCCGAGATCGCGTCGGGCTGACCGCCGTCACCGTCGTCGCCGCCGCCGCAGGCCACCGAGATCAATCCGAGGGTGAGGAGCGACGTGGTGATGAGCGACCGCGACATCGGCGGCGACCGTATCACGGGGGCGGTGGCGGCGGCGCCGGCACCAGATCACCGAAGTGCGGTAGCGCACCTGTCGCACCGAAGCGCGCGGGCAGCGTGCCGCGGACGAAGGGCACCCACGCGGCGTACGGCGACGGCCCGGATGGATTGCCGCTCCATTCGTCGGCGCGGGCGAAGGTCACGCCGGCTGGCACCGGGAAGTCGCGCGCCGGTGTGGGCGGATGCGCCGCTTTCATGAAGTCGAGCCAGATGGGCACGGCGGCGCCGCCGCCCGTGATCTTGTCGCCGATGGGTTGCGAGTTGTCGCGTCCGATCCACACGCCGCACAGGAGGTCGGGCGTGAAGCCGATGAACCAGACGTCCTTGAAGTTGGCCGACGTGCCGGTCTTGCCGGCGGCGGGACGGCCGAGGTCGCCGGCGCGGCGCGCGGTGCCGCGGGTGACGACGCCCTTCATCATGTCGACGAGGACGTAGGTCACGTCGGGCGGCAGCACCTGCGGGCCCGGCGGCGCCGAGCGGTGGTCGACGAGCACGGTGCCGGCGCCGTCGGCGACCAGGTCGAAGAAGCGCGCCTCGACGCGGCGACCGCCGGCGGCGATGCCGGCGTAGGCCGTGGACAGCTCGAGCAAGGTCAGGTCCGGCGTGCCGAGGCTGACCGAGATGTGGCGCGGGATCTTCGACTCGATGCCGAAGCCGCGCAGCACCTCGATCACGCGATCGAGCCCGACGTCGACCGTGAGCTGCACCGAGATCGTGTTGAGGCTCTTGGCGAGCGCGGTGCGGAGCGTGACCCAGCCGGTGTACTTGCCGTCGTAGTTCGAGGGCGACCAGATGCCGACCGCGGTCGGCACGTAGACCGGGCCGTCGTACACGCGATCGACGGGCGTATGGCCGGCGGCGAGCGCGGCACCATAGATGAAGGGCTTGATCGCCGAGCCGACCTGGCGCCGGGCCTGCGAGGCGCGATCGAACTGGCTCGCCTGCCAGTCGTAGCCGCCGACGAGCGCGCGCACGCGCCCGGTCGACGGCTCGATCGCGACCAGCGCGCCCTGGATCGCCGGCGGCTGGGCCAGGACCGCGGACTTGCCGTCGGCGGCGAGCCGCACCGGGAGGAGGTCGCCGACCGCGAGTGGCTTGCCGTCGTCGCTCTTCCAGCGGCGCAGCTCGTCGGCGTCCTTGTCGGCGAGCGACGCCTCGGCCGGGCCGACGTCGACGGTGATCCCGCCGCGGCGGGAGATCTCGGTGATCATCCCGGCGTAGGTGGTCTCGGCGTCGACGCGCTCGCTCGTCGGGCCCTGGCCGATGACGGTGCCGGTGCGGTAGGTGTGCGCGGGGCCGGCGGCGAACGCCTCGCGGTCGTCGCGGGCGATGGCGCCGATGGGGCCGTGGAAGCCGAGACGGCGGTCGAGGGCCTCGAGCCCGGCGCGGAGCGCGTGCTCGGCGGCGGCCTGCATGCGCGTGTCGAGCGTGGCGTAGAAGCGGAGGCCGCCGTGGAAGAGGGGCTCGAAGCCGAGGCTCTTCTGCGCGGTCTGGCGGATGCGCTCGACGAAGTACGGCGCGGCGAGGTGGTTGAGCGGCTGATCGCCGAGGATCGCGATCGGTTCGGCCTCGGCGGCGGCGCGCTCGGTGTCGTTGATGTAGCCGTCCTCGCGCATGCGGCGCAGCACGCGGAGCTGCTCGCGGCGCGCGAGGTGGAAGTTGCGGTGCGGCGCGTAGTCCGACGGCGCCGGGACCACGCCGGCGAGGAGCGCGGCCTCGGCCAGGGTGAGGTTCTCGACGTTCTTGCCGAAGTAGACCTCGGCGCCGGCCTGCACGCCGTAGGCGTTGTTGCCGAGGAAGATGTGGTTCAGGTAGATCGAGAGGATCTCGGGCTTGGACAGCTCGCGCTCGAAGCGCACGGCGAGGACCAGCTCCTTGAGCTTGCGCTCGTAGCTGCGCTCGTTGCCGATGATGAGCATCTTGATCACCTGCTGGGTGATCGTCGACGCGCCCTCCTTGGTCCGGCCCGACACGAAGTTCTTGTAGGCCGCGCGGCCGATGCCGATGAGGTCGAAGCCCGGGTGCTCCCAGAAGCGGCCGTCCTCGGCGGCGACGAAGGCGGCGAGCACGTGCGGCGGCATGCGATCGAGGGGGACGACCTGGCGGTTCTCGATGAAGAACGCGCCGATCTCCTCGCCGTCCGACGAGATGACGAGGCTCTTGCGGTTGGGACGGTAGTCGAACGCGGTGGTGAGGTCGCGGGGCAGGGTGTCGTTGATCGTGGAGACGGCGAGGTACGCGAAGGCGGCGCCGGCGGAGAGGCCGTAGACCGTCAGCAGCGCGAGGATGCGCAGGATGGAGAAGGCGCGGATCCGCCTCTTCCGCCGCCGTCGCTCGACGGGCGGCTTGGCGTCCGTCGGATCGCCTGGCACGATGATGATTGTGAACGTGGTGCCGATCGCGAGCAACCGGGCGTGGTTGGTCGGTGCGTTCGCCGCGCTCGCGCTCGCCGCGCGCCCGGACCGCGCGGCGGGGCAGGCGGACATCGACGAGCCCATCGCCGGCCCGATCGATCCGGCGGCGCAGCACGCCAGGCCGCGCGAGATCTCGACCGGCTCGGCGTTGCCCGACATCCCGGTGACGTTGCCCGACGGGCTCGCGGTGATGGCGTTCGAGAACAACTCCGGCGTGCGCGCGCTCGACTGGGTCGTCGCCGGGATCCCGCTGGTGATCGGCGAGCGCTACACCCACGTGCTGGGCCTGCGGCCGATGTGGGGCGCGCTGGTCGTGCCCGAGGGTGCGCCGGTGATCGGCACCGAGGACTCGGTGGCGGCGTTCGCGACGGCGCGCGGCGCACGCTGGGTCGTGACCGGATGGGTGCAGCGGCCGGCGTGGCAGCTGCGCGTGAAGTCGTCCCTGTGGCGCGTCGACGGCGGCAAGGCCGTGCGGGTGGGCGAGCACGACGCGGTCGGGGGCATGGGCGACGCGTTCCAGCTCCTCGGCGACACGATGGTCGAGCTGGCCAGGCAGGCGGGGTGGACGCTACCGGACGGCGCGGAGGCGCGGCTGCGGGCGCCGGCCAGCAAGGACTTCTACGCGTTCACGCTGGTCGGGCGCGGGCTCGGGCGCTGGCTGGGCGCGGTGACGATCGCGGCGGTCGCCGATCCCGACGGGCGCGTGCCGTCGCCCCGCGATCCGGTGACCGGCGCGCTCCTGCCCGCGGTGAAGGACGCGGTGTCGCGGGACCTGACGAAGGCGGTGCTCATCGAGCCGACGATGGTCGAGGCGCAGCGCTTCCTGGGCGAGCTGTGGGCGGTGGATCCCGACGCCAAGATCGCCGGGCGGGCGGCCGGGAAGTTCTCGTACGCGGTCGACCTGCGCGGCGACTACGTCCCGGCCTTGCGCGCGGCGGCCGACAACGCGCGGGCCGCGGGCAAGCGCGACATCGCGCTCGACCTGTTCTCGCGGCTCGTGCGCCAGCGGCCGTGGGACCTGGACGCGCGCATCGGCGTCGGCGACGCGGCGTGGCAGAGCGGCGACGCCGACCTGGCGCTGCGCGAGCTCGGGCGCGTGATCGAGCGGCGGCCGGACGATCTGAAGGCGCGGCGCCTGCTCGCGCTCATCCGCGGCGCGCGCGGCGACGTCGCCGGGCTGGCCCGGGAGCTCGAGGAGGTCGTGCGGCTGGCGCCCGAGGACATGGAGGCGAAGGTCGATCTGGGCGCCGCGTGGGCGGAGCTCGGGCGGCTGGAGGACGCGACGGCGATCCTGACGACGGTGGCGCAGGCGCGGCCGGCGGACGCGACGGCGCACAAGCGCGTCGGCGACCTGTGGCGACGGCGCGGCGACGTCGAGCGCGCGGTCGAGTGGTTCGGGATGGCGCAGGCGATCGCGCCCGACGATCCGCGGCCGGTCTTCCTCATCGGCGCGACGTACTACGACGCGAAGCGCTGGGAGGAGGCGCGGCGCGCGTTCGTGCGGGCGCAGCGCTTTCCGGCCTGGTTGCCCGAGTCGTACATCGCGATCGGCGCCGCCATGTGGCACCAGGGCAAGCCCGGCGAGGCGCTGTGGTACTGGCGGCGCGCGGCGGCCAAGCGGCCGCGCAGCGTGGTCGCGCGGCACAACACCGCGATGGCGGCGTCGGCGGTGGGGCAGCCCGAGCTGGCGCTCGGCCAGCTCGACGTGCTCGACGGGCTCGCGCGCGACGACGACGGCGGCGCGGCGTACCTGCGCGGCGTCGTGCTCGTGCGCACGGGCGATCTGGACGGGGCGCGCGAGGCCTTCGCGGCGGCGTTGCGCCGCGATCCCGATCTGGCCGACGCGCGCTGGAACCTGGGCGTGCTCGGCCGGAGCGGCGGCGACTTCCGCTACGAGGGCGCACCTCGGCTGGAGCTACCGTTCGGCGATCACGCGTCGTTTCGTGCGGCGCTCGAGCGGTTCGCCACGATCGAGGGCACGATGACCGGCCTGCGCGTGCAGTTCCAGGCCCACGTGCTGGCCGCGCTCATCGCGCTCGGCGAGGGGCCGCTCAAGGATCCCAAGGTGGCGCGCAAGGCGCCGCGCCAGTGTCCGCTGGTGACGGTCGCCTCGCGGTGGGACCTGGCGCAGCGCGCGCTCGACGGCTTCATCCGCGCCGGCGTCACGCTCGAGCAGGCCCACCGCGTGATCGCGACCTACGACGATCACGGCGAGACGATGTCGCTGGGGCCGGCCTGGCGTCAGCGGGTCGCCGCCGCGCGCGCGGGATATCGCGCGGCCCAGCGCGACGTCCGCGAGATGCGCGGCTCGCTCAAGAACCAGCTCGGCCGCGAGCTGGCGCGCCGCGGCTGTCGTGAGGATCTGCTTGCGGCGGCGGCGGCGCAGCCGTCGCTCTACCGCACCGCCGCCGACGACGCGCTGGCGCAGCCCGGCACCTTCGTCCCGCGCCCGCCGCCGGCGCCGCCCGCGGCGGCGACCTTCTACATCGACAACCGCGCCTGCCGCGATCCGCTCGGCGTCTACATCGACGGCACGCACCTCGACGACGTGCCCGCAGGCGCGCGCGTCGCCATGCAGGCGCGCGTCGGCCGCCGCACCCTCTGCCTCTTGCCCCAGCCCGCGACCATCACCTGCGGCGATCGCGGCACCGTGCGCGAGGTCTACCTCCACGACGGCTGGAGCGTCCTCATGCACTGCCCCCGATAGGGGGACAGGCTCCGGGGGCGCAACCTCGCGCGACCTCGACCGTTTTCGTCGCGACCGCGACTGGCGCTCCCGCGGGGCGTCAGTCGCGGTTCGCGCGAGAAGGCCAACGATCACAGGTGGCTGGGAAGTAGGAACCTGTCCCCTTTCGGGCTAGGGTGGGCCGATGTCCACGCCGCATCTCGTGTTTGCGTCGCCGCGGGTGCTCCCGCGGCCGGCGAAGCTCGAGGGGCGCGTGGTGGTGCTCGATGTCGCGTTCGCGGCGACGGTGGGGACGAGCGTGTCGTTCGAGCAGACGACGTTGCCGTTCATCAAGGGGCTCGGGGAGCGGCTGGCGGCGTGGGTCGACCACCACGATCACGAGCGGCACGTGGACTTCCGGGACGACCGGCGCTTCGTGCTCTCGACCAAGGCGGAGCACGGCGCGTGCCCCGAGATGGTGACGCCCGAGCTGGTGCGCACCGTCGGGCCCATCGACACGATCTGCGCGCACGTGGATCTCGATGGGCTGTACGCGGCGGCGAAGTGGGTGATGGGCGGCGAGGAGCCGTACCAGGGCGCCGACGACGACGCCCGCGCCGTCGACACGCGGACCGGCACGCCCGGGCCGATCGCCGCGCGCGTCGATCACGCGCTGCGCGCCCGCTTCCGCGACGACCAGCTCAAGCGCGCGGTCGTCTGGTGGCTGGCCGGCGGCATGAAGCCGGGCACGCACGCCGACGTCATCGACGAGGCGGCGCGCGAGTTCGAGGAGCGAGCGCAGGGGACGGCCGCGCTCGCCGCGCGCTACGCGATCAAGGGCCGCGTCGCCTGGGTCGACACCGCGACGAGCAAGCTCCCGTTCGACAAGACCGACCTCCTGCTCGCCGGTCAGGCGCGCGCCCCGGTCTCGATGGTGAAGGACTCCGGGCAGCTCACGATCGCCGCGGCGTTCGGCTCGGGCTGGGACTTCGTGCGCCTGCTCGAGCTCGGCGGCGGGATGCCGACGCGCGTGACCGTCCCCGAGAGCCGCTTCGTCGAGGCCCTCCGCCGCATCAACGACGCGCCCGCCCCGGTGCCGACCGGCGCCGCCCCCGACGCCGACTGATCGACCCGCGGGGGACGTGCTAGATCGGCGGCCATGAGCCGCAACGGGACCGTGACCGACGACGTGGCCGATCAGCTCCTCGAGAGCTACCAGGACGCGGGCGCGGGGATGCAGCACCTCGCCGCGTACGAGCTGCCCAGCGCCGAGCAGGTGGCGCGCGTGGTCGAGCAGTGCCGCGCGCTGATGTTCCCCGGCTACGCGGGCGGCGGGGCCGTGCGGCTCACGCGCACCGAGCTGCGCGACCTCGTGCGCGAGCGCGTCGACGATCTGCGTAACGGCCTGCGCCGCCAGGTGTACCGTGCGATCGATCACCGCCAGCAGGTGATGGCCGGGCGCGCGGCCGACTGTCCGCCGTGCGCCACCCAGGCCCAGGGCATCGTCGATCGCTTCATCGCCGGCCTGCCGGCCCTGCGCGCGGCGCTCGCCAAGGACGTGAGGGCCGCGTTCGAGAGCGACCCGGCGGCGACCGGCGCCGACGAGATCGTCGTCTGCTATCCGGGCTTCTACGCCATCACCGTCTACCGCGTCGCGCACGCGCTCCTGAAGGAGGGGGCGGTGATCGTCCCGCGCATGATGACCGAGATCGCCCACGAGAAGACCGGCATCGACATCCACCCCGGCGCCACGATCGGCGAGTCCTTCTTCATCGATCACGGCACCGGGGTGGTGATCGGCGAGACCACGCTCATCGGCGACCGGGTCCGCATCTACCAGGGCGTGACCCTGGGCGCGATGAGCGTCCCGCGCTCGGAGGCCCGGCCGGTGCCGGGCGCGCGCCGACACCCGACCATCGAGGACGACGTCGTGATCTACGCCGGCGCGACGATCCTGGGCGGGGAGACCATCATCGGCAAGGGGGCCGTCATCGGCGGTAACGCGTGGGTGACGGCCAGCGTGGCCCCGGGCGCACGGGTGGCGGGGGCCGTCTCGCGGCGCGAGACGGGTGCGTGATAGGCTCGGAGACGTGAGCCACGACGTCGACGCCGGGTCGCGACCGCGCACCGTGTCGCGCATGCGTTTCGTGGCGCCGCCGGGCATGGAGCTCGAGGGCGGCGAGACCCGGCAGACGATCGGCCGCTACGAGATCGTCAAGGTGCTGGGCAAGGGCGCGATGGGCGTCGTCTACAAGGCCCGCGATCCGCTCCTCGACCGCACGGTCGCGGTGAAGACGATCGTGTCGCCGCAGGGCTCGGGCAAGCGCATCCGTTCGGCGTACCTCGAGCGCTTCCAGCGCGAGGCCAAGGCCGCCGCCAAGATGCAGCACCCGGCCATCGTCACCATCTTCGACGTCGGCGTCGACGAGGCGTCGGGCGCGCCGTTCATGGTGCTCGAGTATCTGCCGGGCGAGACGCTGGCCGACCGCCTCGACCGCGTGCGCATGCCGCTCGGCCGCGGCGTCAACATCGCGCTCGATCTCGCGAGCGCGCTCGCCTTCGCGCACCGGCAGCGCATCGTGCACCGCGACGTGAAGCCGGCCAACGTGCTCCACGCCGGCGAGCAGCGCTGGAAGCTGGCCGATTTCGGCATCGCGCGCCTGCCCGACAGCGATCTCACCCAGGTCGGCATCTTCATGGGCACGCCGGGGTACTCGCCGCCGGAGGCGATCCGCGAGGGCCGCTACACCACGCAGGCGGACGTCTTCGCCTGGGGCGCCGTGCTCTACGAGATCCTGTGCGGGCGCATCCCGTACGAGGGCCCCGACACCAAGACGACCAACAACTTCGTCGTGAAGGGCGACGCGCTGCCGCCGACGCACCACGACGCGTCGGTGCCGGCGCCGCTCTCCGACGTGTGCCTGGTCGCGCTCGAGCCGTCGGCGACCAAGCGCTACAAGGACGCCGCGGAGGCCGAGGTCGCGCTGCGCAAGACCTGGGAGAGCTGCTTGCGCGACGGCCTGGTCTCGCCCATGGCGCTCGCCGGCGACGAGGTCCCGCACGAGCGCGCCGGCAAGACGATGCACGCCGCGGTGACGTCACAGACGCGGAACGATCGCGGCGTCGCGTCGACCGCGCCGCAGACCGCGGTCCTGCGCACCGAGGATCTCGTCGCCGCGAGCGACACCGACCTCGGCAGCATCGCGGATCCCGACGATCCGGGGCAGGTGACCGCGCGTCGCGAGCCCGGCGCGATGCTCGTCGTGCAGCCGATGGGCAAGGGCCGCGTCGGCGACGACGATCCGACGCGCGTGCTCGCACGCGACGACCGGTCGGAGAAGGTGCCGCGACCCGAGGCGAAGGGCGCGAAGCCGAGCTCGAAGCCAGGCGACCGCTCGGAGCGCAACGACCGAAGCGGCGAGAAGTCCGGCGACAAGTCCGGCGAGCGCCCCGCCAAGCCGACGCGCGAGGGCGTACGGCGCGCGCCGCCACCGTCGAAGGCGCCGTGGATCTTCCTGATGGTGCTGGTCGCGTCGATCGCGGCGGTGATCACCGCCTACGTGCTCACGCGCGGCGGCACCTGACCGGCCGCCACGAGCGCGCGCACGTCCTCGGCGCAGCCGCGCGCGAGCGTGTAGCCGGCGCCGCCGTGGCCGTAGTCGTGGATGATGCGCGGATCGCCGGGGTCGCGCTCGACGCGCACGGTGGGGCGCGCGGGGCGCAGGCCGGCGCGCTCACGGAGGACCGGGCCGGGGGCGAGGCCGAGCCGCGCGGCATGGCGTTCGATGCGCGCGCGGATCTCGGGGTCGGGCGCCAGCGGATCGTCGTCGGGGCGGGGCAGGGCGCAGCCGCCGATCACGACCTCGTCGCCGCGCGGGATGACGTAGAACATCGCGTCGGGGTCGCGGTCGTCGGAGAGCGTGGTGCGCACGTCGAGCGCGCCCGGCGCCGTCACCAGCACCTGGCCGTAGAGCGCCCGCAGCGCGTCGTCGGCCGCGAGCGCGCGCGCGCCGAGCCCGGTCGCGTTCACGACGGCGTCGCCGGGGACGTCGGCGAGCCGCGTCACGCGCGCGATCTCGACGGGGCGCGCCAGCCGCGACGCGAGCCACGGCAGATGGCGGCGCGGATCGACGCGCGGCGCGCGGAAGCGCCAGGCGAGCGGCGCGCCGGTGACCGGCGCGGGCATGCGCTCGAGCGCGGGGGCGGCGTCGGCCCACCACGGGCGCCCGGCGCCGGCGGGCTCGAGCTGCACGACGTCGTGGAGCTCGACGCCGGCCTCGGGCGTCGTCGCCGCCAGCGCCTCGAGCCAGACGCGGGTGCGCGCGGACCAGCGGTTGACGGCGTCGCGCGGGCCGCACTCGAACGGCATCCAGATCGCGCCGGCGACGGCGGACGTCGTGGCGTCGCCGGTCGCGGCGGCGAGCACGCGCACGTCGTGGCCGGCCTCGGTGAGCGTGACCGCGGCGGTGAGCCCGACCACGCCGGCGCCGACGACGGTGACGTTCACGGCGTCACGAGACCGCGGGCAGGCCCTTGTCCACGCGCAGCGCGCGCACGAGCGCGGCCTGGCCGTCAGCGTGGTAGCTCGAACGGACCAGCGGTCCCGACTCGACGTGGGTGATGCCCGCGTCGAGCGCGAACGCCTTCCACGCGTCGAACTCGTCGGGCGTGAGGTAGCGCGCGACCGGCAGGTGCGCGCGTGACGGGGCGAGGTACTGGCCGAGCGTGAGGATGTCGACGCCGAGCCCGGCGAGCTGGCGGATCACCTCGGCCACCTCGTCGTGCTCCTCGCCGAGCCCGAGCATGAGCCCGGTCTTGGTGACGGCGTCGCGCCTGCGCGCGTGCTCGAGGATCTTGTAGCTGCGCGGGTAGCTGGCCTGCACCCGCACCTGACGCGAGAGCCGCGGCACCGTCTCCAGGTTGTGCGCGAACACGTCGGGCGCGGCGTCGAGCACGATGTCGGCGAGCTCGGGCTTGCCCTTGAAGTCGCCGACCAGCACCTCGAGCGTCATCTTCGGGCACGCCGCCTTCACGCGCCGGATGGTCTCGGCCCAGTGGGCGCCGCCGAAATCCTCGAGGTCGTCGCGGTCGACGCACGTGATCACCGTGTGCTCGAGCTCGAGCTCGCCGAGCATCTCGGCGACGCGGCGCGGCTCGTCCGGATCGGGCGGCAGCGGCCGCCCCGTGGTGACGTCGCAGAAGCGGCACGAGCGCGTGCAGATGTCGCCCAGGATCATGATCGTGAGCGCGCGCCGGCTCCAGCACTCGCCGATGTTGGGGCAGCTCGCGCTCTCGCAGACGGTGTGCAGCTTGAGGTCCTGCACCCGCTTCTTCACCTCGAAGAACGTCGGCTTGGTCGGCAGCGGCACGCGGATCCACGGCGGATGCCGCCGCTTGACGCCACCTTCGCTCGTCGGCGCCGCGGTCACCGCCGCGGCCGACGCGTCCGCGCCCGCGCCCTGGAGGACCGGCAGGTTCACGCGACGGCTCATGCCGTCCATGTACCGCGGCGACGCGTCATCGTCGAGTACCCGGGGCCGGACTCGAACCGGCACGAGCTTTCGCTCAGGGGCTTTTAAGGCCCCCGTGGCTACCGTTACACCACCCGGGCGATCACCTCGACGAGGATAACCGAATCGAGCCGGCGAGCAGCTCGCCGGCGAGGTAGCGCGTGCCCTTGGGTGGGTAGTCGGTGGTGTGGCGGATGTAGCTGTTCACGGGGCGGCCCTCGCGATCGCGCGCGATGCGTGGGCGCGCGGGATCGACGCGGCCGACGCGGACGACGCCACGGGCGAGGTAGAGGAAGGTGGTGACGCCGCGGTCGTCGGTCTCGAGGGCGACGCCGACCAGCGAAGCGGGGGCGCTGGCGGCGGCGCGGTCGAAGACGAGGAGGTCGCCGGGCGCGACGGCGGCGTCGACCGGCGCGTAGCGGCGGAGCTCGCGCGCCCACGCGACCATCTCCGGACCGTCGGCGAAGGCGGGCAGCGCCCGGTCAGGCGGTGGGCGCAGCGACGTCGCGACGGCGAGCGCGAAGGCGAGCGGCTCACGGGGGTCGCGGTGGCCGACGAGCGTGAACGCGTCGGCGACGGTGCGGGGCAGGGGCGCCTCGGCCGCCGCGACGCGGTGCGGGGCCGGCAGTCGCGAGATGACGACGCCGGTCGGCTGCTCGGCCAGACCGCCATCACCCGCGGAGACGATGGTGATCGGCGTGTCGAGCAAGGTCTGCCCGGCGAGCGGCGCCGTCGTCGCGCTCGCCGACGCCCCGGGCACCTCGTCGCCACGCGCGCTGCTGGGCTCGCGCGCCCCGCCGAGCACGGCGCGGGGACCGCACGCGGCGAGCACGAGCGCGAGGGCGGCGAATCGACGCACGTCGTGAGCGTACGAGGCCGCGCGCGGGCGGGCCAGTTTCGTCCTTCGACTCGCTTCGCTCGCTCAGGACGAGCGGCCGAGCGTGACGATCGTCTCGATCTGCGCGGTGCCGGGCATGAGGTCGAAGGGCTCGATCGACTCGACCGCGAACCCGCGCAGGCGCCCGAGATCGCGCCCCAGCGCCTCGGGGCCACAGCTCACGTACACGACTCTCGTCGCCGCGCTCGCGACGATCGCCTCCACGACGTCGCGCGCGAGCCCCTTGCGCGGCGGGTTCACGACGATCGCGTCGAGCGCCCCTAGCTCGCCCACCAGCGACGCATCCCCCTCCCGTGCATCGATCACGAGGCCCGCCCTCGCCGCGGCCGCCCGCAGCGCCTCCACCGCGCTCCCGTCCCGCTCGATCGCGACCACGCTCGCGCCGGTCCGCGCCAGCGCGAAGCTGATGCCCCCCAGCCCCGCGTACACGTCCGCCACTCTGATCCCGTGCCCGTGCCCGTGCCCGTGCCCGAATCCGTCTCCGAGTCCGTCTCCGTTTCCGTGTCCGTCTCCGTTTCCGATTCCGTGTCCGTCTCCGTTTCCGATTCCGTGTCCGTNNCGACTCCGATTCCGTCTCGGTCTCGGTCTCGGTCTCCCTCTCCCTCTCGCTCTCCGCCCCCCATCACCCTCTCCGCCACGCGCGCGTACATCGCATCCGCCTGCGCCGCGTTCACCTGCGCGAACTCCCCGGCGCCGACCTCCACCTCCACGCCCGCGACCGTCTCCCTCACCACCCCCTCGCCGACGAGCACCCGCTCCTGCGCGCTCCCCCCACCGTCGAGCAGCGCCCCGTCCTCCCGATCGTTGTCCATCCTCACGACCCCCGCGACCCGCGCATCCTCCGCGATCGCGCGCGCCACCGCCTCCACGCGCGCATCCTCCGCGCTCGATCTCACCACGAGCACGACCAGCGCGCGTCCCTGGCGCGTCGCGCGCACGATGACATATCGCAGCGCGCCGACCTTCCGCCGCTCGTCCCACGGCGCGAGCCCCGCGGCCTCCGCCGCCACGCGCACGCGCTCGCGTACCTCCTCGATCAGCGGCGCGACGACGCGGCAGCCCGAGGTGTCCACGAGCACGTGACGCCGCGGCGCCCATGCGCCGAGCACGATCCCCGTCTCGCGCCGCGCCCCCGCGCCCACCACGTACTTCCCCTTGCCGCGATACCCGAGCTCCGCCGGCGACGGCACCACCGCCGCCACGCGCACCTCCGCATCCGGCACCGCGCCGCGCAACGCCGCGACCACCCGCGCGCGCTTCTCCCGCAGCTGCGCCGCATACGCGAGGTGCTGCCACGCGCAGCCGCCGCACGCGCCCCACGCCCGGCACGCCGGCGCCACCCGCTCCCCCGACAGCGCCCCGACGCGCCGCACCACGCGCGCCCAGTCCTCGGCCTTGTGCGGGCTCCGGTGCTCGACCCGCACCTCGGCGCGCTCCCCCGGCAACAGGTCGGCCACGTGCACCACCCGCCCGCCCGAGACCCCGACCCCCAGCCCGGCCTCGTCGAGGCCCGTGGCCTCGACCACGATCGCGTCGGGCTTGCCGGATTCGCGCACCGGTGGCACATGTAGCACGCCGTGTCCTCCGCCGAGACCTCCACGCTCGACCGCGCCCTCGCCGCGCTGCCGGCGCCCGCGCCCGGACGCCGCGTCGTCGTCGCGCTCTCCGGCGGCGTCGACTCGGCGACCGCCGCGGCGCTCCTCGTCCGCGCCGGCCACGAGGTCGTGGGCATGACCATGCGGCTCTACGACGCGCGGGGCACGACCGCCGCCCGTGGCCGCTGCTGCGGCCCGCGCGACATCGAGGACGCGCGCCGCGTCGCCGACGCGCTCGCCATCCCGTTCTTCGTCATCGACCTCGAGGCCGAGTTCACCCGCGCCGTGGTCGACGACTTCGTCGACACGTACCTCGCGGGCGCGACGCCCAACCCGTGCGTGCGCTGCAACCAGCACATCAAGTTCACGCCGCTCCTGGCCCGCGCCCGCGCCGTCGGCGCCGACGTGCTCGCCACCGGGCACTACGCGCGCCTCGCCGCCGGCCCCGACGGCGCGCCGGCGCTCTTCCGCGCCGCCGACGCCGACAAGGACCAGTCGTACTTCCTGTTCTCGATGCCGGCCGACGCCCTCGGCGCCGTGTGGTTCCCGCTCGGCGGCCTGGCCAAGGGCGAGGTGCGCGCGCTCGCCGCCGCGCTCGCGCTCCCCAACGCCGCCAAGCCCGAGTCGCAGGAGATCTGCTTCGTGCCCGACGGCGATCACGCCGGCTTCGTGGCCCGCGCCGCGCTCACCCGCGGTCGCACGCTGCCGGCCGCCGGCGACATCGTCGACGCGGACGGCGCCGTCCTCGGCCGCCACGGCGGCGCCCACCGCTTCACGATCGGCCAGCACCGCGGGCTCGGCAACCTGCGCGGCGTGCCGTCAGGCGAGCGCCGCTTCGTCACCGCGATCGATCCGGCGCGCGGCACGGTCACCGTCGGCGAGCGCGCGGCCGCCTCGAGCCGCGAGGTGTGGATCGACGACATGCGCTGGCTCGGCCCCCGCCACGCGCCCACCGGCGCGCTCGCGGTGCAGGTCCGCCACCGCGGCGAGCGCCACGCGGCGCACGTCGAGCACCACGGCGCCCGCGTCCACGTGCGCTTCACCGGCGACGGCGCCGGCGCGGTCGCCGCGCCCGGCCAGGCCGCCGTGATCTACGACGGCGATCGCGTCGTCGGCGGCGGCTGGATCGCCGCCTCCTGAGTCGCGCCGCGCGCGCTGCGGGATCCGTTGTGAGCTCAAACGAATCGTAGTAGCGTCATCCGATGGGGGCGCGACGAGCGATCGTTCGCACGCGATGGATCCTGTGCGCCGTCGCCGCGGGCGCGATGGTCCTGTCCCCCGTGGGCGCGCGCTCGGACGAGCCCGGCACGAAGGCCGTCGCGACCTACACCGCCCGCGTCAGGAAGGGCGGGTGCGAGGACTACATCGCGGTGGGGCCGACCTTCCGCGGCCCGATGTTCTCCACCGCGGATCAGCCCTCGGCCACCCAGCTGGCGCTCGACGCGTGCAAGACCGCCCACGCCGGCGCGTTCTGCGCGGCCACCGACACCAAGGACACGGGACAGCCGCTGGTGATGGCAGCGGCCGCGTTCGATCAGCGCTGCTTCGACGGCGGCACCATCACCCGGATCATGATCGGCTTCGGCGCGACCTCCGACGAGGCCTGGCAACGCGCCACGGACCTCCTGGCCCGGCGCAGCACGTACGATCCCGCGAAGGACACGTACCAGCGGCGCGAGGAGCGGACGATATCCGCGACCCCTGCCGTCGCCGCGCCTCCGTTGCCTGCCGACCAGTGGAGCTGCGCCGATGGGCGCACGCCCAAGCTTCGCTTCCTCGGTCACCCAAAGAAGAAGACCAAGAAGAAGGTGTTCATGCCCCGTGTCATCGAGGCGACCCATCGCGACGGGTCGAAGACCACCGTGCACCTCGCCACGATCCTGAGCGACGCGTACGAGCTCGGGTGGGGCGATTGCTACGAGCGCCAGAAGCTCGCCGAGCTGGGCTCCTTGACCTGCCCGATCCCGCCGAAGCTCCGGCCGGGCGCCGTCCCGGAGCTCGCCGTCGGCCCCGATCTCCTCGCCGCCGCGATGAGCAAGCACCTGTGCGGGGACGCCGAGGTCGACGCGGGGCTCTGGCAGCGAGCGTTCGCGCCGATGCGAGGCATGCTCGACGGCGCCGCGCGGTTGCCGTGCGCGTTCATGGAGTGCAAGCCGGGCAAGCCGGCCGTCGCCAAGCCCATCGGCACGAGATGGTGAGGAGCGTGCCGGACATGTCATCGCCCTTCGCTCGGTCCCTGGCCGGGCTCGTCTTCGTCGGGGTCTTCGTGGCTGGCGTCGCGAGCGCGCGCGCTCAGGGCTGTCCCGAGGAGGATCGCTGCCTGGACGCATGCGAGTCGAGGCAGCCGCTGTGCGTTCCACCCGCCGTGCTCGTGCCGGATCCGGGGCCGGAGCCGCCGCGGGAGACCGCCTCGACGTTCTCCGCTGCGGACGCCGGTCGAACGTCGAACGATCAGTTCGGCTGGCAGCCGAGCCGCGCCACCGCGATGGATCTCGCCACCAGCAACGCGACCTCCGCGGCCGGTCAGCGCTGCACGGACGGCGGCGGCAGCCTGAAGAAGGTGTTCCTGGTCGTCGAGGTGAGCCCGTGCCAGGCGCGCAAGGAGATGGGCAGCGAGGTGTGGAACTGCCACGTCAAGGCACAGGTCGAGTGCGAGAAGCGGCAGCCCAACCCGGCGCACGCCAGCTGGCAGGCCGCCGCGAAGGACGCCGAGGCCCGTCGGGTCGCCGCGGCCAACGCGCAGGGTGCGCACGAGCGCTGCGAGAAGAGCCGCTTCGACAGGATCGTGGGCTGCGAGGACTCGTGCCGGCGCCGGAAGCTGTGCGGGGCCGCAGGTGGCGCGAACGTCGGCGGGACCGGGACCGGCACGCGGCCCGGCGGCTCGAACGCCGGTACCGGCGGTCGCGACGGCCCCAGGCCCACCAAGATCCAGGGCACCGTCGAGGTCGGACTACCGGCGTGGCGTCAGCAGCAGCTCGACGAGCTCAAGGCCACGCAGGCGCGGGTCCACCAGAACGCCACCGAGCTGGCGGCCATGACGGCGAACATGCCGGCCAAGCACGCGCTCCTGGGCATCGGTCTCGGCCTGAGCGCGCCCTGGGTGTTCAGGGGGCTGCTCGTCGGACTTGAGTCCATCGGCCCGATGGTCTTGCCCACCGCCGTCACGGTGATGGGGCTCTTGCCGTCGGTATTCTACCTGCGCAACCCGCAGCGACTCGCGAGCATGAAGCAGAATTACACGGGCGCCATCACCGCCGCCAAGACGCGCTGCGACGAGGGTGACCTGGAGAGCTGTCACGAGGCGCTCGAGCTGGTGGACGCGGTCCACGACGCAGGGCGCTCCGGCGGCCAGCGTCGACGGGATCGACTCACGCTGGGGCCGCGGTGGGAGGGTCCGACGTTCGGCGTGCGCTACACCGCGTCCTTCTTCGCCGAGAGCGCCTCGCAGGGGATGCTGGCCGGCGATCACGTCGGCGGCTCCACGCGGTCCATGGTCCGCGTCGGCCTCGGGGTGTTCGGCATGGACGTCAGCTTCCGCAACGTCTCCCTCGACGGGGTCGACCGAGACGGCCAGAGCGCCGCCGGGCTCGTGGGGCTGCAGCTCGGCGCGGGATTGACGTCGCCGTATGCGCTGGTGGCCGTGCGGGGGCATCTCCTCGATGCGCCGGACGGGAGCGCCCAGTACGACCTCGCGGGCGACGTCACGCTCGAGCTCGGCAACACGTTCGATCTCACGCCGATCTTCTCGACGGCGGGGCCGTACGTCGTAGCCCCGACGATCGACGTCGCGCTGACGCTGCCCACCAGCGGCGACGTCGAGCCCGGCTTCCGGATCGGGCTGGGCCTCAACACGGCGCGCTTCTGGCCGGAGAAGGTCGAGGACTACGACCTCTCGACGAGCGTACGGCCCGCGCGCCCACGCAGCTATCTCGACGTGGCCATGCCCTACCTCATGCCCGGCGGCGGCGGCATCCAGATCGCGCGCTTCCACGGGAAGATGGGCAAGACGGGTAGTACGCGCCAGGTCATCGTCGGGGTCGACGCGTGGGTGACGTCGAAGGACGACGGCTTCAGTGCCGGCGGTGCGCTCGGCTCGTGGGGGATGCGCGGGACGGCCTCGAAGCGGCGGATCGAGTACGGCTTCGCGACGAGCATCGCCGGCGCCGAGGTGCACAGCATCGGCACCTCGACGATCATCGGCGCGCTCTCGACCAAGGTGTTCCTCCGGTACGCCGATCTGCCCGTCAACCTCGAGGTCGGGGCGATGATGCCGCTGGTCTGGGCCAACCTCGGCGACGACGACGAGTCGTTCGCCATGTACGACTCGTTCCCGCTGCAGGGCTATCTCGGGGTCGGCTTCCCGACGGGCACCCCCGACAACATGTGACGCCGGCGCTCGGCGACCTCGTGCTGGCGCGAGACGTCGTTCCCGGCGAGCCGCTCGAGCTCGGCG
>DDTA01000193.1:49815-51043 GCA_002344285.1 Myxococcales bacterium UBA2376
GCCAGGCGCGCCGCGCGCAGCCAGAACGCCGCCGCCGCCGCGCCGTCGCCGCCGCGCTCGAGGTGATCGGCGACGACCGACGGCGGCTCCTCGCGGCCCTGGAGGATGCGCGCGGCGTAGAGCCGCCCGATGCGCAGGTGGGCGTCGCGCCGCGCGCGCGTCGACAGCGACTCGTACACGACCTCGCGCACCAGCCCGCGCGCGAACGCGAGCTCGCCGTCGGCGGTGACCGCGGCGCCGCGGTCGGCGGCGAGGAGCAGCCCCTCGGCGCCGAGCTCCTCCAGCTCGGCCGTGAGCTCGGCCGCCCCGACCAGCTCCTCGAGGATGCGGGCGCGCACACCGTCGCCCGCCACCGCCGCGTACTGGAGGACTGCCTTGGCCGGCGGCGGCAGCCGCGCCACGCGCGCCGCGATCACGTCGCGCGCGCTCGGCGGCGCTTCGGCGCCGCCGGCCTCGCTGACCGCCGCGGCCAGCTCCTCGACGAAGAGCGGGTTGCCGCCGGCGCGCGCGATGACCGCGGCGATCGCCTCCGGCGTCGCGGCGTCCGCCAGCCGATCGGCGCACAGGGCGTGCAGCTCGTCGCCGGCGAGATCACCGAGCTCGACGATCACGTCGCTGGGGAAGCTCGGGTGCTCGGGCCGCGCCGTCGCCAGCACGAGCTCGCCGCGATCGGCGGCGCTGAAGATCCAGTCGCGCAGGATCGCGACGCTGGTGGTGTCGGCGAGGTGCAGGTCCTCGATCACGACGACGCGCGGCCGTCCCGGTCGCTCCGCCGCCGCCACCGCGGTCAGGCACTGCGCGAGCCGCACGCGCAGCTCGGCGGGCGCCGCCGGCAGGAGCGCCGCGCCGTCGCGGAGCTCCATCGCCGTGCGCCAGGTGTCGCCCGCCGCCGCGATCGCGTCGGGGGCGTGCCCCGCGCGCTCGAGCAGGTGCTCGAGCCGGGTCCGCGCGCGCTGGCGAGCGTCGCGGCCCCGCGCCGGCGGTAGATCGAGCAGCGCGTCGAGCACGTCGGTGTAGAGCGCGTAGGGCAGGAGCTGGGCGCCCGGTCCGGCCGACGCGGCGACGACGTGCGCGTCGGTGGGCGCGATGCGGGCGACCAGCTCGGCGACGAGGCGGCTCTTGCCGGTGCCGGCGCCGCCGACGACGAGCGCGCACCGCCGCGTGCCCGCGCTGCGCGCGACGTCGTACGCCTGCTCGAGCGCCGCGAGCTCGGCGGCGCGCCCGACGA
>DDTA01000076.1 GCA_002344285.1 Myxococcales bacterium UBA2376
AGAACATCGTCGGCGTCGTCCTGCGCTGCAACGGCTACGAGGTCACCGACCTCGGCGTGATGGTGCCGGCCGCCAAGATCCTCGACACCGCCGCCGAGCTCGGCGCCGACGTCATCGGCCTCTCCGGGCTCATCACGCCATCCCTCGACGAGATGATCGGCGTGGCCCGCGAGATGGACCGGCGCGGCATGAAGGTGCCGCTGCTCATCGGCGGCGCGACGACGTCGAGCAAGCACACCGCGGTGAAGATCGCGCCCGCCTACGCGGCGCCCACGGTGCACGTCGCCGACGCGTCGCTCGCGGTCGGCGTGCTCGGCAAGCTGATGGGCCCCGACAAGGCGGCGTTCCTCGAGGCGAACCTGCAGAAGCAGCACACGACGCGCGAGCAGTTCCGCGCCCAGCAGGAGCGGCGGCCGCTACTCGGCCTGGCCGTGGCGCGCGAGCGACGCGCCAAGCTCGCCTGGAACGCCGACGATCTGCCGGCGCCGGCGTTCACCGGCACGCGCAACCTCGACGTGCCGCTCACCACGCTGGTGCCGTGGATCGACTGGTCGCCGTTCTTCCACACCTGGGAGCTCTCCGGCGTCTACCCCAAGCTCCTCGACGACCCGAAGAAGGGCGACGCGGCGCGCAAGCTCTTCGCCGACGGCCAGGCGCTGCTCGCGCGCATCGTCGAGACCAGGGCGCTCACCGCGCGCGGCACGTACGGCTTCTGGCCGGCGGCGTCGGACGGCGACGACCTCGTCGTGCTCGACGACAAGCGTCACGAGCGCCTGCGGCTCCCGATGCTGCGCCAGCAGGAGGACCGCGATCCGTGCCTCTGCCTCGCCGACTTCGTCGCGCCGCTGGACCGCGGCCTCGCCGATCACATCGGCGGCTTCGCGGTGACCGCGGGGCTCGGCCTCGACGAGCTGGTCCTCGCGTTCGAGCGCGACCACGACGACTACCACGCCATCATGGCCAAGGCGCTCGCCGACCGGCTCGCCGAGGCGTTCGCCGAGTGGCTGCACCACGAGGTGCGCGTCGCCTGGGGCTTCGGCAAGGACGAACGCCTCGATCACGAGCAGATCCTCGACGAGAGCTATCGCAGCATCCGCCCGGCGTTCGGCTACCCCGCGTGCCCCGACCACGAGCCCAAGCGGGCGCTGTTCGAGCTGCTCGACAACGCCGCCCACCAC
This sequence comes from Myxococcales bacterium UBA2376, assembly GCA_002344285.1. Lineage (GTDB taxonomy): Bacteria > Myxococcota_A > Polyangia > Haliangiales > Haliangiaceae > UBA2376. The sequence continues at coordinate 1,179 of DDTA01000076.1, forward strand.
GGCATCACGCTCACCGAGAGCCTCGCGATGTTGCCGACCGCGTCCGTGTCGGGCATCTACCTCGCCCACCCCGAGGCGCGCTACTTCGCGGTCGGCCGCGTCAGCAAGGAGCAGGTCGAGGATTACGCGCGCCGCATGGGGGTGTCGATCGCGCACGTCGAGCGCATGATTCCGAGTAATCTCTCGTACTGAGTGACGGAGACCCTTGGGCCGCTCGACGCGGCGGAGGCCGAGCGGTACGCCGCGATGGCGCTCGCCTGCGTCCATCGCGCGTACCCCTACCAGATCGTGCACGTGCTCGACGGTGACGGCGACGCGCTGCCGCCGAGGGCGCTCCATCCCGTGTTCTGGGGCTGCTTCGACTGGCACTCCGCGGTGCACGGCCACTGGACGCTCGCGGCCTTCGCGCGGCGCTTCGCCGCGGCGCCACTCGCCGGGCAGGCGCGGGCGGCGCTGGCGACGAGCTTCACCCGCGACGGCATCGCCGGCGAGCGCGCGTACCTCGAGCGGCGGCCGCCGTTCGAGCGGCCGTACGGGCTCGCGTGGCTGTGCACGCTCCACGCGGAGCTCCACGCCTGGCCCGACGCCGCGCCCTGGGCGCGCGAGCTCGCGCCCCTGGCCGACCTCGCCGCCCGTCGGGTCGCCGGCTGGCTCGAGCGGCTGACCCATCCCACGCGCGTCGGCACCCACGCGCAGTCGGCGTTCGGCGCCGGCCTGGTGCTCGACTGGGCGCGCGCGGTCCGCGACGACGGGCTCGCCGCGCGCATCGCGGCCTCGGCGCGTCGGCTGCACGCGAACGATCGCGGCCCCGCGCTCCACCTCGAGCCGTCGGGTGAAGACTTCCTCTCGCCCGCGCTCGGCGCCGCCGATCTCGTCCGACGCGTGCTGGCTCCCGACGAGCTCGCCGCGTGGCTCGCGCGCGCGCTGCCCGAGCTCGATGGGCCCCCGGGACGCCAGGCGCTCCAGCCGCTGGTACCCGCCGACCGCAGCGACGGACGGCTCGTCCACCTCGATGGCCTGAACGCGAGCCGCGCCTGGATGTGCGCGGCCGTCGCGCGCGCGCTGCCGGCGGGTGACGCGCGGCGTGCCGCGCTCGACGAGATCGCGGCCGCTCACGCGCGGGCGGCGCTCGTGGCGCTCGCGTCCCAGGCGTACGCCGGCGGGCACTGGCTCGGGACCTTCGCGCTCTACCTCCGCCTGGGGCCGCATGGCTGATCTCGACAGCGACAGCGACACCAGCACCGTCGACCGCGCGACCGAGGCCACGCGCGCGCTGCCGGTGCGACCGCGCCGCCCCGGCGCGACCGGGACCGCGCCCGGCCCCGCGATCGTCGACGCCGCGCTCCACGCCGAAGAGGTCGCGCGCATGCGCGGCTGGGCCCTGGCGGTGATGCTCCTCACCACCAGCGCGCTCGCGTTCCTGCCCGGGCTGCCGGGCACCCTCGCGCGCAAGGCGCCGTTCGGCGCCGCGCTGGCGATCCTGTGCACGATCGCGCTCTGGGTCTGGCTGCGCTGTCGCGACGAGAAGCGCTACACGCCGCTGGTCTTCCGCGTCTTCGGCTGGGCCGCGGCCGTCGTGTCGTTCGAGCTCGTCTACTTCCTCGGCGTGTTCTCACCGGCGCCGGTCGTCATCACGCTCGGGGTCACCTTCATCGGCCTCGGTCGCGACCGCCGCCACGCGCTCGCCATCCCGATCTTCGCCGTCGCGGGATACGCGGTCCTCGCCGGGCTCGTCACCGCCGGCGCGATCGCGGATGAAGGCGTCATCCGCGCGACCAATCTCACGACCATGCCCAAGGTCTTCGGCGCCGTGATGGTACCGGTCGTCCTGCTCATGACGCTGGGGCTCGCGCGCCTGGCGCGGCGAACGCTCGAGGCGGCCGCGCACCGGAGCCACCAGGCGCTGCGCCTCGCCAACCAGCGCGAGGCCCAGCTCGCCGAGGCGCACCAGGAGGTCGAGGCGGCGCTGCGCGCGGGTCAGGGCCAGGAGGGCCGCTGGACGGGCGCGCGCGCCGGCGCGTGGGAGCTCGCCGAGGTCATCGGCCGCGGCGCCATGGGCGAGATCTACGCCGCGCGCCACCCGACCTCCGGTGACCACGCAGCGGTGAAGCTCCTGCGCGAGGACGCGGCGCTCGAGGAGCGGATGCTCGAGCGCTTCGTGCGCGAGGGCGAGATCACGAGCTCGCTCGACGTGCCCAACATCGTGCGCGTGTACGAGACCGGCCGCATCGACGACCGCGTGCCTTACCTGGCGATGGAGCTGCTCACCGGCGAAGATCTCGCGCGCATGCTGCGCCGCGACCGGGTGCTCGATCGCCGCGCCGTCGTCGATCTCGCGGTCCAGGTCGCGCGTGGCCTCGACGCGGCCCACGCCGCCGGCATCGTGCACCGCGACCTCAAGCCGCAGAACCTGTTCTTCGAGCCGTCGACGCGTGGCGGCACCTGGAAGATCCTCGATTTCGGGGTCTCGACGCTCATCGGCTCGACGGGAACGCTCACGCAGGCGGCCGTCGTCGGGACGCCGGGCTACATGTCGCCGGAGCAGGCGCGCTCGCAACCGGTCGATCATCGCTGCGACGTGTTCTCGTTCGGCGCGGTGCTCTACCGCGCGCTCACCGGCCGACCACCGTTCGCGGGCTCCGACACGCCGCAGATCCTCTTCGACGTCGTCTATCGCATGCCGGTTCGGCCCGGCGAGCTCGTCGACGGCCTCCCCGGCGACGTCGACGCGGTGCTCGCGATCGCGCTCGCCAAGCGGCCCGCCGATCGCTTCTCGTCGGCGGGCGAGCTCGCCTCGGCGCTCGCCGCAGCGCTCGAGGGCGCGCTCGCACGATCCGTTCGTTTGAGGGCCGAGGAACTCGTCGCGCGTCATCCGTGGGGACGATCCGCGGCAACGTGACTCGGCGTCGGTGTGGTTGAACCTCTCCGTGCGTTTTTTCGGTTGGCGAGGCCCGGATCGATCGTACTATTCGCCTCCCCGAGCGAAGCGGCGTTCTCCTGACGAGCGCCGACGCACACCAGGCTCCCCTGGGCTCCTCGGAAGCTCTCATGCGACTGTCCGTTGTCCTCGCCCGTTGTACCGCCGCCGTGCGCCGAAGCGCCGGCCGCCTGGCGCGGACCCTGGTGCGCACTGCACGGGTGGTCAGCGCCGCGGTGAAGAACGCCGTTCGCGGGGCGGTCCGGATTACGCAGTCGCGCTCGCGGCTGGTCGCGCCGCTCCTCGCCGCGGCGTGCAGCCGCGCCGATGTCCCACCTTCAGCGCAGGCCGCGCCGGTCGCCACGCCCAGCAAGCGCGCGGTGGCGGTCCCCGTGGAGGAGTCGGCGCCGGCGGAGCGCGCCGCGAGGAGCCTCGGCACGTTCCACATGACGCTCTATCACGTCGCCGACGAGGAAGAGGTCGCGAAGACCCCGCCCAGGCGCAAGAAGAAGGGCTCGCGCGCCGACGACGTGATGGTGAAGGTCCACAACGACGCCACCGCCGAGGCCACGATGGCCGCGGGCATCCCCGACCTGGTGCCGATCTACGACCGCCAGTGCAAGGTGCTGACCAACGTGTCGCGCCCGTTCGCCGCCCAGCTGGCCCTGCAGGGCACCGGTCGCCTGCGTGACGGGCGGGTCCTGAACGTCGCCGGCAAGTGCAGCTGCCCCCGCCGGCCCTGCTTCCACGTCCTGCCGGCCCACCGCAAGTGGGGTATGAGCGGCAACGGCAAGCCGCTCGAGCCGTTCCGCACGGTCGCCGTCGATCCCGAGCGCATCAAGCTCGGATCGTTGCTGTACATACCAGCGCTCGACGGCGTGCGGATGCCGGGGCGCGCGCCCGTCGGCGGCTTCGTCCACGACGGCTGCGTCGTCGCCAACGACACCGGCGGCGGCATCCAGGGCTCGCAGCTCGATCTCTTCGTCGCGCGCCGCGCGTACGTCCACGGCCTCGCACGCCGCGGCGGCAGCCACGGCTGGCTCAAGAAGCTCGAGGTCTTCGACGGGAGCACGCGCTGTACGCGCCAGGGCGGCAAGGTCTCTCGCTCCGCCGCCGGCAGCATCTGACGCTGTCCGGATCCCGGACACGATCGCGCGGGCCAGACGTGTCATCCTCGCGCGGCCATGCTGCTCACGCGCGCCGAGGCCACGAGCTTTCGCGAGACGTCGCTGCACGCCGACGTCATGTCGTTCATCGCCGCCCTCACCGCCCGCGGTGACGCGCGGCTGCACGCCACCGGCTTCGGCTGGAGCCCCGAGGGACGCGAGCTGCCGCTGCTCGTGCTGTCGGCGCGCGGCGTCCGCACGCCGGCGCAGGCCCGCGCCGCGGGGCTGCCGGTCGTCCTCCTCCTCGACGGGATCCATCCGGGCGAGGTCGAAGGCAAGGAGGCGAGCCTCGCGCTGGTGCGCGACATGCTCGGCGCCGGCGCCGGCGCCAGCGGGCTCGGCGAGCTGCTCGAGCACATGACCCTCCTCGTGGCGCCGCTGTTCAACCCCGACGGGAACGACGCGCTCGATCCGGCGAATCGCCGCCTCGATCTCGCACACCTCGCCGGTCAACCCGGGCCGGTCGTCGGCACGCGCACGCAGAGCCATGGCATCAACCTCAACCGCGACTACCTGCGCCAGGCCGCGCCCGAGATGCGGCTGCTCCAGGCCGGCGTGTGTCAGCCGTGGGCGCCCGATCTCACGATCGACAACCACGCGACCAACGGCTCGGTACATCGCTTCCACATGACGGTCGACGTCCCGCACACGGTCGCGAGCGGACGGCGCGAGCCGATCGACTTCATGCGCAGCCGCGTCGTGCCCGACGTGATGCGCGCGGTGAAGGCCGGGCACGGCTTCGACTCGGGCTGGTACGGCAACTTCGTCGAGGACGAGCGCGTGCTCGACGCCGGCGCCGCGGTCGACCCGTCGGCGCCGGTCGGCCTCGGCTGGATGACCTACCCCCACAACCCGCGGTTCGGCTCGAACTACCGCGGGCTCACCAACCGGCTCGACATCCTGCTCGAGTGCTACAGCTACCTCGCGTTCGAGGAGCGCGTCGCGACCGCGCGCGCCTGGCAGGTCGAGCTTCTGCGCTGGGTCGCGGCCCACCCCGACGACGTGCGGAACGTCGTCGCCACCAGCCAGCGCCCGCCCGACGACGTCGCGGTGCGCTACCGCCTCGAGGACTTCGCCGATCCCGTCGAGATCCTGACGCGCACGCCGCGCACCCTCGACGGCGCGCCCTCCACGCTCCTCGTCCCTCACCGCGCGCGCTTCGTCGGCACGACCGTGGTGCGCCGCCCGCGCGCCTACGCCGTCCCCGCCTCGGTCGCCGCGCACCTGTCACGCCACGGCCTGCGCCTCGAACGCGCCTCCGATCCATGCGACGTCTCCATCGCGCGCGTCGAGCACCTCGACACCGAGGCCGGCCGCCACATCCTCGAGGCCGCGACGGTCGGCGAGCTCACCGTGTCCTGGCGGGACGAGCGCCGCGCGCTTCCTCCCGGCTACGCCCTCGTGCCCACCGACCAGCCCCTCGGCGCGATCGCGGTCTACCTCTGCGAGCCCGAGAGCGACGACGGCGCGATCGAGAACGGCCTCCTTACCCCGCCCACCCCCGGCGACGAGTTCCCCATCTGGCGCGTCACCTGACGCCCGAGGCCTTCTTCCCGAGGCCCGAGGCCCGAGGCCCGAGGCCTCCCCATCACAAGATCGGCCCCGCGACGCAGCTCGCGATGTCGAAGAACATGAACGCGAGCGCCTTCTCCTGCGGCGTGAGCGCGCTCGACGCGCAGTCGCCGGGGAACGGCGTGCCAGGGTTGCTGTCCGAGTCGCCCGAGACGTGCATGTCGCTGAACACGACCTTGCCGCAGCGATCGTTGGGCTGCGCCTCTTGCGGCGTCGTGAACTGGAACATCTGCGGGTACTCCATGCCGTTCTGCGGCCAGTAGACCCAGCGCTCGGCCTTGTTGGGGTCGACCGCGCTGCACGTCTGCTTGCCGGTGTTCGCCTCGATCGGGATGACGCCGCGCATGCCCTGCGGCGAGCCGCCGACGTTCAGCATCCACGTCGCGAACGACTCGCCCTTCGGGTTCGACTGCTCGTCGATGCGATCGGGCGGCGACGAGAACGTCGTGCTGCTGTTGTTCCACGTCGCGACGCCGTTGGGTCCCGACCACACCGCGGGCGCCTGGTTGCCGCCGCCCTGGGTCGAGCCCTCGATCCAGATGTTGTGCCAGTGCGAGATGAACACACGACCGCCGAAGTCGGCGTACGCCTTGAGCGCATCCATCGCGCTCTGCGGCTTGGTCGCCGGGTACTGGGCGCCCTCGCACGACAGGATCAGGATGTCGTACGTCTTCATCTTGTCGACGCTGCTCCACAAGGTCATCGAGTCGGCGAAGTCGCCGCTGCCCCCGGGGAAGCCCGCGCGGAAGCTGTCGGCGCCGACGCCGCCGGCGTCGACGTTGGCGTAGAGGTGCAGCCGGCGGTTGTCGCCGTCGGTGCCCATCTCCGCGTCGTCGATGCCCAGCTTGCGCACGAGACATTCGAGCGCGTCGGCCGTGCCGGTCGAGATCGCGATCCGCGGCATGAAGCCCTCGCTCGCGTTCTTCGGCAACCGCGTCTGCTCGGCCTGGAGCGGCGTGTCCGTGCACTGCGCCACGTTCGAGATCCGGATCTCCCGCCGCCACTTGCCGCTCGAGATGTAGACCGGGATGTCGGCCCCCGCGGGCACGTTGCGCATCGAGAAGTTGCCGTTCTCGTCGGTGGTCGTGAGCGACAGCGGATAGCCGGCGAGCGCGTCCTCGCAGCGGTCGCACACCGCACCGTCGGGCGGCGCCGCGAGCGGCACGTTGGGCACGTACACGTTGATGCCGTAGAGCGGCAACGTTCCGTTGGGCGCGTAGACCGTGCCCGAGATCGTCGTCGCCGGCATGCCCATGCCCTCGCAGTCGACGATCTGGCACTCGAGCCCCACGCAGTCGCCGCTGGCGACGCAGCGCCCGTCGGGCGTGCAGCGGTAGCCGGCGCCGCACTGGTCGCTGTCGGGGAAGCACTGCTGATCGCACGTGCCGGCCGACGTGCAGTGATAGCCCGCCGGGCACGTCGTCGGCGCGCCCGGCGTCGGATCGCACTCCGTCGCGCACTGGGGCGGCGGCGGCATCTGCGTCTCGCAGATGCTCTGCCCGCGTGAATCACTGCCACACGCGGCGACCAGGGAGATCAGGACGAGCAACGCCAGGGAGGCTGTCGTGCGCATGTTACGGATCCTACGCCGGTCCCCGGCGCGATCAGAACAAACAAGATCGACCACGCCAGCCCAGCGATCTCGCGAGCTTCGCCGGGTGATCTGCCATCGCGCGAAAATAGCTGCATCCGATCGCGCCGCTGCGCCCACGGAGGTGATCACCCAGGCATCGCGACCGGAGTCAACCCGCATGTCGTTCGCTCGGCCCTCCCCCGAACCGTTCCACTTCCGTTCGGCGCTTCCCGACCCGCGCCTCCGCTTCCTCGCCAGCGTGGTGGCCTTCTGTCAGCACCGAGGTCTGCGCACGCCCGCGACCTTCCTGCGTCACTTCCCGCCCGCGGATCTCGCGGCCGCGCTCGACTCGGCGCCGGAGCTGCGGGCGCTGCTGATGGAGCGGGCCACGGGGATGCGCCGCGAGATCGCGATCCACAAGAGCCCGGCGTCGGTGGTCTCCGATCTGCGACTGGGGCTCGAACATGGCCAGATCGATCCGACCCAGCTCACGGAGCTCATCCACCCCGATCGCCTGCTCGCGGCGGTCGAGCCCTTTCGGGTCTGGCGGTTCATCTCCGAGGACAAGTTCTGGCTGCTCGACGCCCGCGACGGTGCGCGCTACCAGCAGGCGAGGGAGGTCGTCTCCCACGCACTGCAGCGCGCGCTCGCCGAGGGGCTGGTCGGCACCATCGACGTGATCTGCGCGTTGACGTCGGGGCCGGTCGACCACCGGCTGCCCCGCGAGCTGCTCGCGGGTGGGACCGAGGCGCTGGCCACGCACGTCCCACTCGCGGTCCTGTGGCGCGTGGTGATCGTCGACCTCGTCGCGCGGCCGGCGGGCTGGGCTACGGCGCCGCGCGCCGCGATCGATCCGTCGCGGACGCCGCGTTACCTGCGCCGCCCGCGCTCCGATCGTCCCCTGCCCGACGACGATGTCGCGATCGACGCGGTGATCGACCAGCTCGTCGCCGAGGCCGCGATCAGCCCGGTGTGAGGACGCGAACCCGTTCAGAACTGGAAGTAGATGAAGGGCACGATGTGAGGAACCGCAAGCTCGCGTAGGATCACGGCCGCCGCCGCCAGGACTGCGCCCTGGATCACGGCCGGCGCGGCCACGAACCGCTCGCGCCACCAGGCGAACGTCCCGGGGGCGTACAGGTGCGCGAGCGCCGCCGCCGCGAGCGCGAGCTGGATCGACGGGATGATGTTGGGGATGTCCTCGAAGGGATCGAATTCCAGGCGCGCGAGCTGCGCGAGGACCGCGAGCGCGCCGTCGAAGCTCTGGGCGCGGAAGAAGATCCACGCCAGGCAGACGTAGTGGAACGTGAGCACCACGGCGAGCGCCCGGCGGAGCGCCCACGCCGTCCAGCGCGCGCGCGACGCCTGGTCCGGCCCGACCGACGCCGCGTCCGCGAGCCAGGCGAGCCCGGCGGCCCCACCACACAACGGCAGCCACAGGTGCGACTTCCCTTCCTGCATCGCCCAGAACAGGCCGAGCACCGCCACGGCGCCGAGCACGCGCGCGACCAGCGTCGCCTGCGGCCTCGGCCGCCCGGTCACAGGCGGCGCCTCGGCGCCGGCGAGCCACGCCGTCGCCGCCGCCCACAGCGGGACGGTGTACGCCCAGGCGAGCGCCAGATCGATCCACACCGTCTCCCACAGCGCCGCCTCGCGCGCCGCCAGGTGCACCGTCACGCCGAGCGCGAACACGACGGCGCACGTGGCGAGCATCCGCGCCGCCCCACCGCCGGCCTCGACGCGACGCTGGTACGCGCGCGTGACCGCGAGCCCGCCGCCGTGCAGGAGCCCCCACACGATGAACGTCCAGCTCGCGCCGTGCCACAACCCGCCGAGCAGCATCGTGAGGATGAGGTTCCGGTACGTGGCGAAGCTGCCGCCGCGGTTGCCGCCGAGCGGGACATAGAGGTAGTCGCGCAGCCAGGTCGACAGCGAGATGTGCCAGCGCCGCCAGAACTCCTGCAGGCTCGCCGAGCGATACGGGGTGCGGAAGTTCTCGGGCAAGGTGAAGCCGAGGAGCTGCGCCGAGCCGATCGCGATGTCGGAGTACGCCGAGAAGTCGAGGTAGATCTGGAAGGCGTAGGCGTAGACGCCGAGCGCGACCTCGGCCGACGAGTACAGCGCCGGGTCCTCGAACACCCGATCGGCGAGCGCGGTGGCCAGGAAGTCAGCGATCGCGATCTTCTTGAACAGGCCGATGACGATGCGATAGAGGCCATCGGCCGCGCGCGCGTGGTCGAACGGCGGCAGCCGCTCGATCTGCGGCAGGAGATCCGCGGCGCGCACGATCGGACCGGCGACGAGCTGCGGGAAGAACAGCACGTACGTCGCCAGCTGGGTCATCGAGCGCGTCGCCTTGATCTGCCCCTTGTAGACGTCGATCGTGTACGAGAGCGACTGGAAGGTGTGGAACGAGATGCCCGCCGGCAGGATCAGGTCGAGCGGCTCGATCGGCAGCTGCAGGACGTCGCGCGCGAAGAAGTCGGCGTACTTGAACACGGCGAGGATGCCGAGGTTCGACACCAGGCTGACGACGAGGAGCAGCTTGCGCCGCGCCTGCGAGGTGGCCGCCTCGATCGCGAGCGCGAGGTAGTAGTCGAGGACGATCGTGAAGACGATGAGCGCGAGCAGGTACTTGTACGCGCCGCGCTGGTCGACCGCCCACGCGTGATAGAAGACGCAGCTGACGAGGAGCAGGACCAGCACGCGCCCCAGCGCGCGGCCGCGCTCGGTCGAGGCGGCGCCGAGCGCGGTGCCGAGGCCCAGGAGCCACGCGAGGTGCCCGCCGCGCGCCAGGACGCGGGTGAGCGGCGCGAGCGCGTCGGCCCACCACAGCGCGCCGACCACGACGCCGAGCACGACGACCGTCCCCATCGTCGCCGCCGCGAGCACACGCTGCCCGCGCGCGCCGTCGATCCACGTCCCGCCGCGCACGCCCGCGTAGACGCCGCCGGCCAGCACCGCCGCGCCGATCGGCAGCTGCCACCACGCGGGCAGCGCCGCGTCGGGCAGGAAGCCGAAGGCGAGCGCGCCGAGGGGATCCCAGAGCGACGCGACGTCGTGCGTGAGCAGGAGGAAGACGACGTCGCCGAGCAACGTCATCAGCGCGAGCCGCGCGGCCACGCCCGGCCACCCGCCGCTACGCGAGAGGCCGTACAGGAGGAACACCGCTGCGAGGAACAGCGGGTAGTGAGGGCTCGTGAAGAGCATCAGGCCCTAGGGACCAACGACGGACGCGGGCGGGCTGTTCCGGATCTTCCACGCCTCGTACTCGGCGAGGAGCGATTCGAGGAGGCGCTTGCCCCAGAGGTCGTAACCGGGCTGCGTGAAGTGCACGTGGTCGGAATACGCCAGCGGCGGTTCCATGCGGAAGAAAACATCCATCTGCTCGGCGCCTCCCATCGCGGCCAGGCTATCGAAGAACGCGACCCCGTGGCGCGCCGCGGCCTCGCGCTGCACCTCGATCACCTGGAGCAGCAGCGGCGGCGTGCGCCACTGACACTCGAGCGGCATGCCGCCATCTCCGAATTCATCGACCGGCGGCGGCGGCGGCAGCTTGTCGCACGCCTTGCCGCCCGCGCGCTTGGCCATGTCGGGCGGGCCCAGGACGAGGATCGCGGCGCCGGGCACGTGCTGGCGGACCTGCGCGATCACCTCGTCGTGGTTGCGCGCGAGCGCGACCAGATCGAGCGTGGGATCGTCGGCCTCGTTGGTGCCGTACTGGAGGACGACCAGCGCCGGGGCGCGCGCGGCGAGCTGCGGGCCGATCACGTCCCAGTCCCAGCTGCGCAGGTGGCCGAGCCGGCGGCCGACCACGCCGAGCGCGTCGACGACGACGCCCGGCGTCCCGCGCTCGAGGGCGACGCCGAACAGGTCGATCGAGCCGCCGCCCGCCGGCCGCAGCGACAGCCGGTGGCGCTCACCGGTCGTCGGCACGGAGAGCACGGCGGCGGCGCGCTCCTCCATCGCCGTCGCCTCGAGCCGGGTCGTGAGCTTCTGCCACGGCCCGTCGTCGAGGCGATAGGCGAGCGCGCCCGAGTCCTTGCGGCGCAGGTAGTAGACGTCGAAGCGCCCGACCCGGTCGCTGCCGCACTGGTCGCAGCTCTCGACCCACGCCGTGGCGTCCTTCTTGACCGCGTGCGCCCGCACGCCGGCGAGCCCGAACGGGCCCTCGGCGTCGCGCTTGCCGCCGAGCTCCGCCTGCCACTTGCCGTCGGAGCCGTAGCGGACGTCGCGCTGGTAGTAGTGGCGGATCGGCGGGCGGCCGGCGAGCACGAAGCCGCGGCCGGCGTCGCCGAAGCGCCCGCCGAGCTCGCGGCGCAAC
>DDTA01000270.1 GCA_002344285.1 Myxococcales bacterium UBA2376
GCGCCGGCGCCGGCGGTGGCGCGGACGGCGTCGCGGCGCGCGGCGGAGCTCCAGGCGCGGGCCCGGCTGGCGAAGGCCGTGAGGGCGCTCCCGCTGGCGGGCGGCGGTACCGTGGGCGCGGCCATCGACAAGGACGAGGCCGCCAAGGGCCGGCTCGCCGACGAGATCGAGCGGGCGCCGGTGGTCGAGAGCGATCTGCTGACCGATGGATCGTCGCGCGTGACGATCGCGCTCGGAATCGAGGCGGCGCGCCAGGCGTTGTCCGGAGCGCGTGCCGTCGCGTCCGACGAGCAACCGGTCACGTGGATCGTCGAGGCCAGGCGGGCGACGCCGGCGGTGGGCTGGGCGGTCGAGGTCGGCGGTGCGCGCTGGGTGGGGCCGACGCTCTGGGTGCGCGAGCGCGGGGCCGTGCCTCCCGGTGGCGTGGAGGCCAGGGCGACGTCCGCAACCGGGGGCGTGCTCGCCGTGTCCGGTCCGACAGCTCCGCCGCCCGCTGGCGCGCTCGTCGTCGTGGTGGTACCGGAGAAGTAGGTCATGAAGCCCGGATCGTTCCTCGTCGTGCTCGCCGTCGTGCTCGGCCTCGGCTTCGCCGGGCGGCCGGCCGCGGCCGAGGTCGTGACCTACGACGCGCGCGGCCGGGCCGACGACAGCGCCGCCGACCCGCGCACGCAGGCGCTCGACGTCGCGTTCGCGGCGGCGGTGACCGAGGCGGTCGCGGATCTCGCCGGCGCCGCCGCCCGCACCAGGGCGGCCGAGGTCGACCGCGAGATCATCAAGCGCGCGCGGCGCTACGTCGCCTCGTTCCAGGTGAAGGCGCAGTCGGCGGATCGCGGCTCGCTCGAGCTCGAGGTCGCGGTGCGCATCGATCTCGACAAGGTGCGCGCGAGGCTGGGCGAGCTCGGTGTGCCGCTCAAGCCGCGCGAGCCCGGCGCGGTGACGTCGCAGGGTGGGACCGGCGGCAAGACCGCGACCATCCTCCTGCGGGTCACGGGCGCCGGCCCCCTGTCGGCCACCTTCGGCGCCGCCGCGGGGGTCGACGTTCCCGGCGCGACCCGCCTGGCCGAGGCGCTCGCGGCCGCGGGGTACACCGTCGTGCCGTCGTCCGCCGCCGGGCCGCCGCCGGGCCCCGAGCACGAGCTCCCCGTCGACGACACCGGCGCGCGCGCGCTCGGCGCGGATGCGCGCGCGACCGTCGCGGTCGTCATCGGGATCCAGGTCGGCGCGCCGGGCCCGGTGCGGGGGCTCCCCCTCCGCGCCGCCCCCGCGAGCGCGCGCCTGCGCGTCGTCGACGTCGCCACCGGCACGGTGCTCGCCGACGTGACGCTCGCGTCGGGAGCCTGGGGCACCGACGAGCGGTTGCCGCGGGTCGCCGCCGAGGCCGCCGCGGGTGCGGTCGCGAACGCGGCGTGGGCGTCGCGCCGCTCGCCGGCGGCCGGCGCGAACGCGTCGATCACGGCCGCGCGCGGCGTCACCGTGCGCGTGCGCGGCGACCAGGCCTGGTCCGCCGCGAGCGCGATCCGCGCGCAGCTCGCGGGCGCCCCCGGCGTCGAGCGGGTCACGTGGGCGGGGGTCGGCGGCACCGAGGTCGCGCTCGCGATCGCCGGGACCACGGCCGCCAAGGTCGCCGGTCAGGTCAAGACCACGAGCGGCGTCACCGGACGGGTCGCCGTCGACGGCGAGATCGTCGACGTGGAGCTCGCGCCGTGACGCACGCGAGGGGCGTCGCGCTCGTCGTCGGTGGCGTCGTCGCCGTCGTCGCGGCCTGCGGCGGCACGATGCGCGACCCCTCGCGGCCCGACGCCGACGACGCCGTCGTGCGCGTGCGGACCACCGTCCCCGACGCGAGCCTCTGGGTCGACGGTCGCTTCATCGGGCCGATCGGCGGCCTGCGCGGCGGCTTCGCGCTCGAGCCGGGCAAACATCGCGTCGAGCTCCGGCACGACGACTACTGGAGCCACTACGAGGAGCTCGACCTGGCGCCCCGGCAGCGCGTGTTGCTCGACATCGAGATGGCGCCGGTCCTGCCGTAGCCTGCGGGTCTGCCTTAGTATCCCGGCGTGCCGACCCCGCCGCCGCCGCAGCCGCCGCCATCGCCGCCGCCCCGCCCGGAGCGGTCCCTCGCCACCGATCCGCTGGTGTTCGGGATGGTGAGGTGGCTCCTCATCCTCGTCTTCGTCGTCATCGGATGGAACGTGCTGTCGACGCTCGCCAGCATCCTGGCGCCGATCCTCGCCGCGATGGGCATCGCCTACCTGCTCGATCCGGTGCTCGAGCGCCTCGTCGCGCGCGGCATGTCGCGCGCCCTCGCGGCCACGGTCCTCCTGTTCGCGTTCCTCGGCACGATCGTCGGCCTGCTCGTCTTCCTCATCCCGATCATGATCTCGCAGATCGCGATCTTCATCGAGGACCTCCCCGAGATGATCGAGCGCGCGAGCGTCTGGATCGGCGAGCGCACCGGCTACGATCTCCAGTCGCACCTGAACGCGGAGGAGCTGCAGGCGATGCTGGAGAAGGCGGCCGGCCCGCTCCAGCACCTCGCCGAGGTGGCGGTCGGCGGCGCGTTCGCCGTGCTCGCCTTCCTGGCCGAGATCCTGCTGGTCCCGGTGTTCGCGTACTACTTCCTCCTCGACTGGAAGCACATCCAGGCGCGCGTCCGCCGCATCATCCCGCCGCGCAACCGCAACCGTGTGCTCGACATCCTCGGCGAGATCGACGGCGTGGTGTCGGGGTGGGTGCGCGGGCAGGCGATCGTGACGTCGCTCCTCGCCGTGCTCTATGCGATCGCGTTCTGGATCTTCGACGTGCCCCTCGGCATCCCGCTCGGCCTCCTGGTCGGCGCGCTCACGATCATCCCGTTCGTCGGCACCTTCGTCGGCGCGGCGATCACCGCGGTCGTCATCCTGCTCAAGTGGCCGGCTGACGCGGCGTGGGTGATCGGCGGCACGACCGGCACCTTCATCGGGCTGCACCTGCTCGAGGCGGCGGTGCTGACGCCGAAGATCGTGGGGCACAAGGTCGGGCTCTCCGAGTCCGCCGCCCTCTTCGCGGTCGTCGCCGGCGGCAAGCTGCTCGGCTTCGTCGGCATCCTCCTCGCGGTGCCGCTCGCCGCGACGATCGCCGTCCTCCTCCGCCACGCGATTCGCTACTACGAGAAGAGCGGCTTCTTCGGCGTCGAGGACGACGCGCTCGTCAACGTGAGCCCGGCGATGGCGATCATGATGCCGGACGAACGTGCGTCCGGGACCCGCGCGACGCCTCCGGATGGCGACGAGAAGTGACTGTTTTCATGGCGAATGTGCGCCTGGATCGGAAAGCGTAGAAATCGCAGCGCTGGCCCAACCAGGGCGAGCGCTGTGATATAGAAACCGGGCGTCGGGGGCCGTCAGCCCAGAATCACGCCGACGGAAGAAAAAGGATTCCCATGAAGAAGATCCTGTTTGCGGTTGCTTCGATGGCCCTCGTCGCTGGCTGCGGTGGCGGTGGCGCGGACGAGATGCTCGGCAAGATGCGCGGCTTCAAGGACAAGGTCTGCGCGTGCAAGGACAAGGCGTGCGTGGAGAATGTCGAGAAGGAGATGATGGAGTGGGCCATGAAGAACATGGACAAGATGAAGGACATCAAGCCCACGAAGGCCCAGGACGAGCAGGCCGACAAGATCCAGGACGAGATGGAGAAGTGCAAGGAGAAGCACGAGGGCGGCGGCGAGGCTGCGCCGCAGTGAACGCGGGCTGACCGCAAACGGGTCGGCTTCGATGACGGGGAACCTGGACAGGTTCCCCGCACTCGTTTTCGGGGCCGTCGAGGCTGGTACACTGATCCCGATGCGCCACGCCTTGCTCCTGCTCGCCCTGGTCTCTGGTCTCGCATGCAACAAGGGCGAGCCCATGGATCCCCTCGTCAAGGAGACGATGGCCAAGCTCACCGAGGCGCGCGACAAGGGCTGTGCCTGCGCGAACCTCGCGTGTGTGACCAAGGTGCAGAACGAGCTCGGCCACTGGTACCTCGAGAACGCCAAGCGGCTCGAGCCGCTCAACACCAAGGCCACCAAGCAGCAGAACGAGGCCGGCCAGAAGCTCTCGGCCGAGCTCGACGCGTGCGCGAAGAAGCTCCAGGCCGCGGGCGAGTCGGCCACACCGTGAAGCGCGCCCTGGTGGCGCTCTCGCTCGCCGCCTGCGGCGCGGCCTCGAGACCGCCGCCGGAACCGAAACCGAGACCGGAACCGGGACCCAAACCGAAACCGGATCCGAGACCGGATCCGGCGATGGCGGAGGTCCTCGATGCGCTACGCGCCCACCGCGATCGGATGTGCGCGTGCACCGACGCCACGTGCGTCGACGACACCGAGGTCGCGCAGTTCGAGTGGGGCTTCGCGAACAAGCCCCTGGTCGATCGTGCCCGGCCCACGCCCGCGCAAGAGGCGGAGGCGACCGCGCTCATCGAGGCGACCGAGGCCTGCGCCCACGCGCTCCGCCCCGACGCCTGAAGCCTTGCTCCCGGGGCCCGATGATTCAACACAACGTCGCGCCGAGGAGGAGACGGAGGGGGAGACGGGGACGGGAACGGAGAC
>DDTA01000202.1 GCA_002344285.1 Myxococcales bacterium UBA2376
AGGTCGGGCGTGAACTGGATGCGGGAGAACGTGGCGTGGATGCACTCGGCCATCGTGCGCACGAGCATGGTCTTGCCGAGGCCGGGCACACCCTCGAGGAGCGCGTGGCCGCCGCCCAGCATGCAGGTGACGACGCCCTCGACGATGGCGTCCTGGCCGACGATCATGGTGGCGATCTCTTCGCGCAGGCGGCGGAGGTCGGCGGTGAAGGCGGCGACGTTCGATTCGACGTCGACCCTGGTGGCAGCGGAGGCGTTGGACATGGGGCTCCGGGTGAGGCTCGCGTGGATCAGTCTTGCGGCTCGTTCGAGCTGCCTGGCTTGATGTTCGTGAAGTACTTGTTCACGTAGCGGCGGTACGAGGACGGCACCTTCTCGTTGTGCATGACGTCCTCCTTGATCTTCTCGTAGTCGGCATAGACGCTCTTGTACGCGGTCGAGGCGAAGCCCTTCTGCGCCGCCGACAGCACGGTCTCGCGCCGTGAGGTGCCCTTCTTGCCGTGCACCCCCGAGACGCTCTCGTCGGTGGTGTTGCCGCTCTTGCCGGTGGCGTCGCCGACGAGGTTCGGGTCGTGGCCGTCGCCGTACGTGTTGGACGGCCCGCCGGGCTGGTTGCCCTGGCCACCGTTCTGCTGGCCCTGTCCCTGCTGGCCCTGTCCCTGTCCCTGGCCTTGCCCCTGGCCTTGTCCCTGGCCCTGTCCCTGGCCCTTCTGTCCGCCGCGCTGGGCGAGCGACTTCTGCTGACCCGACTTGTTGTTCTTGCCGAACGGGTTCTGCGGACCGCGCGACCCGCGCTGCTTGGCGCGCCGCATGGCCTCGCGCAGGTCTTCCATCTGCGACGAGACCTTCTTCTGCGCGGCCTGCTTGCGCTGGTCCATGTCGACCTTGCCGGTCTCCTCGGCCATGTCCTTGAGCGTGCGCGACGCCTGCTTCTGGCCGTCCTGCTCGCCGTCCTGCTGGCCATCCTGCTGACCGTCCTGCTGCTGCCCGGTCTTTCCGTCCTCGGGCTTCTCGCCGTCCTGCTGGCCGTCTTGCGGCTGCTTGTTCTGCAGCTGCTTGGCCGCCTTCTCCATGTTCTTGTGCAGGCGCTTGAGGCTCTCGCGCTGCGCCGACTGCCTGGCCTGCTCCTGCTGCTTCTTCAGCTCGGCGAGCTCGCGCTTCTGCTTCTCCAGGCGGCGCTCGGCCTCCTGCTTCTCGGCCTCGGTCCTGGCCTTGTCGCGTTCCTTCTCGAGCTTGCGCAGCTGCTCCTCGGCCTTGGCGACTTGCTGCTCCTGCTTGTCCTCGCGCTCCTCTTGCTTCTTCTCGAACTGGCGCGCGGCCTGCTCCATCGCCTTGGCGAGGTCCTGCTTCTGCTTCTCCGTCAGCTCGCCCTTGTCGAGCTTCTCCGCGAGCTTCTCGAGATCCTGCTTCGCCTTCTCGAGGTCGTTCTGCTCGAGCGCCTTGCCCAGCTCCTTGGTCAGCTCGTTCCTGGCCAGCTCCTCGCCGGTCTCGGCGAGATCCTTCTCGATCTGCTCGGGGTCGGGCTCGTTGCCCTGGCTGAGGGCCTCCTCGGCCTCCTTCATCCTGGCGAGGAGCTCCTCCTTGGTGATCTGACCTTGCTCGGCCTGATCGATGAGCGCCTCGATCTTGGCGGCGTACTCGTCGAGCGCCTTGACCTCGTCCTTCTTCGCCTGGTCGCGCACGCGGGCGACGAGGTCGCGCAGGTAGGCCTCGTCGTCCTCGTCGAGGACCACGGTGTTGTCCTTCATCGCGCGCGGGTCGTCGTCGCGCAGCACCTCGAACGGGACGGCGCCCCACTGCTTGCCGCGGGCCCAGACCACGAGCTGGGTCTTGCCGATCGCGGCCCCCTGCGGGATGACCACGGTGATCGACTCGCCGGTCCAGTCGAGGACCGACGCGGCGACCGGGCCATTGGCGGCGGCCGCGGCGATGAGCGCGTACGACGTGCCGAGGGTGCCGGCGGTGGCGCCGTGGATCGGTGCCTTCTCGTCGCCGACGTAGACCATCGCGCCCTCGAGCGCGCAGCTGGCGGTGGGCGTGGCGTCCGGGCCGCAGAGCCGCATGCCGGTGATCGACACCTCGGCGCCACGCTTGGCCATCGTCGGGACGGCGCCGACGAGCCTGGGATCACGCTCCGGCTGCACGATGCCGACGCCGGCGGCGATGATCGCGACGGCGGCGAAGCCGAGCGCGATCGGGAGATCGCGCGGCTTCCGGAACGGCGCGGCGGCGAGGACGTTGGCGCGCGGCGCGGCGCGGACGGCGTCGCGCATCGCGGCGCGCATCATCTCCATCGTCTCGGGATCGCCGGCGTCCTTGTTCGCGTCGAGCATCCGCTCGAACGCGATCGCGGTCGAGAGGCGATCGGCGAGCCCCGAGGCGCGGTCGACCTTGCGCGCGACCTCCTCGTCGTCGAGCTTGCGCGTCGCGCCGAGCACCGCGCCGACGGCGATGACGCTGCCACACGCGGCGAGGAGCCCGATACCGGTGCCGGGCGCGATCGCCTCGCTGCGAACCGCGAACACGGTGGTGAGCGCGCTGGCCGACGCGAGGATCGACGCGGTGGTGGCGCCCTCGAAGGCACCCTGGACCCGGAGGCGACGGCGGGCGGAGGCGACCACCCCCCGAACGCGGCCCAGGTTGGCGGTCTCGATCGCGGGCGCAGCAGGGGAGGTCATGTGTTCCTACGTCCGAACCGGGCGAGAACCCGGGCAATTCCGGCGGCGGCGGATGCTGGGACCGATAACGCCCAGCATAGCATCTGAATTCGACGCACCAGCCCCGGACCGGATCTACGCCTACATTGTAGGCGCGCGTCGAATTCGCGAGCCTTACATTGTTGTCCGTTCGGGCCTACGCGCGCTTCGCGCTCGTGCCGCTTCCTCGCGGGCCGGCGCTCACATCTGCCAGACGGCCAGCGAGAACTTGTTGCTGGTGGTCTCGATGACCTTGTAGGTCTCGCGGCCGGTCTCGGTCGGGATGAGCGAACGGAGGCTGCCGGTGCGGCCGGCCTCGGTGACCACGAAGTAGCGGCGGCCCTCGGGCGCGAGCGCGCGGTCGTTGATGTAGCGGTTGAAGGCGACGTTGTCCGTCTCCTTGAGCGCCGTCCGCATCTCCGGCAGGACGCCCCAGATCTCGTCGCCGCTCCAGAAGTTCTCACCGCGCCAGTAAAGCTGCCACGCGATCAGCCGGTCGGCATCGACGACCTTCGTCGGTCGCTTCTTGCCGCGCACGCCCTTGGCGTACTTCTTCGCCGCCGCGCGCACGGGCGCCAGCTTCGCGGGGTCGAGGTCGATGCGGATCGTGTGCGGGCCGACGGCGCGCGAGCGTCCGAGCAGCTCGTAGGTGCCGCCGGTCTGGACGCCCTGGACCTCGATCTTCACCGTCATCGGCTGACCGTCCTGGTAGGCGTCGGGGATGAACGTGTCGAAGTCCCAGTGGTCCGGCACGCGCGCCCAGTCATCGTGGAACTGGCGCGGGGTGTAGTAGACGAGCTTCTGGCCGTAGAGCTGGCGCTCCTGGTAGTACCGGCGCACGGCGTCGCGCATGCCCCAGTGGGTCCCGGCGATGGGCATGTACACGTGCATGGCCCAGAGCGCGGTGCCGAGCGCCGCGGCCGCGACCGCCGCCACGGCGAGCCGCCGCCAGCGCATGCCGAGGAGCAGCGACGCGGCGGCGCCGGCGAGGCCCATCACCAGGAACGCGTCGGACGGATCGATCGACCACGGCGGGTTCGACGGCCACGGCCGGTCGTAGCGGTAGATGAACATCTCGATCCACTGCTTCTCCTCGTACATCATGTCGCGCGCGAGGATGAGCACGAAGGCGGCGCCGAAGAAGCCGAGCACCAGCGACGGCTTCACCCGCCCGGCGAGCAGATCGTCGAGCCAGAGCCCGACGAGGATCGCGAACGCGGGGACCGCCGGGAAGATGTAGTGGTGGAACTTGGTCTGCGACAGCGAGAAGAGCGCGGTCGCGACCACCGCCCACACGCCGATCATGAAGCGGACGCGCGCCGCCCGCTGTGTCGGCGCGCGCACCATGGCGGCGGCGGCGAGCGCCATCGGCACGAGCGCGACCCAGATGAACATGCCGTAGCCGACCTGCGAGAGGCAGTAGTCGAAGGTGCCGCGATCGCCGTGCACGCCGACCGCGGCGCGGTTCAGGTTGTGGAGGAACACCCACTCCTGGATGAACTTCTGGCCGTCGCGCATCCACATCGCGAGGTGCCAGGGCAGGACGGTGACGAGCAGCAGCACGATGCCGCGCTTCACCTCGAACGCGCCGTTCCACAGCTCCTTCCAGCGGACGGTGAAGACGACGTAGGTCGCGCAGCACACGCCGACGAGGCCGAAGCCGGGGATGCCCTTGCCGAGGATGCTGATGCCGACGAAGGCCCAGAACCACAGCATGTAGATCTGGCCGGTGCGCTGGAGCGGCAGCGTGCGGGTGACGTGGCGGGCGAGCTCCAGCCCCTTCGACCACGGCTTGCCCGCCATCGTGGCCCACGCGTAGAGCGCCATCAGCGGCGTGAGCGGCCAGGCGAGCAGGCTGGTGTCGGCGAGCTGCATCGAGCGCCGCCACGGCGCCGGTGAGCCGAGGGTGGCGACGCTGGGGACGATCGCGGCCGCCTTCGCGTACGTGTACGCGCGCGGCCAGACGACGTAGAGCAGGCCGAGCGACATCCCGGCGAAGAACCACCAGCCGGGCTGCGGCAGGCGGAAGCCGATGCGCGCCAGCGGGTAGCGGAGGATCTGGAAGTAGTAGAGGTAGTAGATGGCCTGGGCCATCAGGAAGCCGCCGATGACGAGCGTGAAGCCCCAGCGGCTGTCGATCGCGAGGTGACGCCCGCGGCCGAGCGGGATGCGCCAGAGCGGCCGCACCGGATCGTCGCCGTCCTCGGCGGCGAGGAGGAACATCGACAGCGCGCCGAGCACGAGCGCGACCAGCGTCATGTCCGTGATGGCCTGGCGGGCGATCAGGAAGAAGAAGGGCGAGGTGCCCACGGTGAGGAAGCAGAGCCACGCGGCGCGCCGGCTCCACAGGCGCGCCAGCATCCACCACATGAGCGTGAGGCCCATGACCGCGAGCAGCGTGAACGGCAGGCGGATCGCGAGCACGATCGACTGCGACTCGGTCATCTCGCCGGAGTACCCGCCGCCGTCGCCGTGGCCGAGCGCCTTCATCGACGCCGCCATGAGCCAGAAGGTCAGGACCGGCTTCGAGCGGAAGCCTTCGTTCTGCCAGTCGGTGTGGACCCAGTCCTGGTCCTGGAGCATCCGGCGGCCGACCTCGCCGTAGTGGGTCTCCCATGGATCGACGAGGCTGTAGGTCCAGATACCGGGGACGAGCAGCGCGCACGCGACCAGGAAGACGATCGCGACCTCGTAGCCCACGGGGATCCGCGTGCGACGCACGGGCATGACGGGAGGCTCGACCATGCGAGAGCTGACCCTAGATCATCGAGAACGCTGGGTAAAGACGCCCCGCGGGTGGTAGCTTCGAGAGCGTGACATTTCCACGGCTCTCGGTCGCGGCCGAGGCGCTTCCGCTTTCGATCTTCGCTCGCCTCTACGAGAAGCTCGCCGGATGGAAGGGCGACGTCATCCCGCTGCAGATCGGTGACACGTACCTGATGCCGCCCGCCGCGGGGAGGCTTGCGCAGCAGGACTACAGCGACGAGCGCGACCTGTACGCGTACGGACCGGCGCCGGGGTGGCCGCCGCTGGTGGCGGCCCTGACCGAGAAGGTGCGGACGCGGAACCGCATCCCCGTCGAGGACGGCGGCGTGCAGGTGACGGCGGGGGCGACGCACGCGCTCGCGTGCTGCGTGGGCGCGCTGCTCGATCCCGGCGACGAGATCATCCTCTTGACGCCGCACTGGCCGCTCATCCGCGGCATCGCGCAGTCGCGCTCCGTGGTGTCCATCGAGGTGCCGTTCTCGCAGATGCTGCTCGCGGATCCGTCGATGGATCCGTACGCGCTCATCGCGCGCGCGGTGAGCGCGCGGACGCGCGCGCTCTACCTGTGCACGCCCAACAACCCCGACGGGCTCGTGCTCGACGAGGCGGCGCTGGGCGCGATCGCGCGGGTCGCGCACCAGGCGGGCCTGTGGGTGCTCGCCGACGAGGTGTACGAGCATTACACGTACGACCGGCCGCACGTGTCGATCGCGAGCCTGCCGGGGATGGCGGAGCGCACGCTGACGGTGGGCTCGTTCTCGAAGAGCTACGGCCAGGCCGGGCTGCGCGTCGGATACGTGGCGGGGCCGCGGACGGTGATCGAGGCGGTGCGCAAGATGTCGAATCACTCGGTCTACAACGTGCCGCACGCGCTCCAGCGCGCGGCGCTGGCGTCCTTGCGCGAGGGGCAGGGCTTCCTCGACGAGGCGCGGACCCGGTACCGGCAGGCGCGCGACAAGGCGGTCGCCGCGCTGAAGCTGCCGGTGCGCGTGCCCGAGGGCTCGACGTACCTGTTCGTCGACTTCGCGGGGCACGGCTGCGGGCCGGATGGATGTCTGCCCGTGCTCGAGCGGATCGCCGCGGCGGGTGTGTTGCTGGCGCCGGGCGCGCCGTTCGGGCTGGCGTACGCCGACTGGGCGCGGCTGTGCTTCACGGCGGTGGACGAGGAGCGCCTGCTCGAGGGCATCGAGCGGATCAACCGGGTGCTGTAGCCAGGAGCGTGACGATGACGGAGCTGGTGGCGGTCTGGCGACGGGCGGTGGCGGCGTGTGATCCGTGGCGGGTGGTGCGGGAGGCGTGCGCGGGGCTGGCGGCGCCGACGAGGATCGTGGCGTTCGGCAAGGCGGCGGGCGCGATGGCGGCGGGCGCGCTCGACGTGTTCGGCGCGCGCGAGGGCGTGGTGGTGACGGTCGACGGCGTCGACGTGCCCGACGTGGTGACGGCGAGCGGGCTGCACGTGCGGCGCGCCGGGCACCCGGTGCCGGACGCGCGGAGCGAGGCGGCGGGGCGCGAGGTGATGGAGCTGATGCAGGCCGCGCTTCCCGACGACGTCGTGCTGGTGCTGGTCTCCGGCGGCGCGTCGGCGCTGGTCGCCGTGCCGAAGGACGGCATCGATCTGGCGGCGAAGATCGTCGTGGTCGCGCAGGCCATGCGGCGCGGCGCGCCGATCGCCGAGCTCAACCGCGTGCGCACCGAGCTCTCGGCCGTGAAGGGCGGCAAGCTCGCCGCCATGTGCCCGGGCAAGGTGGTCACGCTCGTCGTGAGCGACGTGCCCGGCGACGACGTGGGCGTCGTCGGCAGCGGTCCGACGGTGCCCGGCAAGCCCGGCGACGACGTCCGCCTGGTCGCGGGCATCGCACGCTTCCGGCACGAGGCCGCGCGCGCCCTGAAGTTGTCAAAGTTGACACCGTNNTGTCAACTTTGACAACTTAACGGGCGTGGAGGAACGAGCCGGGGCGCTCGAGGGGACGGCGGAGGAGGTCGCGCGCGAGGTGGAGGAGGTGGCGCGAAGGCTGGCGGTGGGGAGCGCGTGGGTGGCGGGCGGCGAGTGGACGGTGAAGGTGGGCGAGAAGGCGGGGCGGGGAGGGCGCGCAACGCACCTCGCGTTGCTCGTCGCGAAGGCGATCGCGGGCATGGAGGACGTGCGGGTGCTGGTGGCGGGCAGCGACGGCGTCGACGGGACCGGGCCGTGGGCGGGTGCGGTCGTCGACGGCGCGACGTGGGGCAGGGCTGGCGAGACGGAGGGAGAGCGAGGGTTGAGAGAGTGCGATTCGGGGACGGTGCTCGCACGCGTGGGCGCGGCGATCGAGGGCGGGCCGACGGGTGTCAACCACGCGGACCTGGTGATCGTCGAGAGATCGGGCACGGGCACGGGCACGGGCGCGGGCACGGGGGCTCGTGCTACGCAGGGGCGATGAGCTGGACGACGGCCGCGGTGCTCGACTGGACGGTGAAGCGCTTCACCGATGCCGGCATCGATGGCGCGCGGCTCGAGGCGCAGGTGCTGCTCGCGCACGCGCTCGGGTGCACGCGGGTCCAGCTCTACACCGGCTTCGACCGCCCGCTCGACGAGGACGAGCTGGCGCGCGCGCGCGCGCTCATCAAGCGGCGGCTCGCCGGCGAGCCGGTGGCGTACCTCGTCGGCACGCAGGAGTTCTGGTCGCTGCCGTTCTTCGTCGACGAGCACGTGCTCGTGCCGCGCCACGACACCGAGACCGTCGTCCAGGTCGTGCTCGCGCAGCGGGCCGATCGCAAGGCGCCGGTGCGCGTGCTCGATCTGTGTACCGGCTCGGGCGTCCTCGCCGTGACGCTCGCGCGCGAGCTGCCGGCGGCGCAGGTGATCGCCACCGACGTCTCGGCGCAGGCGGCGGCCCTCGCCCGCCGGAACGCCGAGCACAACAAGGTCGGCGACCGCGTCGACGTGCGCACGGGCGACCTGTTCGCGCCGGTCGCGGGCGAGGTCTTCGACGTCGTCGTGGCCAACCCGCCGTACATCGCGACCGCGGTCATCGCGACCCTCGATCGCGAGGTCCAGCGCGAGCCGCGCCTCGCGCTCGACGGCGGCGCCGAC
>DDTA01000207.1 GCA_002344285.1 Myxococcales bacterium UBA2376
CACCACGAGAACGAGATCGCGCAGTCGCAGGGCGCGCACGGCGTCGAGAGCTTCGCCCGCCACTGGATGCACAACGGCTTCCTCAACTTCGACGGCGAGAAGATGTCGCGCTCGCAGGGCAACGTCTTCTCGTGCGACCAGATCGCGAGGAAGGTCGGCACCGAGGCGCTCCGCTTCTACTTCGTCAGCCACCACTACCGGTCGCCGATCAACTTCGAGTACATCGCGCACAAGGACGATCCGGCCGACCCCGAGCGCGTGACCGACGTCGACTTCCCGTCGCTCGAGGCCGCCGACCGCCGCCTCGACTACTTCTACACGACGCTGCGCCGCATCGACGACTTCGTCGCCCAGGGCGGCGACGGCGGCGAAGGCGCGGTCACCCCCGAGGCCGAGGCGCTCGCCCCCGCCGCGCGCGACGCGATCGCCGACGACTTCAACGCGCCGGTCGTCATGGCCGCGCTCTCCGAGGGCGCGCGCGTCGCCAACCGCCTCCTCGACGAGGGCAAGGGCCTCGACAAGGGCATGCGCCGCCGCTCGCTCGCGCGCCTCGGCCGCGACCTGCGCGCCGCCGGCTGGGCGCTCGGCATCTTCGGCGACGACCCCGTCGCCTACGCCCGCGCCCGCCGCGCGCGCCTGGTCGCCAAGCGCGGCATCGATACGGCGCGGGTCGAGGCGCTGCTCACCGCGCGCGCCGACGCGCGCAAGGCCAAGGACTTCGCCCGCGCCGACGAGATCCGCGGCGAGCTCACGGCGCTCGGCGTCGAGGTGCTCGACACGCCGGCCGGCACCGACTGGCGCATCAGCGACGGCCCGGACTGAACGGGTCGCGCCCGGCACGGCACCGCGCCGCCAGCTCGTCGTAGCCGCCGATCGACACGCCGTCGAGGAAGACGTTGGGCACGGTGCGCTGCCCGGTCTCGTCACGAAGCCGCCGCCGCTCGGCGAAGTCGATCGTCACGTCGTGCTCCTCGTAGGCGATGCCGTGCCGGTCGAGCAGCGACTTCGCGCGCCAGCACCACGGGCAGTACACCGCGGTGTAGAGGACGACACGCGGCGTGACGGGCATGCGCGCTACTCGTCGCTCGTGTCTTCCGACAGGTACGCGAGGATGACCTCGTCGAGGCTGCGCTCGGAGATGAGGTCGCCGCCGATGCCACCGTCGGTGTCCTTGGCGCGCCGCACCTTGCCCTGCCCGGCGGGCGTGCCCACCGCCTTGCTCGGACCTCCCACGATCACCGGCGGCCGCGACACGACGACGCCGCCGCTCGGCGCGCGCGCGCGCGGCGCCGTCGGCTGGGTCCCCGGCCGTGGTACGGGCGCCCCCGGCGGATTGATGCGCGGCACGGCCGTCGGCGTGGGCCGCGCCACCGGCCCCTGACCGCCCAGCGGCGGGCGCGCGCCTGGGCCTGGCGGAGGGGTCGCCGCCGGCGGCTGCGCGGCGGGCCGCGGGGGCACCGCCGGCGCCGGGACCTTGTTGCTCGGCGGCGTCGGCCGGGGGATCGGCGGCCGCGGCAGGCCGGGCTGCGACGGACGATCGAGCTTCTCGATCTGCCCGCTGCCGCGCCGCACGCTGTACTGGCCGGGCCGCTCGGGCTGCACTCCGGGGGGCGGAGGCGGCGATGGAGGCGCCGGCGAGTGCACCTGCGCGACCTCGTGGACCTCGACGAGCCCGGCCGCGGCGAGCTCGTCGTCGCCCACCTGGATCGCGCTCATCGCCTCCGAGATGTCGTGCTTGCCGAGGGCGGCCGCGACCGGCGGATGGTTGCCCCCCGGGACCGACTGGCCCTGGGCATCGAGCGTCCCCATCGTCGACGGGCTCACCGGCTGCGTCGCGGCGCGCGCCAGGACGTCGGGGACGACCGGGACGGGGATCGTGGGCCCGCTGTCGATGAGCTCGATCACGGGCTCCGAGGGCTCGTTCGCGACCTGCTGCGGCACCGAGGGAGGCGGTCCCGCCGGCGGCGTCGGATCGTCGATCCGCGCCGAGGGAACCGTCTCGTCGGGCACGGTCCCGGCGCGCGGACCGCGTTCGCGGGGCAGGAGCCCCTCGGCGCCGGCCAGGTACAGGTCGATCTTCTCGTCGAAGAACCGGTTCTTGAGGTCCTTCATCATGGCCTTGTGCTGGGCCTGCATGAGGGACTTGACCACGTCCTCCGTCGCGTCGGGGTCGTAGACCAGCTTGCGCGTCGAGATGATCACGCCGCCGTGGAACAGGTGCGAGAACACGTGCGGGTTGACCACGCCCGAGTCCTCCGTCTGCACGTGGAACACGATGCCCCGGTAGCGGACATTGTGGTTGTAGCCAAGGATTGGCGAACGCTTGGCGGCCACGGCCTCTCCTACGACCGTACCACGAACACGGTTGTAATTCGGCGATAGGGTTGGTACTCCAACGGGCGAGGTCATGCGGGCCTCGTCACCCCTCATCCGTCCTCTCCGGAGGACATAGTGAAAGAGTTTTTCGTGTCGACCCCGGAAGTGCGGTTCGTGGAGCTGTTCAAGAGCTGGCTGGTCTCGCTCCCTCATGATCTGAAGATCGCGTTCGAAGCGATGGACGACGAGAACCTGCCGCGCAGCTCCCGCGAGATCGCGGTGGGCGCCATCATGTACGTCGTCTCACCCAACGACTTCGTCTTCGATCGGAACGAGGCGGTCGCGAGCTTCGCCGACGACGCGCTGCTCCTGCGGCTCGCGCTCCGGCAGGTCGTGAAGGGCAGCGGCGAGGACGGCGAGGCCTTCGCCGACCGCTTCCCCGAGCTGTTCGAGGGACTCGACGACGACATCGACGTCTGCAAGGAGGTCATGGGCGAGCTCATGGCCTGGCTCGAGGGCAAGGTCGACGGCCTTCGCAACCAGACGTACAAGGGCAAGAAGATCAAGATCTGGATCGACGACGACGTGGCCCGCGCGGAGCTCTACGAGGACGGCCTCGGCTTCCGCACGGACTACCCGGTCGACGACAAGATCATCGACGACAAGCTGAAGTACGCGACCACGGTCACCGACGTGATGCGCCGGCGCCGGGCCGAAGAGACCCGCGCCGCCGTCTGATCGTCGTCGGGTCGGGATCAGAGATCCACGAGCTCGAAGCTCGTGACGTCCTCACCGAGGAACCGCGGCGCGATCTCGTCGAGCCGCGAGATGTCGGTGGCGTGGCAGGCGAGCTGGCCCCGTTCGCCCTGAGCGAGGGCCGAAGGCCCGCGTCGAAGGGTGCGCGCCGCCGCCTCCGCCATCGCCGTGGCCGAGTCGACGACCGCGACCGCTCGCCCGGCCAGCTCGCACGCGGTCGCGGTGATCACGCCACGCAGGAGCGGATAGTGCGTGCACCCGAGGACGAGCGTGTCGATCGCCGGATCGAGCGCGAACAGCTCGCCCAGGTAGCGACGCGCGACGGCACGGGCGACCTCGTCGTCGGGCTCGGTCCAGCCCTCCTCGGCGAGCGGCACGAACAGCGGGCACGCGAGCGAGCTGACCCGCACGTCGGTTCGCGCCGCGAGCGCGCGCTCGTAGGCCCCGGAGCGCACGGTCCCGAGCGTCCCGATGACGCCGATGTGGCCGTCGCGCGTGGCCGCCAGCGCGCTCTCCGCGCCTGGATCGACCGCGCCGATGACCGGCACCGGGCTCGCGCCCCGCAGGGCCGGCAGCGCGTTCGCCGACGCCGTGTTGCACGCGATGAGAACGAGCTTCACGTCGCGGGCGAGCAGGAAGGCCTGGCAGGCGAGCGAGTAGCGCTCGACGGTGCGCGGGCTCTTGGAGCCGTAGGGGACACGGGCGGTGTCCCCCAGGTAGACGATGTCCTCGCCGGGGAGGCGGGCGCGCAGGGCCCGGACGACGGTCAGGCCACCGACCCCGGAATCGAAGACGCCGATGGGCTTTCGCGCGTCGGTCACGAGCACCATGTGATCTCAACGCGCACGGCACCGTGCACGTTCCCAGAACGGCACTGAGACCAGGTGGCGCAGCTGGCTGATCGATCTGCCATGCCGGCTGCCCCGGGCGCCACGTGCGCTAGCGACGGCGGCGCGGCTGCGAGCGCTTGGGGTTCTGGATCATCCCGGCCCGTCGGGCCTCGTAGATCCAGAGAAGCTGCAAGAACGTCGCGGGCTTGTCGTCGAGCTCGCGGTAGAGCGCACCGATCCCGGGACACGACTTCTCCGCGAGGGGAAGCTGTCGGGTGGTGATGCGGCCAGTCACGGGCCGAGCACCTGAGCACACGGCGTACCAGTTGTCCACAGGAGAGACACGCACCGGAGTTGACGCCGCCCTCGTCGGCCGGTAGGAACCGTCGGCCGCCATGGCCAACGACGCGTCCGAGATCCTGCGAATGTCCGACACTCCGGACACGGCAGCGCGTGTCCAGGCGTGGTCGGCGGCGAACCCGGTCCTCCTGTTCGACGTCGCCACGGCGATCGCGTGCGGCGACGGACGCTGGCCGGCCGACGCCGTCACCCGCGCGGCGCAGGAGATGGCGGACAGCGTCCGCGACGCCTCGCCGGCCGACGTGCGCGCCGCCATCGGAGAGATGCTGATGGGGCGCGAGGTCGACCACGGCCTCGAGTGGCTGCGCCAGACCGGGCTCCTGGCCATCGTCTTCCCCGAGCTCGAGGCGACCGTGCACCTCGTGCAGGAGGGCGGACGCCAGCACAAGGACGTCTGGGGCCACACCAAGCAGGTCGTGAAGCAGGCCGTGCGGCGGCCGCTCGTGCGCTGGGCGGCGCTGCTGCACGACATCGGCAAGGTGCCGACGCGGACGTTCACCGCCGACGGCGTCCACTTCCACGGCCACGCGGAGGTGGGCGCGCGCATGTTCGACAAGGTGAGCCAGCGGCTGCCGTTCGATCGCGACGCGCGGCGCGCGATCCGGTTCCTCATCCGCCACCACCTGCGCTCGAACCAGTACAGCGACCAGTGGACCGACAGCGCCGTGCGTCGCTTCCACCGCGAGATGGCGCCGCACCTGGTGGACCTGCTCGACCTTTCGCGCGCCGACATCACGTCGAAGCGGCCGGGGCGGCGCAAGCAGATCCTCGAGCAGATCCACGCGCTGTCGGAGCGCATGGGCCGGCTCGCCGAGGAGGACGCGAAGCTGCCGCCGCTGCCCGGCGGCGTCGGCAACGCGATCATGGAGGTGTTCCAGCTGCCGCCGTCGAAGCTGATCGGCGACCTCAAGAAGTACCTCGAGGAGCAGGTCACCACCGGTGCGCTCGAGGCGCGGCGCGAGGACGCGTACTACGTGGCGCACCTCGCGCGTTCGGGGCGCGTGCCCGGGCTCGATCCGGAGACGGCGGCGCGAATCGTCGCGGCCGGCGGGCTGGGCGACGAGGACGCGGCGGCGGCCGACGCCGCGGAGCAGGCGGGCGAGATGGCGGGGCCGGGCGGGGCCGAGGTCGAGCCCGAGCGCCACGACGGAGACCCGGAGCGGCCGCACGATGGGCCGGCGCCGTGTGGGGACGAGGCGGAGGAGGCGGAGGTGGGTGCCATGGGCGGAGAGGGAGACGGAGGCGTAGAAGACGGGCACGGGCACGGGCACGGGCACGGGTCCTGAGCGTGGCGCGGAGGGTGGGGCGGTCCTGACGCCGGCGTGACACGAGGGCAGATAGATGCCGGGGGGACGCGCGTTGGTAAGGACATGCGCTCCCGGGTGGCCGTTCTGTGTCTCGTCGTCGCTGCCTGCGGTCCGGATACCCGGCACGCGGTGAAGATCGGACCCGAGCCAGGCAACGGCGCCGCGAGCGGCGCGGCGCCGGACGAGCCCCCCGTCGAGAGCGACGAACCTGCGCTGGTGCGCACGGCGCCGCCGCGCGGGGTGCCGCACTACGCGGCGATCGTGGCGACGGCGGTGAGCCGCGGCGGATCGGCGGCGCTGTCGCGAGACTCGCTCGGCGAGGTGCGCGTGTGGCCGACGCTCGACGGCACGATCGCGCCGCAGGCGGTGCCCGTGCGCGGCGTCGTCGCGATGCGCGTGCAGGACCACGGCGACGAGCTGCTCGCCGGCTTCGCGGCCACGAGCGGCGCCGGCCACCTCGTGCGCTTCGATCGCGGCGGCAAGCGCCTCGGCGTCGCCGATCTCGCCGGCCCCGGCGCCGTGCTGCACGTCGCGCCGCTCGTCGACGCGTCGGGGGCGATCGTGCTCCACGCCGACCACAGCCTCGCGCTCGTCGATCGCGACGGCAAGACGCTCGACACGTTCGCGAAGCGCGGCGCGCGGCTGCGCGCGATCGACGTCGCCGGCGCGAGCGCCGTGCTCGTCCTCCTCCGCCACAGCGAGGGCGACGGCACCGCGTCACACTCGGTCGCGCGCCTCGAGACCGCGGGCGGCAAGCTGCGGATCGCGCACGAGGTCGTGCTGCCGTACACGCCGCTCGAGCCGACGCGCTTCGCCGCCTCGAGCGATGGCGCGAAGGTCGCGTTCACCCGGCACCCCGACGACGCGCAGGCGCTCCCCGACGTGCCGCCGCCGCCGGCCGCCGGCGCACCGGCCCGGCTGCGCAGGCCCGCCGGCCCGCGCCGGCCACCGCCGCCGCCCGCCGCGCGCATGCCGGCGCGGGTCGCCGTGATCGCGATGGCGGACGGCAAGGACGTCACGCCCGCCGAGCTGGCGCACCACGGGCTCACCGACGTCGTCGGGCTCGGCTTCTCCGCCGGCGACCGGCTCCACGTCTTCGAGCAGCACAACCAGTCGGAGGTCGACCTCGCCGGCGGCGTCGTCATCGCCGGCAACCTCGTGCGCACGCCGGGGGCCTCGGTGGGCGACGGCTTGCTCGTCGCCGGCTACGACGTCTCGCTGGTCACGCAGGTCCCGGGCGGCGCGGCGCGCTACCTCGGCTGGCAGGCGAACATGCCGCAGAAGGTGGCGCTGTCGACCGACGGCACGCGCGCGGCATGGGCGAGCGTGCGCGGCGAGCTCGTCATCGACGCCCTCGACGGCTCCGAGGAGATCGACGGCGGCCTGTTCGACGCGCCGGTGACGTTCACGAGCTTCCTCGGCGACGACCACGTGCTGCTGGGCACCGGCCGCGGCACCGTGCACCTCGTCGACGCGCGCACCGGCAAGGAGGTCGGCTCGATGGCGCCTCCCGGACCGGTCGCACGCGTCGAGGTCGATCCGGCGACCGGCTGGCTCGCCGGCCTGCGCCCCGGCGG
This sequence comes from Myxococcales bacterium UBA2376, assembly GCA_002344285.1. Classification (GTDB taxonomy): domain Bacteria; phylum Myxococcota_A; class Polyangia; order Haliangiales; family Haliangiaceae; genus UBA2376. The sequence goes on from DDTA01000207.1 coordinate 7,147, forward strand.
CGGCGTGTGGCTGGTGAAGATCGTGCCGGGCGCGCCGATGCCGACGACGACCTACGCCGTCGCCGACGGCTCGAACAACTTCGCGCTGCTCGACGCCGCCGCGCCCGGCGCGCCGCTGCTCATGACCATCGACACCAAGCTCGTCCAGCGCCGCTACACCGAGGCCGAGCTGATCGCCGGCGTCTCGGCGACGTCGATCCGCGATCGCCCGAGCGTGACCTTGCCGCGCGGGATGACGCGCTTCGATCGCCGCGGCGTCGGCTACGCGGTCGCGGGGCGGCAGCTGACGATCCACGACGGCGCCACCGTGACGCAGACGATCGACCTCGGGTTCGACGTCCACGACCTCGCCGTCTCCGGCGACGGCGCGCGCCTCATCGTGCTCGGCTCGCAGACGACGCCGATCGCCGAGATCGGCCTCGACGGCAAGACGAGGTGGACGCTGTCGACCGGCCCGGGCGCCCGCTTCGGCTGGGGGTTCTCCGGCGACGGCGCGCGCCTCGCCGTCGTCGGCGCGGGCGGCGGCCTCGTCGTCGACGCCGCGACCGGCGAGCGCGTGGCCGACGGCTGCGCCTGGCGCTTCGGCGCGACCTCGGCGCCACCGCTCGCGCGCGCCGTCGGCGTCGCCCCGGTCTGCCGCTGATCAGCGCGCCAGCGCCAGCCCGAGGCCCACGCTCAGCACGATCCGCGTGTCGTCGACGCCGTCGAGCACGAGGTACGCGTTCGAGCCGGCCGTCACCGCGACGGGCACCTGCTTCAGCGGCCAGAAGAACGTGATGACGCCGCCGCCGGCCGTCGGCGCGAGCGGCCACGTGACGCCGGCGTCGGCGTGGAGCACCAGGTCGAGCTTGGGCCGCGCCGCCGCCGCGCGGTACGCCATCCCCACGGTCACCTGGCCCGCGTCGGCGAACGGCTTCACCGTCACGTGCTGCACCCCGGCGAACACGCCGACCCGCTGGCCCAGGTACACGATCACGTCGCCGGCCACGCGGTTGCGCGGCGACGGCCCCGTGAGCGCCAGGTCACCGGTGCCGCGCAGCGAGCCCATCGGCCGCACCGGCTCGGCGCGCGCGACCGATGCCACCGGGGCCGCGCACGCGACCGCGACCACCGCGCCGAGCAGCCGCTTCATCCGACGTCGATCCGGCCCTGGGACATCACGGTCACGCCCGACGATAGCTCGTGCGGGGCGATGACCGCGATGCCCGGGAGCTCCGGATCGAGCACCGTCTTCAGGTGCCGGCGAATGTCCCCGGACGTCAGCACCACGCCGCGGTCGCCGACCTTCGACTTCACCGCCGAGACGATGTCGCGCGCCAGGTCGGGCTCGAGCGCGATGATCGCCCCACCCTCGCGCGGCACGATCGCGCCGCGCACCGCCTCCTCGATCATCGGGTCGAGCGTCCACGCCGAGAGCTTGCCCCGCGGCGCCACCGCGCTCGAGATGACGCGCCCGAGGTGCGCGCGCGCCACCTCGGCGAGCGTCGCCGCGTCGCGCGCGCTCCCCGCCGGCGCCGGCGCGAGCGCCTCGAGCACGCCCGCCAGATCGCGCACCGAGATGCCCTCGCGCACCAGGCGGCGCAGCACCTCGACGAACACCGGCAGCGGCGCGATGCGCGGGATCACGTCGCGCACCAGCGCCGCGTGCCCGGGCCCCAGCTCGTCGAGCGCCGCCTGGACCGTGCCGGCGCGGATGAGCTCGCCCGCGTGCCTGGCGACGGCGTCGTCCATGCGCGCCTCGAGCTCGCCGGCCACGCGTGGCGCCGGCAGCCAGTCGATGGTCACGCCGAACACGCGAAACTCCGCCTCTTCCGCCCGCACGCCGGTGTCGATCCGCACGCGCATCACCGGCGCGCGCACGCCGAGCTCGTCGTAGAGCCGCTGCCTCACGCCGAGGAGCACGGTCTCGACGGCACCGTCGGCCCGCAGCGCCGCGCCCACCTGCGGCGACACCGCCAGCTCGACCGCGTCGCCGCCCGCGGCCAGCCCGCCGCCCGCGCTGCCCACGACGTCCTTCTCGCCCGCCGCCCCGGCGCGCGGCCGCGACCGCAGCCAGAACCCGAGCCCGGCCGCCACCGCGGCGAGCACCAGGAACGGCAGGTTTGGCATGCCCGGGATGACGCCGAGCACGGCGAGGAGCGCCGCCGCGGTGAAGAACGCGCGCGGCTCGGCGCCGAGCTGGCTGACGATGTCGTCGCCGATCGCCCGGTCGCCGTCCATCGCGGCCACCCGCGTCACCACGAGCGCCGCCGCCAGCGCCACCAGCAGCGCCGGCAGCTGCACCACGAGCCCGTCGCCGACCGACAGGATCGAGTACGTGCGCGCCGCCTCACCGACGGCCATCCCGCGCTCGCCGACGCCGACGATCATGCCGCCGGCGAGGTTGAGCAGCACGATGAGGATCGCCGCGATCGCGTCGCCCTTCACGAACTTCATCGCGCCGTCCATCGCGCCGTACATGGACGATTGCTGCTCGAGCAGCCCGCGACGCCGCCCCGCCTCGGCGGCGTCGATGGCGCCCGCGCGCAGGTCGGCGTCGATCGCGAGCTGCTTGCCGGGCAGGCCGTCGAGCGCGAAGCGCGCCGCGACCTCGGCCACGCGCTCGGCGCCGCGCGCGACCACCACGTACTGCACGATCGTGATCACCGCGAAGACGACGAGCCCGACCACCAGGCTCGCCTGCGCGACGAACGACCCGAACGCCTGGACGACCTCGCCGCCGTCGGCGTGCGCCAGGATCCGCCGCGTCGTGGAGACGTTCACGCCCAGCCGGAACAAGGTCGCCACCAGGATGATCGTCGGCAGGGTCGACAGCCGCGCCGGCGACGCCGCGTACACCGCCGACAGGAGGATGAGCACGCTCGCCGTGATGCTGACCCCGAGCAGGAGGTCGATGGCGACCCGCGGCAGCGGCACCACCATCATGCCCACCACCGCGATCACCACGACGGCGAGCGCAACATCACCCCAGCCGCGGCGCATGTTCATCGCCTGCGGTTATCCCCGATCCCGCTGACACCCCGATCAGGCGCCGAGCCACTGCCAGCCGTAGCGACCGTGGTCGTGCGCCCAGACCAGATCGGCCATGACGTCGGCGAAGAAGTCACCGAAGCTCGTGTAGTGGAGGTTGAGCTCGCCGCTGGCCTCGCCGCGACGGACGTGCCCCTCCGGGGTCACCGCGACGAGCCCGCGCTGCTCGCCCGCGAACCAGCCGACGACGACCCAGTCGGGCTCGAACGGGTAGCCGAGCTCGACCGCCTCGGCGTGCGACAGCGCGACCTCCTCGGTCGCGGGGAACAAGCCGAAGGCGCCGCCGAAGAAGGTCGAGCCGGCGACCGCCCCGAGCTCGGGCCACGCCGAGCGCGGGATGCGCTCGGGCCGGCGGTCGGCCCCCACGATCACGTGCGCGCGCGTCGGCGCCTCGCGCCGGGCGGCGTCCAGCGCCTCGGCGAACGACGCGTACCCGGGCGCGGAAGCGGCGGTCGAGGGCGGGTCGAAGCGTTCGCCGCGCGGCACGAGCGCCGCCGTGTCGTCGGCGATGATCGACACGTCCGCCCAGCCGAACGACGGCTCACGTCCCACGGTCGCACGGAAGCTCGCGAGGAAGCCGGCCGGCGCGATCAGCGGCTGGAAGGGAAGCGACGCGGTCGCGAACCACGGCCCGCCGAAGAACCGACCCGCGGCAGGGGCCGGCGCCAGGATCTCGAGCGGCTCCGACGGCCGACCGTGATGGCCGTAAGGTCGCCCCTTCGGGTGTGTCGCGGGCACGAGCACGACGCGCTCGGTGACGGCCGTCGCGTGGTGCGTCGGGCGGCAGCGCCAGGGCCGGCGCACCCGGATGGTGTGCGGCGTCGCGTGTTGCGCCTCGTGGAGCGCGAGCCCCTCGAAGCCGCCGGCGCGGTAGGCGCGGACGAAGTCGTCCGACACCAGCAGGTTGGGCCCTCGTCCGAGGAGGTCCTCGTCGCCCGTGAGCTTCAGGTCGTAGACATCGTCCAGGTAGACGAAGCCGTCGCGCTCCGCCCGCGTGGACACCACGACCCGCGGGTACGCGAGCGCGAACGGGATGAGACGGATCCAGTCGCCGGCCGGTGCCCCGGCGTGCGCCGGCCGCTCTCCCGGCCCGTGCTCGTACCGGATCACCGCGACTATTCCGCGTCCTCGAGCTCGCTCTCGTCCAGCTCGAGCACGTCGTCCTCGACCCGGTCGCTCGGCCCGCCGAGGTGCCGGATGAGGCTCAGGTGCACCTGGCTGCGGATGAGCCGCAGCACGCTGTCGAGCTCCTTCGGGCTGACGTTCAGCCGCGACCGCATGACCACCAGCGTCGCCTCGACCAGCTTCTCCTTGGCCTTCTCGAGCCAGCGGAACGCCGTGACGCGGTGCACGCGGTAGATCGCGCCGATCTCGTCGATGTTGAGCCCGTCGACGTGGTGGTAGCGGAGCAGCGTCTGCTCGCGCGCCCCGAGGCCAGCCAGCGCCTCGGTGAACGCGGCCTGGAACTCGCGCGCGTACGTGCGCTTCATGTACTCGAGCTCGGGGTCGTCGCCCGGCATCGCCTGCTGCGCGATCAGCTGATCGTCGTCGGCGAGCACCTCGTTCTTGCCCTTGCGCAGATCGTTCAGGCACGTGCGCACCGCGACCGAGCGCACCCAGCGCCGCAGATCGCCGCGCCCCGCGTACTCGCTGATCTTCCCCGGCACGCCGTCGCCGACGAACAGCCGCTGCCGCACGAGCTGCTTCACGTCGTTGGCGCGCGGCGGCCCGATGCGCATCCGCGCGAGCGCGATGTCGACCTCGCGCATGTAGTGTCGGTCGAACGCCGCCAGCGCGGTGCGATCGCCGTCGGTCAGCGCGCACGCCAGGTACAGGTCGCCCGGCCGCAGCCCGCCGAGCAGGTCCCCGACCTCGACGCCCTCGTCGAGCCGCGCCGCGACGAAGCCCACCAGCCGCACCGGCTCGACCGCCACGTCGGGCCACATCGAGCGGCCCTCGTTCACCAGCTCGAGCAGCCGCCGCGACAGGTCCGGGACCGAGGACAGCCCGTGGCGCAGCGGCGCCGGTGCCGCCTCGAGAAACGCCTGGACGAGCGCCGCCTGCTCCACGTGTCCGCCGATTCTCGCCGTACCGGCCACCCCGACGCAATGCCCCCCTTCCGGCCGCCGGGCTGCAGCTCGAGCCCAAGGTGCCCGTCGTTCCGGACTCGATCCGATCGACAAGCGCCTCGAGGTCCAAGCGCTCGACGACAGCTCGACCTCTCCGCCCGCTGGTCGCCGCCCCGCCGCGGATAACGCGTACGCCGCCTGGCCCGTCCGGTGCTACGATCGACCGGTGAGCGGTGAAGCGCACCGGAAGCCCCGCAAGCAGGGGTTGGAGCACTTCATCAAGTTCGTGCGCGACCTGCCCGAGCCGACGCCGCGCGCGCTCTTCAAGCAGCTCGAGGAGCTGGGCTACCGCGGCCAGGACCCTGCCCGCCGCGCGGTCTGCCTGATGGCGTACCGCCACGTGCGCCGGATCAAGCGCATCTACCTCGACGGCGTCGACCGCGCCGAGCTGCCGCGCAAGTCGAACTTCCTGCTCGCGGGCCCGACCGGCTCGGGCAAGACGTATCTGGTCGAGTCGCTCTTCCAGAAGATCCTGCGCATCCCGACGGCGCTCGTCGACATCACCACGTACAGCGAGACCGGCTACGTCGGCCAGGACCCGTCGACGATCCTGACGCGCCTGCTCCACGCCGCCGACGACAACCCCATGCTCGCCGCGATCGGCGTGGTCTGCCTCGACGAGCTCGACAAGATCGCGTCGGGCCAGAACAACGCGATCTTCGCCGGCGCCGGCACCACCAAGGACGTCACCGGCATGGGCGTGCAGCGCGAGCTGCTCAAGATGCTCGAGGCGTCCGAGGTCGTGGTCCCGCTCGAGCTCGGCCACGCGTCGTACTCGGACCACGTCGTCATGTCGACGGCCGACATCGCGTTCGTCGCGTGCGGCGCCTTCTCCGGCTTCCACCAGGTCGCCCGCCGCCGCCTCGGCCGCGAGCACCTCGGCTTCGGCCGCACCCCCGTGGCGGGCGCCGACCCCGACGCCATCGCCGTCGGCTTCACGCCCGACCAGGTCGAGAACGTCGCCAACTTCCAGGCGTACGGCTTCCTGCCCGAGCTCATCGCGCGCTTCACCCGCGTCGTCCCCTTCCAGGCCCTCGACGCGTCGACGCTCAAGGACATCCTCCGCGCCGACGTCGTCGCGCGCATGACCCGCGAGTTCAAGGCCGAGGGCTTCACCCTCGACATCGAGGAGGGCGTCCTCGATCACATCGTCGCCGACGCGCTCCGCAAGGAGACCGGCGCCCGCGGCCTCGCCGCCTCGCTCACGCGCCAGCTCGAGGACGTCGCCTTCGAGTCGTTCGGCGCCGAGACGCCGGCCGCCACCGGCGGCGTCCCGCCCACCGTCAGGGTCCGCGTCGTCGACGGCGAGCTCGACGTCAAGCTCGACTGATCAGTTCGATCAGGCAACCGCGCGCACCACGCCACACCGACGCCGCAGGTGCGCGAGACGCATCGGCGCCGGGCTGGCTCGCCAGGTGCACAGGGCGCCCCCATGCCTCGCCCACCCACGCGTCGTTCCACCCTCCTCGCCGGCGCCGGCGCCGTCGCCCTCGCCGCCGCGCTCGCCGCCTGCGTCGACGACCCCGACCTCGCCGCGGAGGCCGACGGCGGGATCGATCCGTCGCTCCTCGGCGAGACGGAACAGGAGGTGTCCGTGGCCGGCGTGGCGAGCTGTGCCACCTACTCGACGCGCGGCCTGGTCGAGCCGCTGAGCTACAGCTACAGCGTCCCGGCGCCGCTCGTGAACTGCGACGGCACGTGCACCGGCACGCCGACCACGTACGTCGACATCCCGCTCGGCCGCTACGAGGCGGGCGAGCGCGTGACGCTCGGCAACTGCGGCCTGCCCGGCGCCTACGAGGGCGGCAGCTTCCTCAAGGGTTCGGTCGACGCCCAGATCCGGACGGCGCCCGGCGGCGGCGGCTCGCTCGTCGCGTACGCCACGAGCGGGTGCGGCTCGAGCGAGCGCTTCCTGTTCCCGCAGGTCTCGGTGTCGGCGAGCAACGCCGGCAACCTCTACCTGCGCCTCGCCAACCGCGGCATCCGCAACAGCAGCGGCGTCATCCGCGGCACGCGCGATCAGATCGGCCGCAAGCGCGTCGACTACGACCTCGCGCCGGGCGAGAACGCGCGCTACACGCTGTCGACGAGCGGCGCGGTCCAGGAGGCGGGCACGACGCTCACCGCCGGCAACTGCGGCATCGCCGGCGGCACGCGCCTCGAGGGCAACGTCCAGCTCCGTCTCGAGGAGAGCGACGGCACCATCGTCGCGGTCGCCAGCGGCGGCTGCGGCACCACCGATCACGACCGCGTGTCGGCGACCTTGCACACCCGCACCACGCCCTACGTGCGCATCTTCTGCCCGTCCGGCACGGCGCGCTGCCGCGGCTCGCTGGGCACCGCGTGGCGCCACGACGCCAACCCCGGCCTCACCGATCCGGTCGCCGCGCTCGACGCGCTCGGCGCCCGCCCGCGGCTCGGGCAGTGGTGGACCGAGTCGACCAGCAGCCTGCGCGAGGCCATCTGCCGCGGCGACCTCGTCGACGGGGACCACTACCAGGGGCTCGCGCGCACGCCCGCGGGCAGCTTCGTCGTGAGCGACAACCTGAACGCCGGCATGACCTTCTTCTCCACGCCGTCGCGCCCGGCCCCGTACCAGTCGCTGCGCGAGACCGCCGCGAGCCAGAACGGCCGCGGCCCGATCCACACCGAGCTCGAGACCGCGGCGTGGCAACGCGGCACCGGGGAGGAGGGCGGCGATCACTCGGGCGGCATCCAGATGCTCGGCAGCTACCTCTTCAACATCGAGTCGACCGACTACGACGTCTCCACGAAGATCCGTCAGGTCAAGACGTTCGAGGTCTCCGGCAGCGGCACGACCGCGTGCGGCCAGTTCTCGCTCTTCGAGGGCGGCGCCGGTTATCGCAAGGGCAGCGCGATCGCGGCCGCGCGCGTCTTCGACCCGACGCACCCGTCGGGCGACAAGGTCGTGATGGCGGTCTACGACGACCAGGACGAGTGCCCCAACGGCGGCTGCGCGGCGCCCCGGATCCAGTTCTACGTCAAGCGCGCCGACGCCGACGGCTTCATCGATCCCACCCACGCCAGCGGCTGGCAGCCGGCCGGCTCGTGGCAGTACACCGCGAGCGCGTACCTCGAGTGCGAGGACGGGACCTGCGGCCCGCACACCCAGGTGCGCCTGGACACCAGCCTGCCGGGATGGGCCACCCTCCTGCCCTTCGGCTGGCTCATCGACCAGGCCCTCGAGGCGACGATCGACGGCCGCGTCATCAACGCGTTCCCCAAGCAGCAGGCCATCAACCTGGTCGCGTCGCGCGACGGCGAGCTCTACCTGATCGGCTTCACGCGCGGCATGTGGGACTTCATGCCCGAGTGCATCGCGTTCGGCGACGCCTGCCGCAGCTCCCTGGTCATGTCGCGCGTCGTCTTCATCGATCCCGCGGCGTGCTCGACGCCGGGCTGCGTCCGCCTGGAGCGCGTCCGCACCGTCGACCTCGGCACGTACGGCGACATCGCCACGTCGATCGACGCCGGCGGCGTGTACATCGACGGCACCCGTGATCGGCTGCTCGCCTACACGGCCAGCAAGTGGCCCAGCAACTGGTTCGACCTCGCGCCGCTCGAGTGGCTGAATCCCGACCCGTCGCAGACGTGCAAGTACATCTACCTCAGCGAGTGGTGAGGCCGCCGCCGGCGACACGGGCGCACCGCCACGCGACGGCGAGGAGGACGGCGCCGGCGATGGCCGCGACGAGCGCGAGCGTGGCCGGGTAGAGCCCGACGAGCTCCACCCGCAGCAGCGCGAGCGGCTCGCCGCCGTGCTCGTCTCGCAGCCAGCGCGACCACCCGAGTCGCCCGGCGGTCGCGGCTCCCGAGAGCGCGGCGGCGACGAGCCCCGCGCGCGTCGCCAGGCTGACCGGCAGCGCGCGTCCGGCGAGGAGCGCGACGCCGAGCGCGGCGAGGAGCGCGAGCGCAGCGGTCGCGGCCGCGAGCTCGACGACCACGACCACGAGCTCCGCCACGAGGACCGTCGCGAGCAGCGCGATGGGCAGCGACCACGGCGTCCGACGCCGCCACAGGATGGCGACGCCGAGTCCGAGCGCCAGCGCGGCGGCGACCCCGCGCTCGACGGCGACCCAGGCCGGAGCCCACGGAGATCGCGCGCGCAGGCGCGGGTCACCGCGATCCAGCTCGGTCAAGCACCGCGCGACCTCGCGCTCGATCCGCTCCGCCATGGGCGCACGGTTCGCCAGCACGACCACGCGGCGCGCGCACACCTCGATGCGCGCGGCCACGTCGCGGTCGCCGAGCCGGACGCGCCCGGCGAGGAGGAGCGCGGCGTCGCGCGCGGCCCTCAGGCGACGCTGGGCGTCGGCGAGCCGGCGGGCGCGATAGGCGAGCACGCCGTCGACGAAGTGGGCGCGGACCTGCGCGCTCGGCCCAGCCGTCGGCGCGAACGCCGCCTCGCCGCGCGCGAACGCGAGCACGTCGGCGGCGTCGCGCGGGGCCAGCCCGTCCGTCGCGAGGTCGGCGAGGAGCTCCCGGTCGCTGCGATCGGCGAGCCACGTGGGAGACAGCGTGCGTCGCGACCGCGTGGCGAGCGCGCGACCACGCGCGATCGCGGCGGCCTCGTGCCGGAACGTGAGCACCAGGAAGGCGAAGCCCCAGCGCTCGTCCGCGGTGAAGTGACCGAAGGACGGCATCGCGGTCCCGCGCAGCCCGTCGGCGATGCGACTCGACGCGCGTGAGGGGGCGATCCCGGTGACCACGTCCTCGTCCTGGAAGCTCTTCGGTCCAGGCTCGAGGTGGAGCCCCTGCGCCCCGTCGCCGCCGCCCCGGTCGCCGTGGCAGGCCGCACACTGGCTGCGCCACAGCGCCTCGACCCGCGTCCGATCGGGGGGTGCGGCGGGTGCGAGCACGAGGTGGCGGCTGCGCAGGAGGTGCCGGCGCGTCGTGCCGGCGACGCGCACGACCTCGGGCGGTGGGACGTGACGTGAGACCGCGGCGGCGAGCAGATCGAGGACGACGCGCTCCGACGTGGGGAAGCGCCGCGACTGGAGGATCACGTCGTGCATGATCGCGCCGAGCACCCGCAGCTTGACCGGGTCGGTGACGCGACCGGATCCATCGACGGCGAGGCGGTACTCGTCGCGCACGTCATCGAGCGCCACCACGATGCGCCGGACATCCTCGAACGACCGGTGATCCACCGGTGGCTCGGGTGGGGACACGCAGGCCGCGAGGAGGACGAGGATCTGCGCGCTCCGGCTCGTGGCGGCCACGCAGCCGCTGCCTTGCATGCGCGATGCCCGGCCGAAGCCGCGACCGGGCCCGCCGCGCGCGCATTCCGTGCGCGCGGCGCGCGGGCGGGCGAGATTCCTGCCGCCAACGTCGGTATACCCGGGCGACCTTGAAGCTCGATCTGCACCGTCACCTGGAAGGCTCGCACAGCGCGCGCGCGCTCGTCGCCGTCGCGCGCGAGCACGACCTCCGCGATCCCCTCTTCTACGACGCCGGCGCCGCGCGCTGGCGAACGCCGTCCGAGCTGGCCGGCGACGTGACCATGGCCGGGCCCACCGACGACGCGACCGTGTTCTACGGGTGCATCGTCAAGGCGCGCGCCGCGTACGTGAGCGTCGCCGCGATCGGCTCCCTCGCGCGCCACGCGTTCTGCGAGGCTGCCGACGAGACCGACGGCTGCGAGCTCCGCGTCAGCCTGTTCTCGATGACGCGCACGCTGATCGAGCGGCAGGGCGGCGCGTGGCGCGACGTCGCGCCGACCGCGTTCGCCGACACGTACGCGCGGCCGGTGCTGGCCGCGGTGCTGGCCGCGCGCGACGAGGTCGCGGCGGCGACCGGCAAGACGCTGCTCGTGCGGCTGGGCCTGTCGCGCACGTTCGAGAGCGAGCCGCACTACCGCGCCCTCGCCGCGGTCATCCGCGATCACGCCTCGGCGCTGGTCGGGCTCGACGTCCTCGGCATCGTCACCGGCGCCGACACCGAGCCGCTGCCGCCGGCGCTCGTCGCCATCCTCGACGACCTCCGCCCGGCGCTGCCCGATCTCACGATCCACGCCGGCGAGTTCGCGGGCCACGCGTCGGTCGATCGCACGCTGGCGCTCGCGCCGCGCGGCATCGGCCACGGCGTCCACGCGCTCGAGCGCGCGGCCACGCTCGACCGGCTGATGCGCGACGGCGTCACGCTCGAGGTGTGCCCGACCAGCAACCGGCTGCTCATCCCGACGGCGCTGGCCGCGCTCGAGCGCGCCCACGGCGGCGCCACGCCGCTGCGCGCGCTCCAGCGCGCCGGCGTCCACTGCGTGCTCGGCAGCGACGACCCGACGCCGATGGGCACGTCGTTCGCGCGCGAGTGGCAGCTCGCCGGTGAGCTGGGTGTCGACCTCGCGCGCATCGAGGCCGACGCCGCGCGACGGTGGAGCGAGCTCACGGGCGCCCCTTGAGCACGCGGAGCACACGTCGCGCAGCCAACGTGGTCGCGATCCTCGCCGTGGCGGCGATGAGCCCGGGGGCGCGACGGCAAGGCCCAGGGCGTGGAGCTCGAGGGGCTCGTGCGCGCCAGCGACTGCAGCCCCGCACCGTTCAGCCTCGTGCGCGCGGGCACCGCGAAGACGGCGGTGGAGGCTTCGCACTGCTCGCCTCGGCCACGCTCGCGGTCCACGAGCGCGCCGACGAGCTGACCGCGCTGACGCTCGGCGGCAAGCCGGCGGCCGTTCGCTGGATCAAGGTGCGGCTGAGCGGCGTGCTCGTCGAGCTCCGACAGGAGGGGGCGACCGTCACCGGCTGCTACGACACCGACGGCGGCGAGCTCCACGGCACGGTCAGCGGCAACGTCCTGCGCGCGGTCGGCGTCGATCCTGGCGACAAGGTGAAGAGCTCGTTCATCCTCGCGGTCGGCGGCGACGGCGGTTTGCGCGGGCTGCGCTCGACCAACGGCGCCCCCTTCCGGCCCTACCAGGGGCCGGTGGCGCCCGCAGGCACACGCACCAAGTGCAGCGCGCCGCCGCCGCGGCTGGGCTGCGGCGCCGTCATCCACGCCATCAACTTCGACTTCGACTCGGCGCTGATCCGCTCCGAATCGGAGCCGGTGCTGAAGCAGCTGCACGCCGGGCTCGCCGGCGAGCGCACCGCGTCGATCGTGATCGAGGGCCACACCTCGAGCGAGGGCGCCGCCGCCCACAACCTCGACCTGTCGCGCCGCCGCGCCCAGGCCGTCGTCGACGACCTCGTCGCGCGCGGCCTCGATCGCAAGCGCATCCGCGCCACCGGCAAGGGCTCGGCCGCGCCGATCGCCCCCAACACCGACGAGGCCGGCCGCTCGCTGAACCGCCGCGTCGAGGTCCAGTGCACGTAGGGATCAGCGCGCGAAGCGGTCGCCCGCGCGGCTGGGCACTGTCCAGCCGGATCGCCTAGGCGCCGCGCGCCGCGATCGTCGAACTGGCCGGATCCTCACCGACGCGCGACGGCACGCGCCGTGCTCTCCGACGCGGGCATGAAGAGCTTCGTGACCGCGTTGCTGGTTTCTGCCGTTGCCTGCGTCGTCGGGTGCCTCGACGCCGACGATCGATCGACCGCCACCGACGTGGTCGATGCACAGCCGTCGCTCGTCGAGGACGAGGAGGCCGCCGCGCTCGTCGCCGCGCCCAGGTCTCCCGCGGAGGGCGCGTGCGACACGGTCTCCGATCCGGGGGTGGCTCACGCACCCTGTTGCGGCGACGGCTACCTCGTCTACTACGAGTGGGCCTGCACGCTGGGAGGCTGGAAGCAGGTGGAAGTCGGGCGCAAGCGGGTGAACTGCCGCGCGCCCTTCTTCGGACCACTCGAGGGCCGGACGGCCTCGTGCAAGCTCACGGATCTCGTCGAGTGCGGCGGTGGATCCTCCTGCGACTGCTTGCACTGGAGCGGCAACTGCAACAAGCCCACCACCCCCTGCGGCGTCGTCCCTCCGTCGCCATGGCCGGTGGCCTGGTGACGCCGACGACATGACCGTACCTGGGTGAGACGCTCTCGGGCCGCAGCGCGAGCGCGATCGTCGCCGCCGGGCTGGCACGATCGGGCAACGTGCGGCCGGGCCCGGTTCGATGCGGACGGTCGATGGCCGCGCACGTCGAGCGCATGGTACGGAGCCGCCCATGCTGTACGCGCGCGACCGGCTCGGTTCGTTCCTCCTCCTCGCCGCGCTCGCCGGCGCAGCCTGCGGAGCCGACGACGTCGCGCCGCCCGAGACGTTCGACGGCATCGACCTCCTCTTCGTGGTCAACGACAGCCGGTCGATGATCCCGTTGCAGGCGCGCCTCGGCGATCACGTGGCCGGCTTTCTCGACGCGCTCGCGGCCGCCGAGGGCACGCTGCCCAACCTGCACGTCGGCGTGGTCTCGACGTCCGTCGAGGAGCCGACCGTGCCCGGGGCGCTCTGTCGCGGCGATCGAGGCGGCGAGCTGCGCCCCGCCGACTGCCTCGCCGACGGCGCGTTCGCGCGTAGCGCCGACGGGAACTACGCGGGCACGCTGGCTGACGCCGCCGCTTGCATGATGCAGCTCGGCGAGCTCGGCTGCCCGTTCGAGCAGCCGCTCGAGGCGATGCGACGCGCGCTCGACGGGTCGGCCCCGGGCAACGCCGGCTTCCTGCGTGCCGACGCCCTGCTCGCGGTGATCTTCGTGACCGACGAGGACGACTGCTCGGCCGCGGACCCGTACCTCTACAGCCAGGGCGCGACGCAGTACGGCCAGTTCAGCTCCTACCGCTGCTTCGCCCACGGCGTGCGCTGCGATCAGCCCGACACGAGCACGCCCGGACCGCGCACCGGCTGCGAGCCGGCGACCGATGGACCGCTCCACCCGGTGGACAACTACCTCGCGTTCCTCGAGACGCAGAAGGGCGGCCGTGGGCGAGTGGTCGTCGGCGGCCTGGTCCCACCGGCGTCACCGGTGCAGGTCCGCATCGAGGCCTCCACCGGCCTCACGCTGCTCGAGCCCCTGTGCGCGTCGATCGACCCCGAGCTCGGCCTGCAGACCTGGCCGAGCCCGCGCATGCACGCGCTCGCCGATGCGTTCGCGTCCACCGCCGACGAGCCCGCGCTCGGCTCGCTGTGCAGCGACGACTGGTCGGTGCCGCTCGCCGCCCTCGCGCAGCGCATCGCCGACACCTACCGCGAGTCGGGCGACGCACGCTAAATATCGACTTGACGTTATATAACGCATGAGCTAATCAATGCTCATGCAGGCAGCGGCGGCGCTCGACCGGACCTTCGCGGCGCTCGCGGACCCGACGCGGCGACAGATCCTGGCGCGGCTCGCGCT
>DDTA01000145.1 GCA_002344285.1 Myxococcales bacterium UBA2376
GCGACCGTCATCGGCACGTCCTCGTACAGCTCGCAGTGGAAGTCGCCCATCGACGTCGCGATGGTCGCCATCAGCTTGCCCTTGCCGGCGATGCCCTTGGTGTACTCGGCGAGATCGGCGGCCACCGGCGGGCGGACCTCGTCCATGGCNNCCGGCGCCGCGGCCGCGGCGGCGTCGGGGGCCTCGGCCGCGTCGGTCGGCGGCGGCGGCGGCCGGTTGATCGTCGAGCCCGGCTTGATCGGCGCCTCCTCGGCGCTGTCCTTGGACTTCTCGCAGCCGGCTGCGGCCGCGAGCACGGATACGACATAGAGCACACGCTTCATGGCGGGCATCCTGTCCCACGACCTCCCGCCGTGCAAGGAGTGTACTGTCCGGCCATGCGCACGCCCCCCGCCCTCGCCGCGCTCGCCTGCGTCCTCGCGATCGCGTCGGTCGCGTCGGCCCAGCCCGGCGCGTCGCCGCCGCCGCCGCCGCCGGTCTACGCCCCACCGCCGCCGCCGCCGCCCGGGTACGGCTATCCGCAGCCGGTCGCGCTCACGACGGAAGATCAGCGCCTGCTCTCGCGCGGGCTCATCTCGCCGGGCGCTCACGTCGGCGGCGCCGCCGTCTCGTTCTTCCTCGGCTTCGGCACGGGTCAGGCGGTCCAGGGACGCTGGACCGACACCGGCTGGATCTTCACCGTCGGCGAGATCGCGTCGATCGCCGCGATCATCATCGGCGTCGGCAACGAGATCGACGACTGCTACGACAGCTACTGCGACGAGGACAACGACGGCCTCATCGTCGTCGGCGTGATCGGTCTCGTCGGCTTCCGCATCTGGGAGCTGGTCGACGCCTTCGCCGGACCGTCGTCGCACAACCGCCGCGTGCGCGACCTGCACATGCGCCTCGGCTACCCGCCGCCCAGCTACTACTCGGTCGCCCCGTACGTCGCGCCCGCGCGCGGCGGCCACGGCGGCGGCGTCGCTGGCATCACGCTGCGCTTCTGAATCTGAGCACGGCGAAACGGCGTCTCAGCGGAACAGGCGGCCGCGCAGCTCGGGCGCCGGCTGCGCGATGCGCTCGAGCACCACGAGGCGATCGCTCGCCGCCTCGCGCGCGGCATCGGCCGCCGCGTCGACCGCGGGCAAGGCGCCGGTGAACGTGAACACCGCCTTGCCGTGCAGATCGACGGCGAGGCGCACGTCGCGCACGGTGACGTCGGCCGCCTTGCACGCGGCGTCGGCCGCCCCGATCGTGGCGCACACCGTGCGGGTCTCGACGATCGCGACCGCCTCGGCGCCGTCGTCGCCGCTCCAGTCGCCCGGCGCGATCACGCCGCCGCCCGCCAGCATCGGCCACACCTGGGCGTCGGCCATCGGTAGCTCGACGCGATCGACGAGCAGGTCGCCCGCCGCCGCCCGCCCGGCCGCCATGGCCTCCTCGACCGACGCGACGTCGCCCTCGAGCACGACCAGGTGCTTGCCACCCGAGAGCGTACGCGACGAGAGCAGCACCGCCGGCGCCCGCTTGAGCGCGGCGTCGGCGACGACGACGCCGCGCGCGACGCTCGACAGCTCGAGGAGGCCCAGCGCCGGACCGACGGTCCGCATCACACGAAGCGGAACGCTTCCTTGAGCGTGCAGCGTCGCTCGCGGGTGAAGTGCACCGCGGTGGTGAGTCCCTCGCCGGTCGGGCTGGCGATCGTGAACGAGGTGTAGCCCTCGCCGCCCAGGCCCAGCCCGGCGTACGAGGCGTCGTTCTTGACGAAGATGGAGCAGTTGCAGACCCGCGCCATCGCCGCCATGTTGTCGATGTTCGACGACTGCATCGTCGCCGTGTGGTGGAAGCCGTGCTCGACGCGCACCGCCATCGCGATGCCGTCGGCCGCGTCCTTCACGCGGACGAAGCCGAGCACCGGCGTCAAGAGCTCGTGCTGGACGAACGGGTGCTGCTCGTCGACGTCGGCGACCAGGATGCGCAGGTCCTTGCCGTGCCCGGAGATGCCGGCCGCCGCGGCGATGAGCGACGCGTCCTTGCCGACCCAGTCCTTGTTCACGTGATCGCCGTCGAGGACGACCTTCTCGACCGCCTTGGTCTGGCGCGCGTCGAGCACGAGCGCACCGTGCTTGCCGAGCTGGCGCAGGAGCTCGTCGGCGATCGAGTCGACCGCGATGATCTCCTTCTCGGCGATGCACACGATGTTGTTGTCGAGCGAGGCGCCGCGCACGATCGCGTCGGCCGCCTTGTCGAGGTGCGCGGTCTCGTCGACCACGGCCGGCGGGTTACCGGGGCCGGCGCCGATCGTCTTCTTGCCCGACCCCATCGCCGCCTTCACCACCGCCGGGCCGCCCGTCACCACCACCAGGCGGACGAGCGGGTGCTTCATCAGCGTGTTGGCGCTCTCGATCGTCGGCTGCTCGATCGAGCAGATCACGTCGCGCGGGCCGCCGACGCTGATGATCGCCTCGTTGAGCAGGTGCACGAACCAGTTGCACACGCGCGCCGCCGACGGGTGCACGTTGAACACGACGGCGTTGCCGCCGGCCACGATGCCGATCGCGTTGTTGAGGATGGTCTCGGTCGGGTTCGTCGTCGGCGTGACCGCGAGCAGGACGCCGTAGGGCGCCCGCTCGGTCAGCATCAGGCCGTCGTCGCCGGTGTACGCCTGCGGCCGCAGGATCTCCACCCCCGGCGTCTTCTCGGCGACGAGCCGGTTCTTGTTGAGCTTGTCCTCGTAGCGGCCGAGCCCGGTCTCCTCGACCGCGTAGCGCGACAGGAGCTCGTTGTTGGCGAGCGCGACCTGTCGCATCGCCGCCACCATCTTGATCCGGGTCTGTACCGCGACCCGCTCGTTGCCCTCGAACGCGCGGCGCGCCGCCTTGGCAGCGGCGTCGGGGTCGGCGTAGATGCCGAGCGTGCCCCGCGGGATGTTCGGCCCCGCCTTCCTCGCGTTGTCGGGCCCGAGCGACACCGGCCGCGGCGGCGCCGCCGTGGGACCGCCGCCGAGGCGCTCGACGACGCGGGCGACGATCTCCTCGATCTTGGCTTCGTCGAGCCTCATGACTTCGTGTAGCGCGACTCGTCACCGACGGTCACCGCGTCGACGATCGCCATGATCGTCGCGTCGACCGGACGGTTCTGCGTGACCTGGGTCTGGCGCGCCGAGCTGCCCGAGCAGTACAGCACCACCTCGCCGAGCCCCGCGCCCACCGCGTCGACCGCGATGACCGTGGCGCCCGACGGGTTGCCGTCGACGTCGCACGCGCGCACGACGAGGAGCTTCACGCCCTCGAGCGTGGGCTCCTTGCGACTCGCGACCAGCGTGCCGATGACCTTGCCCAGGACCATGGTCGGCCTTCCGGGTCCGCCTACTTCGCGGCGCCCTGACGTCCGAGCGGCAGGACCCCGTCGACGTTGGCGTGCGGGCGCGGGATGACGTGCACCGCGACCACCTCGCCGACGCGCTCGGCGGCGCGCTGGCCCGCCTCGGTCGCCGCCTTCACGGCCGCGACGTCGCCGCGCACGATGGCCGTGACGTAGCCGCCGCCGGTCTTCTCGTACCCGACGAGCTCGACCTTGGCCGCCTTGACCATGGCGTCGGCGGCCTCGACCATGCCGACGAAACCCTTCACTTCGATCATTCCAAGCGCATCAGCCATCGTTTTGCTCCGGGTTACTCCGGTGTTTCACCGTCTAGCGGTCGACGAACTTCTCGGGCGCCTTGCCGGTGACCCCGGCGAGCGCGCCCATCGCCGCGGCGGCCGCGGCGTCGATCTCGGCCTCCGGGCCGGACAGGTACAGGCGCCCGAACGCGCCGTACGGGGTGACGTTGACCAAGGAGATCTGCGCCGCCTTCTCCGCCTCGTTGGCGGCGAGCACGACGTACCCCGCCGGCTCGCACTCGAGGATGAAGAGCGACTGCCCGGGGAGGATCATCATGCCCTGCGAGGTGCGGTTGATGATCTGCGTCTGGTAGGCCTCGACGCCGCGGATGATCTGGTTGGTGAGGAGCTTGGGCTTGAGCCGCTCGGCTTCCTCGACGTTCAGGTGCTTGAGGATCGTCGAGCCTGCCGACAGGACCTCGCCCTGATCGTGATCGTGGATCTCGAGTAGGCCGTAGGCGCGCTCCACGACCTGCACCGCAGGCTGGACCCGGGTCGCCTTGAGCGCCGCGTCGGTCACCTGGTTGATGGCGATGCCGGGCGCGATCTCGACCCAGAGCGACGCCTGTCCCGGGACCGGGAGGAAGCCGCGCGCGGTCTTGGCGATGAAGGTCGCGAGCTGCGGCTGGAGCGCATCGAGGAAGCAGTACGTACGGAGGACCGTCGCCATCGCTGGGAAACGACCCTAACACGCAGTGAACGGCCTTTGCTGGGTGCGGGCACGGGATTTCCTGCGACCGCGCGTCGTGTTGACACGCGGTATGCCCACCGACATGGTTCGGCCCCCATGACCCGCCCCCGCCTCTCCGTCGCCCTCGCCGCCGCCTTCGGTGGCGTCGCCGCGATCGCGACACTCGCCGCCGCCGACCCGATCACCATCGCCGTGCGCCTCGCGCCGCAGGACGCGGGCGGCGGGAGCGGCGCCACGGCGAAGCCGGTCACGGCGCCGCCGGCGACGTCCATGCTGGGCGACATCGCGGGGGCGGCCACGCCGATGGGCTTGCCCGAGCTGCTGCAGCAATCGATCCGCACGTCGCCGGCCATGGAGCTCGCGCACATCGACACGCGGATCGCAGAGGCGAACATCGCCGCCGCCAGCGCGTGGTCCGAGTGGGGCCTGACGATCGAGGGGAGCGGCTCGTCCCGCAAGGCCGGCGGCGCGTTCAGCCGCACCGACAGCGGCGGCCTGGCCGTCGACCTCGGGCGCCGCATCTCCACCGGCGGCACGATCGCGCTGCACGCCGACACCGGCTACACCCGCCAGGACTTCGCGTTCATGGGCGCCGGCGGCGTCGCCCGCAGCCTCGACAGCCGCGTGACCGTCGGGCTGGTCCAGCCCCTCATGCGCGGCCGCGGCAACATCGTGGTCGAGGCCAACGAGCGCATCGCCCGCAAGAACCTGGACGCCGCGGAGATCGCGCGGCGCACCTCGGCCATCATCGTCGTCGGGGCCGTCGTGTCCAGCTACCTCGACCTCATCGCCGCCGAGCGGGACATCGCGATCCGCCGGAGCAGCCTGGAGCTCGCGCACGAGC
This sequence comes from Myxococcales bacterium UBA2376, assembly GCA_002344285.1. Lineage (GTDB taxonomy): Bacteria > Myxococcota_A > Polyangia > Haliangiales > Haliangiaceae > UBA2376. Next base: position 5,180 of record DDTA01000145.1, read on the forward strand.
GGCTCAAGGTGACGCTCGCCGGGATCGACAAGGGCGGCGTGGCCAAGGCCGAGACCATCCCGGTCGAGCAGGCGATCGCGACGCGTGAGGAGGAGGTGCTCGGCGGCGAGCTCGTGATCCTCAACACGTCGATCAACATCCGCCGCCTGGTCGGCCTGCCGGTCGCGCCCGGCGAGATGCTGATCGCGTCGACCGTCGACCTCGCCATCCCGGCGAGGACCTGGGATCAACAAGCGCTCGTCGACGCCGCGATCGCCTCGAGCCCCGACATGGCCCGCCTCGCCGTCCTCGAGGAAGGCGCCAAGATCAACGTCGAGGTGACCGAGCACGGCACGCTGGCGTCGCTCGATCTGGCGGTGACGCTCGGCCCGACCTTCATCGTCGACGATCCCACGGGGGATCGCGAGACCAGCTACGGCTACTCGGGCGCGGTCACGCTCACGTACCGGCAGACGCTCGGCAACACCGCCGCCAAGGCGGCGGTGCGCGTCGCCAAGGCGCAGCGCGAGACGATCGCCGTGAACGCGACCGACCTCCGCAAGCAGATCGTCCAGACCGTGGCGCTCGGCGTCGCCGCGATCCAGGTCGCCGAGCGCCGCTACACCATCGCGGTGCGGGCGGTCGACCTCGCCGAGCAGAACCTCGCCGTCGAGCAGGCGCGCCTCGGCCTGGGCAAGTCGCGCAACGTCGACGTGCTCGAGCGCGAGGACGAGCTGCGCGCCGCCCAGCTGCGCGCCATGCGCGCGATCATCGACTGGCACCGCGCCGACCTGTCGCTCGCCATGATCACCGGCGACATCCTCCCCCGGTACGGCATCACGATCGAGGGCAAGTAGCCCCGGGCCGCCTCAGTCGTCGAAGCTGACGCAGAAGTCGACGCGCGTGATCGCGGCGGTGCCCTGGTAGACCAGCGACTGGATCATCTGCCGCGCTCGGCCGGTCCGGACCTCGTACGTCACGTCCGGCGGCCCGGTCAGCGTGAACCCGATCGGCTCACCGCTCGCCGACGTCTGCCACGTCGCGAACGTGTAGCTGAGGTTCGCGGCGGTCACGACGACGCCCGCGACGCCGAGGTTCGCACCATCGAGTCGACACGCGAAGGTGGGCGGTGGCGGGGTCGGATCGACCGGCGGCTCGCCGACGACGCCAGCGTCGACATCGGACGGAATCCCGGGATCGGGTGTGCCCTCGTCACCCGGGCCGTTCGGTCCCGTCGGCTCGAAGGCACAGGCGGCGAGGGTCATTGCGCAAAGGACGTACAGTCGCATGGCGGATCTCCCGCCGCACCAGAGTGCATCTCGCGCGCCATCCGCGCGATCGTGATCCCGCGTGCTTCGCGCCCCGGACCGCGGGAGTCCACCCCCGCCTACGAGGACGCGGCTCCCCACGCGCCGTGGAAGGTGATCGGCACGTGGTGCCCGAACCAGCACCGCGCGACGGGCCCATCGGAGATCTGCGCGCTGCGATAGACCGCGAGGAACGCGCGATCGCGCGCGGCGTCGTGCCCCAGCGTGAGCGCCCACTCACCGCGTGGGCCCGCGAGCACCGGCTCGGTCACCGCCTCCGCGGCGCCGACGCGATGACGGTCGACCGTGCCGTCCTCGGTGTCGACGCGCAGGATGCCGCCGAGGTCGTGGTCGGTGGCCCAGACGAAGCGGTGGCGCGCGCCCTCCTGCCCCGCCTGCACCTGGGGGAAGTCGCACGCGACGTCGACGAGCGGCGCGCTCGAGAAGCTGCGCGTGCGCAGGTCGAGGCGCGCGCGACAGAGCCGCGCCTGCGCCAGCGCGTCGGCGCCGGCGCCGTCGACCGCGCCCACCGCCGCGAACGACGCGAAGTCGGGATAGCGGCAGTAGTCGACGACGATGGTCTCGCCGTCCTCGAACGCGTTGGCGAAGTGGAACTGGTGGAACGCGGGGACCGTGAAGCGGACGACGTCGCCCGGCGCGTCGAGCGGCACGACGATGATCTCGCTGCCGTGCTTCGGTTCCCAGCGGAAGATGCTGTGGAACGTGCCGAGACCGGTCAGCGCGCGCGGCACGTCGATCCACACCGGTGACACGAAGAAGATCGCGTGACGCGCGCTGACGGCGAAGTCGTGGAGCATCACCGGCCGCGCGAGCGGCACGGCGCCGAGTCGGCGCGCCGGCCCCGCGTCGGGGAGCTCGTACAGGTGGAGCCGCGACGAGCGCCCGAACGCGGTGCCGAAGTTATACGTCGCGCGGCGCGCCGCGACCCGGTGCGGGTGCGCCGAGAACATCGCGCCAACGACCCCGCCGAGGTCGCGCTCGCCGAGCGTCGCCAGCGTCTCGGGATCGATCTCCACCGGGCGTCCGCCCTCCATGAGCGCGAACATGCGCCGCTGCCAGAGGAGCACGCTGGTGTTGGCCGTGTTCTTCTGCCGGCCGCGCGCGGCGTTCAGCACGCGACGCCACGGCGGCGCCGACCAGCCGTGGCGCATGGCGCCGGCCGCGCGCTCCTCGCACAGGCCCGCCGTCGCCGTGATGCGGCACGCGCCGGCCACGTGTCCACCCGCGAAGCGCACGGCCGTGATCGCGCCGTCGCCCTCGAACGGGTGCAGGTAACGGCGGCCGAACAGCTCGAACACGGCCGGACCGTTGCGATAGAGCGTGCCCTCGAGCGAGGCGGGCAACGCGCCTTCGATCTCGAGCGGCTCGAAGCCGTGCTCGCGCGCGAGCCCGCGGCGGAAGAGCGCATCGGCGATGGGCGTGTTCATGACGCGGGTCGCCGTCGTTATAGCGTGATCAGCCGAATAGCGTGATCAGCCGACGGTGCCGGGCGACGACTCGTCATCCTCCGCGGGTGAGCCCGCCGTCAGCTCGGCGGCGTCCGCATGCTTCGCGACGTAGCGCCGCAGCTGGTTGCGGTGGAGCCCGAGGCGCCGCGCCGCGCGCGTGACGTTGCCGCTCTCGTCGCGCAGCGCGCCGAGGATGACGGCGTGATCCGGCAGCGTCGCCGGCTTGGGCCGGACCGATCCGGGCGCCAGCGTCGCCATCTCACCCGGCACCAGCATCTGACCGGCGCTGCCGTCGAGATCCTCGGAGCGCACGACCTTGCGCGCCGCCTCGGTGGCGGTGTGCGCCGCGCGCCCGACCTCGCCCATCAGCTCGCGCACGTTGCCCGGCCACGGCCGCAAGAGGCAGGACTCGACCAGCGACGGATGCGGCGGCAGTCCGGAGCTCTTCGCCGCCTCGGCGGCGAGCCACGCGATGTCCTCGAGCCGCTCGCGCAACGGCGGCAGGCGCACCTCGGGGCGGCCGACGCGGAAGTAGAGATCGTCGCGGAACTTGCCGGCCTGCACCTCGCCGCGGAGGTCGCGCAAGGTCGCGGCGACCACGCGCAGGTTGACCGGGCGTGGCCGGGCGGCGCCGAGCGGCATCACCTCGCCGGTCTCGAGCACGCGCAGGAGCTTGGCCTGCACCTGCGCGTCGAGCTCGGCGATCTCGTCGAGGAACAAGGTGCCGTGGTCAGCGGTCACCAGGTAACCGTCGGCGTCCTTGTCGGCGCCCGAGTACGCCCCCTTCTTCGCGCCGAACAGCAGGCGCTCGGCGACGCCCGCGGGGATCGCGGCGCAGTTCACCGCGACGAGCTCGCCGGTCGCACCCGACGCGCGATGGAACGCGCGCGCCGCGAGCTCCTTGCCCGCGCCGCTCTCGCCGGTGAGGAGCAGCGTCTTGCCGCCGCGCGCCGCGCGCTCGACCGCGTCCCAGGCCTGGCGCAGCGTGGGGCCGACGATGGCGCCGTCGACGGTCTGGACCTCGGCGTCCTCGAACGGCTGGATGTCGGGCACCAGCAGGCTGATCGTGCGGCCGGTGCGCACCACCACCGGCGGCAACGCGGTCACCTCGCCGTCGGCGACGAGCGAGCCGCCGACGAACGTGCCGTTGCGGCTGCCGAGGTCCGCGACCTGGAAGCGCGTGCCGTTCCAGCGGATCCGCGCGTGCTGACGGGACAGCCGATCGTCACCGGTCTGGGCCAGGCTCTCGCGTCCGAGCACGAGCCCGGGCGGCGGCACCCGCAGCGTGAGCAGCCGCGGCGTCTCGCAGCTCCAGACGACGACCACACCCGCGACCGGCCGGCCCGACACGCCGACGTCGACCTCGCTATCCCGCGTGGTCTGTGCCATTCCCGGCGGAGTATACGGGGAGTCCGGACGGGATTGGGGGGCCGGGCACGTGCCCGGCCGCGGCCAGCGCGATCGGCGCCCGGGCCGCGACAATCACGTCCTGCTCCTCACCGTCGACGCGCGGCGCGGCGCGCGGCGCGGCAGGCACCCATGGCACGCGCATCGCTATGGCCTCCAACCAACGGAGGCTTCATGTATCGAACTCAGACTTGCTTCTCGCGTTCCTGGCAGCTCGGGCTCGCGCTCTCGGTGGTGGCGGCGTGTGGTGGCGCCGAAGGCGGCGGTGACGTCGACGCCGGGCTCGACGTCGACGCGCCCGACGGGCCGGTCGCCGTCTCGCGCCGCGCCTCGAAGTCCGGCACGATCGCGGTGACCAACGACGACACGCGCGTCCTCATGATCAACCCGGAGACCGACTCGGTCTCCCTGTTCGACACGACGACCGACACGCGCATCGCCGAGATCGCGACCGGCGGCGAACCGAGCTCGGTCGTCATCCACCCCGGCGACGACATCGCGTTCGTCGCCAACCGCGCCGACGCAACGGTGGTGAAGATCACGGGCCTCAAGAGCGGCGCACCCCAGGTCGGCACGCCGCTGCCCGTCGGCTCCGAGCCGGCCGGCCTCGCGCTCTCGCCGACCGGCGCGCGCCTCTACGTCGCCGAGTTCGCCGAGGGCCGCGTCGCCGTCGTCGACACGGCGAGCATGACCGAGGTCGGCGAGATCACCGCGCCCAGGAACCCGCGCGCGCTCGCCGTGACCAACGACGGCGACGAGGATGACAGCGACGAGCTCATCATCGTGCCCGAGTTCTTCGGCGAGGCCGGCCCCGGCGCCGAGGCGACGGACACCTCGCGCTCGGGCCGCGTGCGCATCTACCAGGCGAGCGACCTCGCCGGCACGCAGGCGATCACGCTGGCCGCGATCGACTCGGGCTTCGCGCCGTCGACGGCGCCGGCCGGCGCGCCGACGGTCATGACCTCGCCCAACCAGCTCTTCGGCGCGCTGGTGATCGGCCAGAAGCTCTACCTGACGTCGATCTCGGCGTCGCCGGCGGCGCCGGCCAACTTCCAGACCAACGTGCAGCCGGTCCTGTACGTCGCCGACCTCGCCGGCCGCAGCGAGGACCGCGGCCCGCTCGGCACCGCGAACCTCGCGCGCCTCCTCCGCGACCAGGCGCCCGATCCCGCGGTGAAGTTCTTCCTCGCCGACATCGTCGACCTCGGCTTCGTCGGCACCGAGGTCGCGTACGTCGTGTCGCGCGGCGCCGACGTCGTGCAGCGCGTGGTCTACAGCGGCAGCGCGCCCACGCTCGGCTCGACGTTCAACAAGCAGATCGATCTCAACCTGACGCCGGCCGGCAGCCCCGGCCCGTGCCAGAACCCGACGGGCATCGCGGTCACCCACGCCGGCGCGCGCGCGTACGTCAACTGCTGGGGCACGCGCCGTCTCGGTGTGGTCGACTTCTCGACGCAGACGCTGGCCCGGACCGTCGAATCGGCGGCGGTGAGCACCGCCGAGCGCGCCGAGCAGGACGGTCGCCACTTCTTCTTCACCGGGCGCGGTCGCTGGTCGCGCGACGCGTGGTCGTCGTGCGGCTCGTGCCACCCCGATGGCCTGTCCGACAACATCACCTGGAGCTTCGCCGCCGGCCCGCGCCAGTCGACCGCGATGGACGGTAGCTACAGCCACGGCCCGGGCGCGCAGAAGCAGCGCGTGTTCAACTGGACCGGCATCTTCGACGAGATGCACGACTTCGAGCGCAACACGCGCGGCGTGCAGGGCGGCAAGGGCGCGGTGACGCGTCCGGATCCGAACATCGCCGGCGCCGCGTGCGGCAACCTCGCGCAGGAGGTGACGATCGCGATCTCCGACGCTGGCCTCGGCCGCGCGGTGAAGTTCGACATGGAGAACACCGCGGGCGCGTGCACCGACGACTGGAACGACATCGACGCCTACGCGCGGTCGATCCGCCCGCCGCGCGCGCTGCGGAAGCTCGACGCCGCGTCGGTCGCCCGCGGCGCCGTCATCTTCGGTGAGCCGACGGCGCAGGCCAACAACGCCGGGTGCGTGCGCTGCCACGGCGGCTCGGGCTGGACGGCGTCGCGGGTCGCGTTCACGCCGGCCGGGCTGCCGGCGGGCAACGGCGGCGCGGACCTCGCGCCGTTCGCGACCAACGCGTTCACGCCGCCGTCGTTCTGGCCGCCGGCGACGAGCGCGTCGGGCTGGAACTTCCACTCGCAGACGCTGGCCAACCAGCCCGCGTCGAACGTGTTCAGCGCGCCCGAGGCGACCACCGCGATCGCGCCCGGTCAGGTCGCGTGTGTGCTGCGCAACGTCGGCAGCTTCGGCGGTGACGCGCTCGAGACGCGCCTGGCGAACGGCAACGTCGTGCGCGCGCAAGGCCGCCTCGGCTACAACGTGCCGTCGCTCTACGGGATGGCGCTCGGCGCGCCGTACTTCCACCACGGCCAGGTCGACAGCCTCGAGGAGCTGTTCGACGACGCCGCGTGGGCGGCGCACGCGACGGCGGGCAACCCGGTCTGGCTGTCGGCGGGCACGCCGGCCGAGATCGCGCAGCGCAAGGCCGACCTCGTCAACTTCCTGCTCTCGATCGACGCGAGCACGCCCGAGCAGTCGATCCCCGTGGGCTGGGACGGGTGTCCGTAGGGAGGCCTCGGGCTTCGGGCCTCGGGCCTCGGACGGATCGTCGCGCGCGGGCTCGTGCTCACACGGTCCCGCGCGCCGTTCGTCCTGAGCGAGCGAAGCGAGTCGAAGGACGCGTTTTCGGGAATGCGGCGGCGAACGGGGCGGTAGAGTTGGGGCGTGTCGATGCGAGCTGCGGTCCTGGTGTTGATGCTCGCCGCGTGTGAGGTCGCGGGCAGCGCGCCGGCGACCGCGCCGCCGAAGACGCAGCCGGCCGTAGCGCCGCTCGTCGCGATCGGTCCCGGCGCCGACACGATCGACGCGAGGACGATCGTCGGCAAGCCGGCCCCGGCGTGGGACGTCGACTGGATGGGTGCCACGCCGATCGACGTCGCCGAGCTGCGCGGTCAGGTCGTGCTGGTGCGCTGGTTCACCGAGGGCTGCCCGTACTGCAAGGCCACGGCGCCGACGCTCGTGAAGCTACATGACGAGCTCGGCGACCGCGGCCTTCGCATCGTGGGCATGTACCACCACAAGAGCGACGAGCCGCTCGAGCCGGCGCAGGTGCGTGCGCTCGCCGGTCGCTTCGGCTTCCGCTTCCCGGTGGCGATCGATCACGGGTGGACGTCGCTGCGCCGCTGGTGGCTCGACGACCACCCGGGGTGGACGAGCGTCTCGTTCCTCCTCGATCGCAAGGGCGTCGTGCGCTTCGTCCACACCGGCGGCTCCTACGCCCCCGACAGCGACGAGGCGCTACAGATGCGCCGCTGGATCGATCAGCTGCTCGCCGAGCCGGCGCCGTAGCTCTCGATCACCCACCCCACGGAACGCAGACCGCGACCGCCTCGCTGCAGGCGTCGCACGCGGCGTCTCCCGAGAACGCGCACGCCGGCATCACCGACACGGTCGCGCAGGTCTCGCCGGCGCCGCACGTCGCCGCCGCGCCGGCGCACCGCTCGTAGCAACCGGCGACGATGCCGGGCTCGTCGTCGCAGCCGGGGACGAAGTACTCGCCGCGGGTGCAGCTGGCGCCGGTGGCGCTGGGCTCGGACGACGAGCCCGAGCGGGAGCCGCAGGCGGAGAGGATCAGGATGAAGAGAAGAGGAAGACGGGCACGGGCACGGGCGCGGGCACGGGCGCGGGAAACCATGGCGCTATCGTAGACCGATGAACCCCATGTGCACGCCGCCCTCGACGCCGTCGCGGCGATAGCTGAAGAAGCGGTCCGGGTGGCAGCGCGTGCACGGTGGGTCGGCGTCGATGTGATCGCGGGTCACCCCCGCTTCGCCGAGCGACGCGACCAGCGCGACGCGCAGATCGATGTGGTCCTTCTTCGGACCGGCGACGACGAGCCCGGGCAGCTCGCCGAAGCGCTCGCGGAACTGGGCCACCACCTCGGGGCCCACCTCGAAGCAGCACGGACCGATCGACGGACCGAGCGCGACGCGGATCTCGGCGGCGCGCGCGCCCAGCGCGATCATGCGCTCGACGACGCGCTCGGCGACGCCGGCGACGGTGCCGCGCCAGCCCGCGTGCGCCGCGCCGCAGACCCGCGCCAGCGGATCGCCGAAGAGGATCGGCACGCAGTCGGCCGCGAACGCGCCGAGCACGGGCCCGGGGCGGTCGCACACGAGCCCGTCGAACTCGGGCGGATCGGGCAGCGGCTCGCCGACCTTCCAGACGTTGACGCCGTGGACGTGCTTGGTGACCTGGAGGTCGTCGAGCGCGAAACCCTCGTGCTCGGCGAGCCGCGCGCGGTTGCGGCGCACGAGCTCCTGATCGTCGCCCCAGCGATAGCCGAGGTTGAGCGACGCCCGCAGTCCCTGCGATTCGCCGCCGGTGCGCTCGGGGAAGCCGTGCACGAAGGGCCCACCTTCGAGGAGCGGCGAGCGCAGGACGCGGATGCCGTCGGCCATGCGCCCTCTTACCACGGCGTCCGTGCCGAGGCCGACTATGGTACCGTCGGGGCGATGATCGCCTACGAGGAGCTGTCCGCCGCGCTCGAGCGCTGGCGGGTCAAGAACGGGCTGCCGGGCACGCCGCCGCTCTTCGCCGACGGCAGCGCGATGAGGCGCCCGGCCGCGCCGGCACCCGCGGCCGCGCCGTCGTACAGCGCGCCGTCGTACAGCGCACCGGCGTACGACAGCGGACCGGCGTCGTACGACAGCGCGCCGGCGTACGACAGCGGACCGGCGTACGCGCCACCGCCCGTCGCGCCGCCCGCGCCGCCCGCGCCGCGCGTCCCGCCGCCGCCGTCGTCCGAGACGCTCGACGAGGCCGTCGACGAGTTCGCCGAGGACGACGTGCTCGACGAGGCCGCGCTCGACAACGAGGGCCCGGACTTCGCGATGTCCTTCGACTCGGCGCTCCCGCCGTCGCCGCCTCGCAGCCCCGCCGCGCTCCTCAGCGAGGAGGACGAGCGCGAGTCGACGATGATCGGCAGCACGAATCCGAGCATCGTCCCGCCCGAGGACGAGGACGAGTTCAACGCGGCCGAGAAGACGCCGGTCTAGCCGGCTCGTCGAGGATTCGTGACACAACGTGCGTGGCGCAAGGCCGCGACGCCTCCCGGCGCGCTGGCCGAGCTCGGTGTCGCCGACGCCGCACCCGGCGATGGCCGCGTGCTCGTCGCCGTCGAGGCGGCGGCGCTCGATCCGTGGAGCGCGACGCCGGCCGGCCGCGTGCCCGGCGTCGCCGCCGTCGGACGCGTGATCGCGACGGGCGAGGCGGCGCACGAATGGCAGGGCGCGCGCGTGCTCGTGCCGACGCTGGCGCCGTGCGGCGAGTGCGATCGCTGCCGCCGCGGCGGCGCCGCGCTCTGCCCGGACGGCGCCGCCCATGGCATCGACGGCCCCGGCGCGCTCGCGACCGTCCTGACCGCGGCCGCCCGCTGGCTGGTGCGCCTCGAGGCACCGCTCGAGCTGACCGGCCCGTCGGTCGCCGCGCTCGGCGGTGAGCTCGCCCTCGCCTACGCGCTCTACGCGCGCGCCGGGGTCGGCCCGCGCGAGCCCGCGCTGGTCTGGGGCGGGGGCGCGATCGCGCGCGCCACCGCCGCCATCCTCGCCGCCAAGGGCGCGCCCGCGGCGATCGTGACCGACGAGGACGCGGCGCGGGCGGCGCTGGCCGAGCACGACGTGCGCCGACCGCGCAAGGTGATCGTCGCCGCGCCCGAGCTCCTGCCGCGCGCGCTCGCGACGGCCGGACCGCGCGCCACCGTCGTCGTGCTCACCGCGCCCGGCTTCGGGGTCGCGCCGGCCGCCGACCTCGGCGGCGCGCTCGCCGACGAGGTCGTCGTCACCGGCGTTCGCGGCTGCCACCCGGACCTGGTGCCCGAGCTGGTCGCGCTCGCCGTGAAGGGCGAGCTCGCGCTGGACACGCTCGTCGAGGTCGTGGCGCTCGCCGAGGTCGAGGCGCGTGTCACCGCGCCTCGCGACCGCACGCTCGTCGCGACCGTCGCCTGACGCTCACCGCCGACCCGATCAGAGGGCGAAGGCGAGCACGATCCCGACGATGGCGAGGAGCCCGACGACGATCAGGATCGTGAGCAGGCGGTTCTGGCCCTTCATCTCGCCGATGAGCTCGTCCTCGGACACCTGCTGCGACGCGCCGGGCGCGCCGTCGGGCATCGCGGGCATGGCCCCGGTGTGTCCGGTCTTGAGGCTGTAGCGCGCGGCGTCCGTCGTCGTGATCGAGCCGTCGTCGGAGTAGCGATCCTCCATCGGCAGCGAGTCGGCCTTGTCCGCGACGGCCCCGTCCTTGTTCTTCGCGGCTTCCTCCGCGGCTGCCGCGTCGAGGTCGCCCTTCTTGAACCACATGGTCTCGCGGAACTTGCCCTTGGACGGCTTCTTGGCCCGACCGTCTTCCTTCTTCTTCTTCCCGCCGGCGCCCGGCTGGGTCACCGCCGGGCTCGCGACCTTCGGGGCCGACGGCTGCGGCTGCGGCTGCGGCTGCGGCGCCGCCGCGGCGATCGCGGGCGCGGCCGCCTGCACTGCCTGCGCGGCGGGTGTCATCGGCCCCGGAACACCTGCAGCGCCCGCTGGAGGCGCCCACGGCGACCCATCGGACGCTGGCGCCGCCGGCGCGACCGGCTGCGGTGCCTGCACCTGCATCGACTCCGGCTGTGGCACCGGCTGCGAGACCGGTTGCACCGGCTGCGAGACCGGCTGCACGGGTTGCGAGACCGGCTGCACGGGTTGCGAGACCGGCTGTATCGGCTGCGACGGCTGCATCGAGGCGTGCGCGGCGATCGCCTGGCTCACGGTCTCCGCCGCCTGTTGCCCCTGGAGCGCACCGACGCCGAGCATCGTGGCCGCCGGCTCACGGCGCTTGCCCTTGCCGTCGGCGGCGCCCGAGCCGCCCACGCGGCCGAACGGCGCCGTCGAGCTCGTGCCGCCCTCGGGGCCCGCCTTCACGCGGTCGATGTCCTCGAGGAACTGGCGGAGCGTCAGGTAACGCTTGGCCGGGTTGCGGTCCATCGCACGCCCGATCAGCGAGTCGATATCGGCGGCCACCGGCGCCTTCTGCGACGGAGGAACGGCGGAGCCGCTGAGGTGGGCGGCATGCACCGCCTGCGTGTCGCCGCTGAACGGCGGCTGCCCCGTGAGCAAGAAGTAGTAGAGCGCGCCCAGCGAGTACGTGCTCGACCGCTGATCGACGGGCTTGCCCTCGATCACCTCCGGCGACACGAAAGCGGGGACACCCGCGACGCGCTCGGCCGGCACGGGCAACGCGAAGTTGATGAGCTTGATCCCCGCCGACGAGACCAGGACGTTCTTGGGCGCGAGGTCGCGGTGCACGACGCCGACCTTCGCCGCCTCGACCAGCCCACCGCCGACGGCGACCGCGATCTCGCTGGCCTTCTCCGAGTCGACGCCGCTCGGCGGCACGGTCTGGCTGAGCGGCACGCCGCCCTCCACCCACTCGATCGCCGCCCACAGCTGCTCGCCGTGCTTGCCCGAGGCGAGCACGCGCGCGACCACCGGGCTCTGCACCTTCTCGAGCAGCTTGAGCTCGCGCTCGACGCGCTGGGCGTGCTGCGCGATCACCTCGGGCGCGACGAGCTTGATGGCGACGGTGGCGCCGTTCTGCGTATCGACACCCTTGTGGACCGCACCGGTCTCACCGCCACCTACCCGGTCGCGGAGCTCGAAGCGGCCCCCCAGGAGCTGCATGGCGCCGTTTCCGGAACTCGTCGCGGCCGGGGAGCTCACGGCCGCGGGCGCCGCGGCCGGCACCGAGGACGACATCGCGACCAGACGGCCGGCGTCGTTGGTGCAGAAGTTGGCGTCGTCCGCGTACTGCGTACCGCACTTGGGGCAAACTTTCATCGGGATCCATTTCGGACCGGATGTCGGTCGTCAAAGGGGCGGGCCCTACCTTGCAATCCTGCGAATCGTAAGGACATCCTGCGGGGAAAGCAACCGGAGCACCCATGCGACTCGTCACGCTGGCATTCGCGACCAAGGAAGAGTTTCTGGCGGCGTACCACCCCTCTGACGGCGGCTCGCTGTCGACGCGAACGCGCACCGACGCGTCGATCGGCGAGGAGGTCCTGATCGAGATCAGCTTTCCCGGGCTCCCCAACCGGGCGCTCGTGCGTGCGGTGGTGATGGGCATCGCGTTCGAGCACGGCCTGCGCTTCGCATTCTCGCCGGCGGACGTCACCACGCGCGACTTCCTCCTCGCCGTCGCCCGCGGCGAGGCCACGGTCCAGACCACCCACCGCGATCACACGCGCTTCCCCGCGCACCTGAAGGCGACCTGGAACGTGTCCGGCGCGGTGCCGCGCGCGACGACCCTCGAGGACGTCTCGGCCGGCGGGGCGTTCGTGCGGGCCGACGATCCGCCAGCCGTCGCGACCGAGATCGAGCTCTCGATCACCGCCCCGGGGGGCGAGGCCCTCGCGGCGACGGGGACCGTGGCGTGGCTGCGCCAGGGCAAGGATCCCGGGTTCGGGGTCGAGTTCCACGACATGGCGGGCGAGCCCGGCCGCAAGTTGCGAGCATTGCTGCGACATGCGTCGGAGTCGGCCGAGGTCGCCCTCGAGAGCTGAGAGCGGGGCCGACCGCGCCCGTGGTTGACATTCGCGGGGCCGGCGGCTAGAAACGGCCGCTCACCCGAACGGAATCAAGACCATGGCCTCGAACACCGCCGCCTCCGAGAACAAGCGCAAGCGCTCGCACAAGAACATGGGGCGCAAGCGGAAGAACCGCCTGGGTCGCCACTCGACCAAGTCCGCGAAGGATCTCTTCGCGGGGCTCGGCGAGCCGGGCCAGCCCGCGCCGGCCGCGTCGCTCCAGAAGTGACTAGGTCAGCGCCTCGGCGCTGACCCGGTCGACCGAGTACACGCCCTTGATGCGCGACAGCGCGCGGATCACGCCCTTCAGCTGATCCAGATCCTTCACGCTCGCGTGGAAGGTGTTCACGGCGCGACCGTTGTCGGTCGCGCGGCAGTGGGCCTGGCTGATGTTCACGCCCTGATCGCTGAACGACTGCGAGATCGTCGCGAGCAAGCCCGGCTTGTCCGCGCACAGCACCTGGATCGCCACCTCGTGGCTGCCCTTGCCGTGACCGTCCCAGGACACGTCGATGCGCCGCTCGGGATCGAGATCGAGCCCCTTGTCGCAGTCGCGGCGATGCACGGTCACGCCCTTGCCGCGGCTGATGTAGCCGACGATGGGATCGCCGGGTAGCGGGCTGCAGCAGCGAGCGAAGCGCACGAGGATGTCGGCGTCGCCCTGGACCAGGATGCCGCTCGCGCTCTGCCGCCGCGTCACCTTGCGGATGAGCTGCGCGAACATGCCCTCGGCCTTCTTCTCCTTGGGCGCCTCCTCGACCTTCTTGGTGTCGCCAGGCAGGAGCTTCTCCATCACCTGCTGCACGGTCACCTTGCCGTAGCCGACCTGGATGATGAGCTCGTCGGAGTCGCCGAGCCGCAGCTCGCGCGCCGCGTGATCGAGATCCTTCTCGCTGCGCGCCAGCGTGAGCCCGCGCTTGCGCAGGCCCTTGTCGAGGATGTCCTTGCCCAGCGCGATCGCCCGCTCGCGCTGCTCCTTGCGCAGGAGGTAGCGGATCTTGGTGCGCGCGCGCGCGGTCTTCACCAGGTTGAGCCAGTCCTTGTTGGGCTTCTGGTTCGGGTTGGTGATGATCTCGATCGTGTCGCCGTTGCGGAGCTGGTAGCGGAGCGGGACGATCATGCCGTTCACGCGCGCGCCCGAGCAGTGATCGCCGATCGTCGAGTGCACCGCGTACGCGAGGTCGATCGGGGTCGCGCCCTTGGGCAACGCCTTCACGTCGCCGCGCGGGGTGAAGACGTAGACCTCGTCGCCGAAGAGGTCGAGCTTCACGCTCTCGAGGAACTCGGTCGGATCGCGGAGCTCCTTCTGGTGCTCCATGAGCTGCCGCAGCCACGCGAACTTCTTGTCGCTGTCGACCGGCTTGCCTTCCTTGTACTTCCAGTGCGCCGCGATGCCGTGCTCGGCGACCGCGTGCATCTCGCGCGTGCGGATCTGGACCTCGATGCGCTCGCCCTTGGGCCCGATCACCGCGGTGTGCAGCGACTGGTAGAGGTTGGGCTTGGGCAGCGCGATGTAGTCCTTGAAGCGGCCCGGGATCGGCGTCCAGGTCTGGTGGGCGACGCCCAGCGCCTGGTAGCAGTTCATCTGGTTGTCGGTGATGACGCGGAAGCCGATCGCGTCGTGGATCTCCTCGAAGGTGCGGCCGGTCTTCTTCATCTTCTGGTAGATCGACCAGAAGTGCTTGGCGCGCCCGCGCACCTCGCAGGTCACGCCGTTGGCCTGCATCTCCTTGGCGATGAGCTCCTCGACGGTGCGGATGTACTCCTCGCGCTCGGCCTGGGTCTTCTGGACCTCCTGCGCGAGCTGATCGTACTCACCGGGCTGGAGGTACTTGAAGGCGAGGTCCTCGAGCTCGACCTTGATCCACGCGATGCCGAGCCGGTTGGCGAGCGGCGCGTAGATCTGCATGGTCTCGGCGGCGATGCGCTCCTGCTTCTCGGGCGGCAGGTGGTGCAAGGACCGCATGTTGTCGAGGCGGTCGCACAGCTTGACCAGGATGACGCGGATGTCGCGCGCCATCGCGAGCAGCATCTTGCGGAAGTTCTCCGCCTGCTGCTCCTCCTTGGTCGACCACGGCAACTTGCCGAGCTTGGTCACGCCATCGACGAGGAACGCGATCTCCTTGCCGAACAGGGTCGTCAGCTGCTCGACCGTCGCGCTCGTGTCCTCGACGCAGTCGTGGAGCAGGCCGGCGCACACCGACGCGATGTCCAGCTTGAGCTCCGCGATGATCTCGGCGACCGACAGCGGGTGCGTGACGTATGGATCGCCCGAGCGTCGGGTCTGCCCCTCGTGCGCGCGCGACGCGAAGTCGTACGCGCGTCGGACCAGCTCGAGATCGGCGTTCGGATCGTAGGTGGAGATCCCGTTCAGGACCTGCTCTAGGGACATATCGGCGAAGCGGAAAGCCTAGCACGCGCGCCGTCCGGGGTACGGGGCGCTGGCATCTCGGTGCAGCCGCCCGCCGTCAGTCCTGGGCCGCGACGATGCGATCGTCGAAGTTCCACTTGAACTCGAACGCCTGCCCGGGACGGCGCACCACGAGCTTCAGCCGGCGCATGTCGGGCGTGAAGACGTCGCGCTGGTAGAAGACGAAGTCGGCGGTGCCACGGAAGACCGACAGCGAGCCCAGCGTCTGGCGCCGCTTGTACCCGTCCTCGTTGATCCTGACGATGTCGCCGTACATGTTGCGCTGGACGCTGCGGACCTCGCGGTCCCACATGCTCACGAGGTGCTTGGTGCGCGCGTGCTCGACGCCCTCGGGCAGGTAGCGGCGGCCCTCGTCGTCGATCATGTAGACCTCCCACGTCGTGAGGTCGGCCCACTCCTGCCACTTGTGCTCGAGCTGGACGTGGAAGCGCAGGCGGTCGCGCGAGACCACGGTGAAGCTCGCCACGTTGTTGAGCGGATACTTGTTGTGGCGCATCGGCGCGACGCGCTGCCCCTTCTCGGGCGGCCGCGGCACGTTGAGCTCCATGTCGCCGGTGATGATGGTGACTTCCTCCGAGTCGCGCAGCGTCTCGGTCGGTTGCGCCAGCGGGTTGGGCTGCACGACCTCCGCCGAGAAGGTGCGGCTGCACCCTCCGACGACGAGCAGCGCGGCGAGCCCGATCGACAAGGATGCTCCAGACCGGCGACGACCCATGATCCCAGCGTGGCGCCAGCGCGCCGAGAGGTCAACTCCTTCGTCGAGGAAGCCATGGGATCGAGCCGACATGGTGCGACCCCGGCACCTCGGAGCGACGTCGCACCGTCGCACCCGAATCGAAGCCGTCACCGAAGCCCGCGACAGGATTGCGTCGCCCGGCCGGCTCGGCGTCAGGCCTCGACGAGGGCGCGCGCGTGAGCGCCCGGATCGCTGGCCCGGTTGGCCTCGACGCGCGCCCACATGGACGCGAGGGGTAGCGGCACGTCGGGCCGATCGGCGGTCCCGTAGCGGCGCGTCAGGTAGATCGCGCGCAGGAGCTCGTAGGCCGGGTCGAGGTCGCGGTTGATGACGAGGTGATCGTACTCCTCGAACTGGCGCAACTCCTCGATGGCCTTGGCCAGCCGGCGGGCGATGACGTCGGGAGCGTCGGTGGCGCGGGTCTTCAGCCGCGACGCCAGCGTATCGAGGTCGGGCGGCAGGATGAAGATCCGGATCGAGTCCGACGGCCACTGCCGGGCGAGGGCGCGCGCCCCCTGGAAGTCCACGTCGAAGATCATGTCTCGCCCGCGGGCGACGGCGGCGTCGATCGGCGCGCGCGCCGTGCCGTACCGGTTGCCGTGGACCATGAACGACTCGGCCAGCTCGCTGTTGGCGAGCATCCGCTCGAAGTGATCGGGCTCGACGAAGTGGTAGTGCACGCCGTCGATCTCGCCGGCGCGACGCGGACGCGTGGTGTACGACACCGAGAAGTCGGTGGTCGGGAACTCGTGCAGCAGGCGACGCGTGAGCGTGGTCTTGCCCGCGCCCGAGGGCGACGACACGATGATCAGGCTGCCGCGTCCGCGCGACGGTTGCGCGTCGATGTGGAGCGGTGGAGGCAGCTGCGGCGACGTCACGGCGTGGACCGATTGTAAGGGCACTACTCGAGGTTCTGCACCTGCTCGCGGATCTTCTCGAGCTCGGTCTTGGCGTCGACGACGAGCTGGGCGATCGCGGCGGCCGTCGACTTGGCGCCGACCGTGTTGATCTCGCGGCCGAGCTCCTGGACGAGGAAGTCGAGGCGCCGGCCGACCGCGCCGGTCGACGCGAGGGCGGCGGCGAGCTGCGCGAGGTGGCTCCGGGCTCGGACCTGCTCCTCGGTGACGTCGGCCCGGTCGGCCAGGATCGCGATCTCCTGGGCGAGGCGACCGGGGTCGACGCTGCCCGCGCCGTCGAGCAAGCGGCTGACGCGATCGTGGAGGCGATCGCGGGCCGCGGCCGCCGTGTCCGCCGTCGCGCCGCCGAGCGCGTCGAAGATGCGGCCCATGGCGTCGAGCCGCGCGCGCATGTCGGCGGCGAGGTTGGTACCCTCGGCCTCGCGCATCGCGACGAGCGCATCGAGCGCGACGTTCGTGGCGGCGGTGGCCGCGGCCGCCGCGTCGGCCTCGGCCTCGGTCACCGGGTCGCCGATCGACAGGACGCCGGGCTGGGTGATGACCTCGCGCAGCCCCGGCGACGGCAGGCCGAGCTCGGCGGCGAGCGCGGCGAGCTGGGCGTGGACGTCGTGGGCGAGCGCGCGGTCGACGCGCACGGCGGCGCCGGGGCCGGTGCGCTCGACGCGGATCGTGCCGCTCACCGACCCGCGCTCGATCCGCTCGCGCACGCGCTGCGCGACCGCGTCCTCGACGGCGGGGCTGGCGGCGCCGCGCAGCTTGAGATCGAGGAAGCGATGGTTGACCGAGCGCAGCTCGACGGTGACGCGGGCGATCCCACGCTCGGCCGTGCCGCGCCCGTATCCGGTCATGCTGCGCACGCCCCTCCATAACACGCCTGTCCCGTGCCCGTGCCCGTGCCCGTGCCCGTGCCCGTGCCCGTGCCCGATCTCTTCTTGCTACCTTCGCGCCCGTGTCTGATCACGCCTGGCCGGCTGCGCTCCTCACCCTCTGCGGCCTCGCCTGCGGCGGCTCCGATCCGCCGCCGACCCGTGCGGTCCGCTTCGTCCACACCTTCTCGCCGGCCGAGGCCGCCGCGCTCGACGAGCTGCTCACGACGACGCACCGCTCGGCCGAGGCGACGCTCCTGCCGTTCGCGCGCGGTGAGGCCGTGCTCGGGCAGGCGATGCGCAAGGCCGACGACTGCCCGGACCTCGCGCGCATCGACGCGACGTGGCTGCCCGCGCTCGCCGGCGACGGCCTCCTGGCCGCGCCGCCCCCCGAGCTCGCGGCGCGCGACTGGCTGCCGGAGGCCCGCGAGCTCGCGAGCCACGACGGCGCGCTCGCCGCCGCGCCGATGAGCATCGACGGCCTCGTGCTCCTGCACCGCGATCCTCCGCCGCAGCCATGGCCGGCGGCATGGCCCCCCGCCGATCTCGACGCGCTCGAGGCCGCCGCGCGCGCGTTGACGGCGCCGGGCCGCTGGGGGCTGGGCCTGCGCGTCGATGGCTACTGGCTCGTGCCGTTCCTGCGCGCGCGTGGCGCCGACGTCGCCGACGGCACCCGCGGGACGCTCGGCATCGACGGGCCGGCGGCCGAGCAGGCGCTCGACGAGATGGCCGCGCTCCTGCGGCCGGACGGGCCGGCGGCGCCGCCCGCGCCACCGGGCACCGAGGCCGAGACCGAGGCGCGACGCTTCCGCAGCGGCGCGATCGCGCTCCTCGTGACCGGACCGTGGGCGCTGCCCGAGGTGTCGGACGTCCGCGGCGGACAGCTCTCCGGCGTGGCGGCGGCGGCGCTGCCGGGGGCCCCCCGCGGCGGGCAGCTGCTCGTCGTGCCGAAGTGCGCGCGCGACCCGGGCGGCGCATGGCAGCTGGCGGCGGCGTTGACCGACGCCGACCTGCAGGCGTCGTGGTCGATGCGGCTCGGCATGGTGCCGACGACGGCGGCCGGGCTGGCGAAGGCCGGCCACGTGGCCAAGCAGGTGTACGCCGCGCTGGTGACGGCGGAGCCGCTGCCACGACACCCCGCGTCGGCGGCCCTGTTCGACGACCTGAACCCGGCGGTGGCGGCGGTCGTCGCCGGCGACGCGACCGCGGCCGAGGCGATGGCAGGCGTGCGCCGCGCCTGGTCGCGGCTCCTCGAGGCGACGCCATGAGCCGGCGCGAGGAGCAACCATGAGCGCGGTGTTCCGCTCGCTCACCGCGCGCGTGATCGTCGTGCTCGCGCTGGCGGCGCTCATCCCGACCGTCGCGATCGGCGCCCTCGCCTTCTCGCGCACGCGCGCCGATCTCGAGCGCGAGGTCGTGCGCGGCAACCTCGCGCTCGTGCGCGCGCTCGGCGCCGGGCTCGACGCCACGCTGCAGGACGCGCGGCGCGCGGTCGAGATCGCCGCGGCGACGTGGGCCGACGGCCGGGCAGCGGCGGCGCCGACCGACGACGCCGATCGGCGGGCCACGAAGCGCCTGCTGGGCCGGCTCGATCGCGACGTGCCGGTGCTGTCCCGGCTCGTGATCGTCGACGGCAACGGGGCGGCGGTCGCCGGCGACGCCCTGCCCGACGGCGTCGATCTCGAGGCGCGCAGCTTCGGCGGCTACGTCGGCGACGCGATCTTCGTCGACGGGCATCCGCGCGTGCCCCTCGTGGTCCAGGCGCGCAGCCGGACCGGCGAGCTGGTGGGCTTCTTCGTCGCCGAGATCGATCTCGGGTTCGTCTCCGACGCGCTCGCCGCCTCGCGGCTCGGGCGGGGCGCGCGCGTGGTCGTGGTCGACGGGCAGGGCACCCCGGTCGCGCGCTCCGACGGGCAGCCGCCCGGCGGTCCCTCGTTGCGCGGGCGCCCCGTCGTCGACAAGGCGCTGGGCGCCGCCGCCGAGGGTCACCTGTCCAAGGGCGGCAACGTCGCGGTCTACCGCAACCTGGCCAGCTACCAGTCGCTGCGCGGCGTGCGCTGGGCGATCATCCTCGAGCAACCCGAGGAGGACGCGTACGCGCCCGCGGCCGCGACGCGGCGGACGACGATCCTCGTCGCGCTGGTCGCGCTCGGGGCGGCGCTGCTCCTCGGCGCCCTGCTCGCGACGCGGCTGACGCGACCGCTCGGCCAGCTCGCCGGGCGCGCCGACGCGATCGCGCGCGGCGACGCGGGCGGCGCGCCGGTGACGGGCCCCGGCGAGATCGGGCACCTCGCGCGCCGCATCGACGAGATGGCCGCGCGCATCGGCGAACGCGCCGAGCTCCAGGCCGCGCTCGCGCGCGGCGACCGGCTCGCGTCGGTCGGCGTGATGTCGGCGCAGGTCGCGCACGAGATCAACAACCCGCTCACCACCGTGCTCGGCTACGCCAAGCTCCTCGCCGAGGACAAACCCGACGACCATCCCGACCGCGCCGGGCTCGACCTCATCGCCGGCGAGGCCGCGCGCATGAAGACGATCGTCGCCGGCCTGCTCGACTACGCGCGCGCCGGCAAGGCGACCGACACGCGCGGCGACTGCGATCCCGCGGCCGTCGCCAACCACGTCGCCGCGCTGGTCGCGCCCCAGATGCGCAAGGCGCGGGTCACGCTCGCCGTCGACGTGAAGGACACGCCCGCGGCCGCGATCGACGCCCACGCGCTGCAGCAGGTGCTCGTCAACCTCGTGCAGAACGCCGCGCAGGCCATGCCCGACGGCGGCCAGGTGGCGATCACGTGGGCCGCCCTCCCCGGCGGCATCGCGCTGGCGCTCGACGTCACGGACGATGGCCCCGGCGTCGCCCCCGCCGACCGCGCGCGCGTCTTCGATCCGTTCTTCACCACGAAGGCGCCGGGCGCGGGCACCGGCCTCGGCCTGGCCGTGGTCAAGCACCTCGTCGTGCGCGCCGGCGGCACGGTCGAGGTGCTCGACGCGCCTGGCGGCCGGGGCGCCCGGTTCCGCGTGACGGTCCCGCGCGCCTCGCCGGCGTGATACGACGTCCGGACATGAGCGCGAGCGAGGCCAGAAGCGCGATCCTGGTGATCGACGACGAGCGCGGCATCCGGGCGCTCTGCCAGGACGTGCTGCGCAAGGCGGGGTACGACGTCGAGGTGGCCGAGAACGCCGCGGCGGGCCTCGCGGCCGTCGGACGGCGTGTGTTCGACCTCGTCCTGTGCGACATCAACCTGCCCGATCAGGACGGCGTGTCGCTGCTGCCCAGGCTCATCGACCGCGACCCCGCGCCCACCGTCCTCCTCATCACGGCGTACCCGTCGATCGACACCGCCGTGCGGGGCATGAAGCTCGGCGCCCGCGACTACATCGGCAAGCCGTTCTCGCCCGACGAGCTGCGCCTCGTCGTCAGCCGCGCGCTCGGCGAGGACGCNNGCGCCGATGGTCGAGCTGCGGCGCACGATCGAGAAGGTCGGGCCCACGCCGTCGACGGTGCTCATCACCGGCGAGAGCGGCACCGGCAAGGAGCTGGTCGCCCGCGCGCTCCACCTGGCCAGCCCGCGCTCGCGCGCCGCGTTCGTCCCCGTCAACTGCGGCGCGCTGGTCGCCTCGCTGCTCGAGAGCGAGCTCTTCGGCCATCTCAAGGGCTCGTTCACCGGCGCCGACACCGCCAAGCGCGGCCTGGTGACCGCGGCCGACAACGGCACCCTCTTCCTCGACGAGATCGGCGAGCTGCCGCTCGAGCTCCAGCCCAAGCTCCTGCGCACGCTGCAGTCGGGCGAGGTCAAGCCGGTCGGCGGCACGGACGTGCTCACCGTCGACGTGCGCGTCGTCGCCGCGTCCAACCGTCCGCTCCGCGAGCTCGCGGCGCAGGGCGCGTTCCGCGAGGACCTCTTCTACCGCCTCGCGGTCATCACGATCGACGTGCCGCCGCTCCGCGCCCGCCGCGACGACATCGCGCTGCTCGCGCGCGCGTTCGCCGCCGACGCCGCGCACCGCGCGCGCCGCGGCCGCGTCGAGCTCGGCCCCGACGCCATCACCTGGCTCGAGGCGCAGCCGTGGCAAGGCAACGTGCGCGAGCTCGAGAACTGCATCGAGCGCGCGGTCGTGCTCGCGTCGGGCGACATCCTCGGCATCGACGACGTCCGCCCGCGCGCCGGCACCGCCCCGCCGATCGGCGCGCCTCGTCCCGCCCCCGGCGATCCGGTGCCCACCCTCGACGAGCTGGAGAAGGCCCACATCCTCCACGTGCTCGAGCTGTGCGAGCACCAGAAGACCAAGGCCGCCGCGCTCCTCGGCATCAATCGCACCACGCTGTGGAAGAAGTTGCGCCAGTACGGCCTGGAGTAGCGGTCGCGCTCGCCGACCTCAGGGGCCGTCGGACGGCGGCTCGCGCAGCGCGGTGAGCAGCGCGGCGAAGTCGGCGGGCGGATCGGTCGCGAAGGCGAGGCGCGCGCCGGTCACCGGATGCACGAGCTCGAGGCGCGCCGCGTGCAGCGCCTGGCGCCCGAGCGCGCGGGCCAGCTCGGCGAGCTCGCCGGCGTAACGGCGGCCGTAGACCGGATCGCCGACGAGCGGCCAGCCGCTGTCGGCCAGGTGCACGCGGATCTGGTGGGTGCGCCCGGTCTCGAGCCGGCAGCGCACGAGCGCGGCGCCGAGCCGCAGCCGCTCGACGACCTCCCAGTGCGTGACCGCCGGCTTGCCCCGGTTCACCTTCGACGAGAAGCGCTTGCGATCGACCGGGTGCCGGTCGTAGAGCGTGCGGATCGTCCCGCGCGGCCCCGGCGGCGCCGGCGCCGCGATGGCGACGTACTCGCGCACGACCTCGGTCTTGGCCTTGAACGCCGCCGACAGCGTCTGCTGCGTCGGCTCGTCCTTGGCGACCACCATCACGCCCGAGGTGTCCTTGTCGAGGCGGTGCACGATGCCGGGCCGCAGCTCGCCGCCGATGCCGGCGAGGTCGTCGACGTGCGCGAGGAGGCCATGGACCAGCGTGCCGGTCGCATGCCCCGGCGCCGGGTGCACGACGAGCCCGGCCGGCTTGTCGAGCACGACCAGGTGCGGGTCCTCGAACAGCACCGCCAGCGGCATCGCCTCGGGGATGAGCGCCACGGGCACGGGCGGCCGGATCGTGACGGTGACCCGATCACCGGCGCGCAACCGCGTCCCGGCCTTCACCGGCGCGTCCCCGTTCACCGTCACGTCGCCGGCCTCGATCAGCCGTTGCACCTGCGCGCGCGACAGGCTCGCGTCACGCGCGGCGACGAAGGCGTCGAGCCGCGGCCGATCGGCCCCCTCCGCCGCCTCGACGACGAACGCGCGCGTTACCAGATCTTCGATTTGACGTGCCCCTTCGACTTCACCAGCACGTCGACGATGGCGCGCTCGTAGATGTTCTGGCCGAAGATCTCCTCGGTGACGCGGCTCTTGAACAGCTCCTTGCCCTCGTTGATCTCGTCGGCCATGGCCTCGAACAGGTTGTCGTTGCCGATGCCGTCGAGGATCTTGGCCTCGTGGTAGAGGGTCAGGTCGGACGCGATGGCGCGCGCGAGCTGGCGGGCGCGCTTCGCGTTGTCGATGAGATTGGCCATGCCGGGATCGTAGAGGGGGCGTCGGCCGGGGGTCAAGCTGCTGTAGGCTCCGGCTGTGGGGGGTTCGGCCGCCGACGACGCAGAAGACCTCGACCGCACGACGGTGACGGTGAACGTGCTCGCCGTCCCGCCGGCCGAGCCCGCGCCGTCGCGCGCGAGCGACACGTCGACGGGCGCCCGCACGCTCTCCAAGCGCACGACGGCGATGCCCCTCGACCTCCTCCGACGCGACGAGGCCGCGCGCGCGTCCGTGTTCGCGCGCCTCATGATCGGGCTCGCCGCGATGGGCATCCCGCTCATCGCGCTCCTCGACGTCCACCCGATGGCGCGCACGGTCTTCGCCGTGACCGTGGCCGCCGTCTTCGTGCTCTACGGCTACGTCTGGTGGTTCTCGCACGAGGTCGCGCGCTACTCGCTGGTCAAGCTCGGCGCCGTGTCGCAGGCCGCGGCGCTCACCGCGTGCGGCCTGGTCTACACCTTCGGCGTCTACTCGCCGGCGCCGGTCGTCTCCGTCGTCGCACTGTACGCCATGGCGCTCTCGGGCAGCTTCGGCTGGTCGTTCGCGTCGTACGTCACCTGCGCGCTCAGCCACGTCCTCCTCGCCGTCTCGATCCACCGCGGGTGGATCGCCGATCACGGGATGATCCCGGCGAGCAGCCTCGCCCCGCGCAACCAGCTCGTCACGATGCTGTGTATCCAGGCGGTGTACGCCCTCGCCTTCGCGCAGGGCCGCTGGTCGCGATCGAAGACGGTCAAGCACCTCGCCGACCTCGAGGTCGCCATGCGCCAGGTCGCCGAGCGGGACGCGCTGCTCGCCGAGGTCCACCGCCGGATGGACGCCGCCGCGATGCCCGGGCAGCCGGGTCGGTTCACCGGGCACCAGCTCGGCTCGTTCCGCCTGGGTCCGCTCCTCGGCCGGGGCGGCATGGGCGAGATCTACGACGCGATGAAGGTCGGCAGCGGCGAGCCCGCCGCGGTGAAGCTGCTGGCCCGGCACGCGCTCACCGAGCCGACCAAGATCGCGCGCTTCCTCCGCGAGCTCGAGATCGCGCGCACGCTGCGCGCGCCGAACGTCGCCGCGGTGCTCGAGGTCGGCGAGCTCTCCGCCGAGCTGCCGTACCTGGCGATGGAGCGCCTCGAGGGCCACGACCTCGACCGGCACCTCCGCGCGCACGGCCGGCTCACGCCCGAGGAGGCGGCGGCGCTGGTGGAGCAGATCGCCGCCGGGCTCACCGCCGCGCACGCCGCCGGCATCGTCCACCGCGATCTCAAGCCGTCGAACATCTTCCGCTGCGAGGCCACGCGCGGCGCCGACGACACCCCGGTCTGGAAGATCCTCGACTTCGGCGTCTCCAAGCTCGGCGGCGAGAGCCAGATCACGATGGACGCCGTCGTCGGCACGCCGGCGTACATGTCACCGGAGCAGGCGAAGGGCGAGCCGGTCGACGTGCGCACCGACGTCTACGGCCTCGGCGCGATCGCGTACGCGGCGCTCACCGGCGCGGCGCCGTTCGGCGGCGGCAGCGCCGCCGTCGTGATGACCCGCGTGGTGCGCGAGCGCGCGCGGCCGCCGAGCGAGCTGACCGAGCTGCCGCCCGCGCTCGACGACGTGCTCGCGCGCGCGATGGCGAAGTCGCCGGCCGAGCGCTTCGCGACCCCGGCCGAGCTGGCGCGCGCGTTCACTCGGGCGATTCGCGCGGCTTCCGACGAATGAGGCCGGAGCCCTCGTCGCGCTGCGCGCGCTCGTTGTCCGACGGCGGACGCGCGGCGCGGTAGCGCTCGAGGTACGTGTCCTTCACCCGCTCGGGATCGAGCCCGAGGATGCGCGCGTACTCGGTGAGGAAGCCGCGCACGTAGACCGGCGCCGGCAGCCGGCTGTAGGCGTCGTTCTCGAGGGACTGGAGGTAGCCGATGCCGATCTTCGAGCGCTCCGCGACCTCGCGCAGCTCGATGCCGAGCGCCTCGCGCACCTGGCGCAGCGTCGCGCCGGAGTACTCGGTGCGCGGGCCGAGCTCGGGCATCGGCGGGCGCAGGGCCACCGGCACCTCCGCCCGTTCGACCCGCGGCAGCTCACCGGGCGGCACGCTCGGCCCGGGCGCGACCGGCATGGGGATGCCGTCGGGGAAGAGCTCCTGGTCGTACTCCTTGCGCTTGGCCGCGTCCATGAGCGTCGTGTACGCGAGATCGAGGCGGCGATGCACCGCCTCGAGCCCGGCGGGATCGTAGAGGCCGGCGATCGAGATCGACTCGGCGCCGTAGATGTCACGGATGCGCCGGTTGGCGCGCCGGATGTCCTCGAACGACGCGGTCGGCGCGACCTCGAGCAGATCGTAGTGCGAGTCCGACGGCAGGATGTCGCCATCGAGGCTCGGCGGGCGCACGGCGAGCAGGCCGCGGGTCACCTTCTCGATGCACTTGGTGATGCGGGCCTCGGGGTGCTCGACGAGCAGCGGCCGGCGGCGGCGCGTCGACGCCCACACCGCCTCGTCGTACTCGAGGTGGCCGAGGTACCCGAGCGGCACGCCGAGCCGGCGCCGCGCCGCGCTCGCGATCGCGCGTCCGAGCTCCATGTCGTGCTTCGAGCGCGCGGCGTTGATGACGAGCTGCGGGACGTAGCCGCGGATCGCGGCGCGCAGGTGCTCGACGTACTCGTCGCCGGCCTCGACGGCGGCCAGGTACAGGTCGAGGGGGCCGACGATGCCGCCGTCGCGCGCGCGCGGCGAGGCGGCGCGGTCGGCGAGCTCGCCGAGCCCGAGCTGGCGCAGGCGGTGGAGGAACGCCGCGCGCACGAAGCGGTGCATGAGCTCGACCGACGTGGGATCGGCGACGGCGGTGACGATGCCGACATCGGCGCCGAGGAAGAGCTCGAGCACGCCCGCGTTCATCCCGGGCCCGAGATCGAGGACGACCCAGTCGCAGGGCAACGCACGCGCCTGCTGGAGCAGCGCCTGGACGACGACGACATCGGCGTCGGCGATCCACGCCGGATCGGCGGCGCCGGCGACGAGGCGCATCCCGGCGACCGGCGTCGAGACCGCGAGCTCGGCGAGGCCGGCCGTGCCGGAGACGGCCTCGGCCAGCGTGCGCGACGGCCGGGGCACGCCGCAGAACAGGTGAAGGTTCGGCGTCCCGAGGGCCGCGTCGATGACGGTGACCTTCTTGCCCAGCGTGGCGAGGAAGATGCCCAGGTTGGCGGCGAGCAAGCTCTTGCCGACGCCGCCCTTGCCGCCGCCGACGGCCACGACCTGAGGTGAACCTGACATCGCGGCGCACCCTATCATCTCTCCCGCTCCCCGTGCCCGTGCCCGTGCCCGTGCCCGATCAGGTCAATGCCCGCACGACGTCCTCCTCCTCCCCCTCCCCGACCGTCCTCAGATCGATCCACACCTTGCCGTCCTCGACCCGCGCCACCACCGGCACCGCCGCCCCTCGCAGCCGCGCCTCCACCGCCTCGGCATCACCTGCGACCGTCACCGCCCACGACGGCAGCTCCGCCAGCGGCATCGCGCCGCCACCGACCGCCGAGCGACACGCCTCGACCGCGACCGTCGCGCCCGCGACGCGCAGGAGGTCGGCGAGGTGCTCCGCGCGCGCGCGCAGCGTTTCCCCCCGCGCCGACATCATCGCCACCGCCGGCACCTCGGCCTCGCGACCGTCGCGATACAGGGCGAGCGTCGCGCACAGCCCGGCGAGCGTCAGCTTGTCGGGCCGCATCGCGCGCATCAGCGGATGCGCGCGCACCCGCGCGATGACCTCGGCGCTGCCCACGATGACGCCGGCCTGCGGCCCGCCCAGCAGCTTGTCGCCCGAGAAGCACACGAGGTCCGCGCCGCTGGCGACGACCTCGGCGACGGGCGGCTCCTCCGGCACGCCGAGCGCGCGCTGCCGCGCCCGCGACAGCAAGCACCCCGAGCCGAGGTCGATCATGCTGACGAGCCCGCGCGCCCGCGCGAGGGTCGCCAGCTCGGCCTCAGCGACCTCGGCGGTGAAGCCGACGATCGCGAAGTTCGAGCGGTGGACCTTGAGCAGCATCGCGGTGCGCTCGGTGATCGCCGCCTCGTAGTCGGCGAGCCGGGTCTTGTTGGTGGTGCCGACCTCGACGAGCGTGCAGCCGCTCGCCCGCAGGATGTCGGGGATGCGGAACGAGCCGCCGATCTCGACCAGCTCGCCACGCGAGACGATCACCTCGCGCCCGGCGGCGAGCGCCGACAGCGCGAGCACCGTCGCCGCCGCGTTGTTGTTGACCACGCACGCCGCGGCGGCGCCGGTCACGACGCGCAGGAGCTCCTCGGCGTGGGCGTGGCGCGAGCCGCGCTGCCCGCCGGCGAGGTCGTACTCGAGGTTGGTGTAGCCCCGCGCCGACTCGGCGATCGCGGCGAGCGCCGACGGCGCCAGCGGCGCGCGCCCGAGGTTGGTGTGGAGCACCACACCGGTGGCGTTGACCACGCGGCGCAGGTGCGGCCCGGCGAGCGACGCCGCCAGGCGCTGGACCTCGGCGACCTCGACGGGCGCCGCCTCGCCGCCGGCCCGGATGGCGTCACGGCGCGTGGCGACGATGCGCCGCGCCGCCTCGACCGCGGCCCAGCGGGGCGCGCCACCGTCGACGGCTGCCGCCAGCTCGTGCACGGCGGGCAGCTCGCGCAGGCGCGCGGCGACGTCGGCGGACGGCTCGGGCCGGGAATCGATGCTCACGCCGTCATCGTAGCGCGGGCGCTCGCACCGTGGGCGTCACCAGCGCCGCCGCTGGCTCACGGCGCGAGACAGCCGCCACCGACGGCGGCGCCGACGGCCACGCACGTGTAGCCGCTGCGGCACGTGCTCGACGAGCCCACGGCCGCACACCGATCGACGCACAGGTTCGTGCCGCCGACGTCCGCGCACAGCGCGCCGGAGCCGCAGCCGATCGTCGAGCCCACCGTCGGGCAGCCGGTCACCGTGCAGTAGCCACCGCTCCAGCCCGGGCCCGTCTTGCACGTCCAGCCGCCGCCGCAATCCGCGTCGGTGCCGCACGCGTCGCCGGCGTGTGGCCGCCGGCAATACGCCGGGGTCCCGCCCGCGCCGTCGGGATCGTGACAGACATAGCCCTCGCCCTCGCGACAGTCGGCGTCGATCGCGCACGCGTCGACGCAGAGGTTGCCGGTCGACGGGCCGTCCGCGAACTCGATGCAGACGCCGCCGTTGCAACCCGCGTTGGTGCCGAGCGTGCAGCTGTACGCCGCGCAGTAGCCGCCCGGGTTCTCGACATCGAGCCAGCACGTGGAGCCCGGGCCACAGTCGTAGAAGCCCGCGCACGCGTCGCCGTCGCTCGCCGTGCTCGATCCGGGGAAACACACGTCGGTGCCAAGGCTCACGCCGTCGAAGGTGGAGATACACACCTGTCCCGCAGGGCAGGCACCACCCTCGCCGCACGCGGGCATGCACAGGCGGTAGCCGGCGATGTCGGCGCACCGCGAGTTGCCCGGACAGTCGGTATCGATCGCGCACACCGCCCCGCTCCCGTCGTCGATCGTGCAGTAGCCCTCGTCGGGAAACAGGAGCGAGCCGCCCACATCGCCTCGATAACAGAACCCGTCGCCCGCCGCGGGAGCGCTATCGCAATCCGCGTGCTCCGCGCATTGCGAGCCGGGCAAGAGCGGCGTCCAGCCCCCGGACGACGCCGCGTCGTCCGAGGCTCCGAGACGATCTCCGGCGGTCTCCTCCGCCTCGTCCACGTCGGTGACGTCGCCGGGTACGGGCGGACGTGCGTCGAGACACGCGGGCACGCTGGCGAGCAGCACGAGGACCCCGATCGATCGCATGAAGGGTGTATCGACAGGTCCGTCGAGTCGTGAAGGCCGAGATCGCGCGGATGCGGTAGAGGTAGAGGTAGAGACCCGTGGGCACCGTCATCACGTACCTCGCGCTCGCGCCGCTCCTCGGCTTCGCCGGCTGGGGCCTGGTCTCCGCCTTCCGCTTTCGCGCGTGGATCTGGATCCCGATCCAGCTGGCGCTCCCGGTGGTGGGCGCGTGCCTCTACTTCTTCTTCCACCTCCACCGCCACGCCGACAGCGGCTTCGAGCTGCCCGGCGCCGCCGACAAGCAGCGCCTCGGCCGCGTGCTCGAGGACCTCGCGCGCCTCGACAAGGCGCACCTGCACGCGCAGAAGGGCGACATCTACCACGCGATGGGCAAGCTCGACGCGGCGCTGGCCGCGTACCGGGCCGCGTACGAGCGCGACGCGCGCGACCTCGACATCCGCGCCCACCTCGGCGCGACGCTGGTGCGGCTGGGGCAGGCCGCCGAGGCCCGCCCGCTGCTGGAGGGCGTCGTCGCCGAGAAGCCGCGCCACGACCACGGCCACACGATGATGGCGCTGGCCGAGGCGCAGGCCGCGCTCGGAGAGACCGAGGCGGCGATCGCGACCTGGAAGCAGGTGCTCGCCGGCAACTCCTACGGGCGCGCCCGCGTGCAACTCGCCGAGCTGTACGTGGCGAAGGGGGAGACGGCAGCGGCGCGGGCGCTGCTCGAGAAGGTGCTCGAGGACGACGCGAGCTCGCCGGACTTCCACCGGAAGCGCGAGGCGGTGTGGGTGGCGAGGGCGAGGAAGTTGTTGAAGCAGGTGCCGAGAGAGAGGAGCTGAGGGCGGCCGGATCGGGCACGGGCACGGGCACGGGCACGGGCACGGGGGTGGTTGCGCTACATTTGGCTCGTGGACGTGCAAGCGGTCTCCGCGCTGCTGGCCGCGCTGGTCATCCTGGCGATCGGCGCGTCGGTCATCCTGCGCAACCGCACCGATCGCACGTACGTCTCGTTCTCGACCTTCACCTTCGTCGTCTCGGCCTGGCAGCTCTGCAACTTCATCGAGACGGCGACGGGCTCCGGGCTGTGGCGCTGGCTCGCGCTCTGGCCGGCCGCCACCATCCCGCCGACGGCGATCGCGTTCTTCCGCCAGTTCCTGGCCCAGCCGTCGATCGGCGGCCCGCACCGCCCGCCGCGCGTCACGCTGGCCTGGACGCTGCTCGCGTACCTCGGCCTCATCTACGGCGCCGTCGTCGCGCCCATCCACGAGAGCCTGTGGTTCCTGGTGCCGTTCGGCGCCTACGTCTTCGGCGGCCTCTACCGCTGCGTCTACGACATGTTCGTCCAGTACCGCGCGACCACCAAGCGCGTCGAGCGGGCGCGCATCCGCTACCTCATGCTCGGCGGCCTGCTCGCGACGACGCTCGCGCTGACCGACGTCCTGCCCCGCTTCGTCGCGGCCTGGCCGACCGTCGGCAACGTGCTCTCGATCCTCTACCTCTACTTCATCTCGCAGACGCTCTTCCGCTACCGCCTGATCGACGTCAACGAGCTGGTCGGGAAGATGGCGGTGCTCGGCTCGCTGGTCGTCTTGCTCTGGGCGGTCTACGGCCTCCTCCTCTCGTGGGTCGGCGGCGGCCAGGACGGCCTCTTCCTGCTCAACGCGCTGGTCGCGTCGTTCGTCATCCTCATCCTCTTCGAGCCGGTGCGCAGCCTGCTCGAGAACACGGTCAACCGCTGGCTCCTGCGCCAGCGCACCGAGCTGCGCGGCCGGCTCGAGACCTTGCGCCGCGAGCTCCTCCACGTCGTCGACGTCCCCGACCTCGTGCGCCGGGTCATCACCGCGCTCGAGGAGTCGCGGCGCGTGACCGACGCCTCGGTCTTCCTCCTCGACGCCGACGGCGCCGGCTACGACCGCGCCGGCTTCTTCGGCGCCGCGCCCACCGACCGGCTCGACGCCGGCGCCGCCCGCGCGCTCCTCGAACGGGCCCGCGCCGGGCTCATCGACGTCGACGCCGTCCGCCGCGAGCGCGACGCGCTCAGCCCCGACGCCCCCCTCGAGAAGCGCGAGGCGCTCGACGCGATCATCGCCACCGCCGAGCTGATGAACGCCGGCCTCATCTTCCCGTTCCTCGGCTCCGCCGAGACCGAGCAGGGGCCGTGGCTGCTCGGCCTGCTCGCCGTGCGCGACGACCGCGCCGAGGGCGCCTTCGATCTCGACGACGTCGACATGTTCCGCCAGCTCGCGAGCCAGGGCGCCCGCGTCATCGAGTCGAGCCAGGCCTACGAGCGCGTGAAGGAGCGCGACCGCCTGGCCGCGCTCGGCGAGATGTCGGCCGGCCTCGCTCACGAGATCCGCAACCCGCTCGGCGCGATCAAGGGCGCGGCCCAGCTCCTCCTCGGTCCCGACGGCAAGCCGCTGCCGCCGGGCCCCGAGTCGGCCGAGTTCATCGACATCATCCTCGAGGAGGTCAACCGCCTGAACAACGTGGTGACCCGCTTCCTCGACTACGCGCGCGCCGACCGCGCCGAGGCCGGCAAGCCGCCGCAGATCGATCTCAACAACGTCGTGCGCAAGACGGTGACGCTCCTCCAGGCGGCGCGCGAGGCCAAGGGCACCGAGATCAAGGCGCGCTACGACGAGATGCTGCCGCCGGTCGTCGCCGATCCCGACGCGCTGGTCCAGGTCTTCCTCAACCTCGGCCTCAACGGCCTGCAGGCGATGCCCGAGGGCGGCGTCCTCGAGATCCTGACCACGCGCCGGCGCCGCTCGAAGCTCGGCTACGGCCAGTTCGCCGAGGTCCGCCTGCGCGATCACGGCGTCGGCATCCCGGGCGACCGCCTGAAGAAGCTCTTCATCCCGTTCTTCACGACCAAGAGCCGCGGCACCGGCCTCGGCCTCGCCATCGCCCAGCGCATCGTGAGCCAGCACGGCGGCACGATCGAGGTGCGCTCCACGCCCGACGAGGGCTCGACCTTCTCCGTCTTCCTGCCCGCGGCGCCCGGCGTGCCCGTCGCGGCCACCACCACGGGCAAGATGGACAACCCGTTCCTGCCGCCGCGCGACCCGACCCCCGCGCCCAGGCCGCCGACGACGGCGCCGGCGCCGACGGCTCCGCCTGCGGAGGCGGCCGCGCCCTCCGACGACGGCGCGCTGCCCGAACAAGGCGCGGCCCGCGTGGTAACAACCTGACGACCCACCACCATGACCGAACGTG
This sequence comes from Myxococcales bacterium UBA2376, assembly GCA_002344285.1. Taxonomy (GTDB): domain Bacteria; phylum Myxococcota_A; class Polyangia; order Haliangiales; family Haliangiaceae; genus UBA2376. The sequence continues at coordinate 37,592 of DDTA01000145.1, forward strand.
CGCGTATCCTGGTCGCCGACGACGAGCCCAACCTGCGGCGCGTCCTCCACGCCATCCTGCGTCGCGAAGGCCACGAGGTCGTCCAGGCCGTCGACGGCTCCGAGGCGCTGTCGATGCTCGAGGGCGTCGACGTCGTGATCACCGACCTGCGCATGCCCAAGGTCGACGGCATGGAGGTGCTGCGCACCGCCGTGCGCACGCAGCCGCAGGTCCCGGTCATCATGGTCACCGCGTACGGCTCGGTCGGCCAGGCGGTCGAGGCGATCAAGGCCGGCGCGTTCGACTACATCGAGAAGCCGTTCGAGCAGGACCAGATCCGACTGGTCATCGAGAAGGCCGTCAAGCAGGCGGCGGCGAACCGCGTCGCGCCGCGGCAAGCGCTCTACGCCACCGACGAGCAGGAAGAGCAGAAGGGGCGCTACGGCCTCGTCGGTGACAGCGCGGAGATGCACGCCATCTTCGGCGTGATCGAGAAGGTCGCCGACTCGCCCTCGACGGTGCTCATCACCGGCGAGAGCGGCACCGGCAAGGAGCTGGTCGCCAAGGCGCTGCACGAACACTCGAGCCGGAAGCACGGCCCGTTCATCAAGATCAACTGCGCGGCGATCCCCAAGACGCTCATGGAGTCGGAGCTCTTCGGGTACGAGAAGGGCGCGTTCACCGGCGCCACCTCGTCCAAGCCGGGCCGCTTCGAGCTCGCCGATGGCGGCACCCTGTTCCTCGACGAGATCGGCGAGATCCCGGTGGAGATGCAGGTCAAGCTCCTGCGCGCGATCCAGGAGAGCGAGTTCGAGCGCGTCGGCGGCATCAAGACGATCAAGGTCGACGTCCGCCTGATCACCGCGACCAACCGCGATCTCGAGCAGGAGATCGCGCGCGGCAACTTCCGCGACGATCTGTACTACCGCCTGAACGTCGTGCCGCTCCAGATCCCGCCCCTGCGCAAGCGCCGCGGCGACATCCCGTTGCTCGTCCGCCACATCATCAAGCGCTTCAACGAGCGCCTGAAGAAGAACGTCCTCGGCATCGACGACGACGCGCTGGTCGCGCTCGAGGGCCACGCCTGGCCCGGCAACATCCGCGAGCTGGAGAACGTGCTCGAGCGGACGATCCTGTTCTCGAAGAGCGAGCGGATCGCGCGCGCCGATCTCCCGGAGGAGCTCGGTCAGGCGGCGGCCGCCGCGAGCGGCCCGGTCCCCTCGCCCACGGCGACCGCGCCCAGCGCGCCGCTCGCCACGCCCGACGTCGACGACGGCGACCCCGACGACGACGGGTCACAAGTCGCGGGCGAGAGCTCGCTCAAGGACATCGTGCGCGCCGAGACCAGCCGCGTCGAGCGCGAGCTCATCGCCAAGGCCCTGAACGAGACCGGCGGCAACGTCACGCAGGCGGCCAAGCTGCTCAAGATCAGCCGCAAGAGCCTCCAGATGAAGATGAAGGAGCTCGGGTTGCGGGACACCGAACCGCCACCCTGAGGACCGGGCCGTCAGTGTCGGATGTCGAAGTCGTCCCCGTCCGCCGGCGGCAGATCGGTGACGTCGACGGACGTGACCTGCGCGAGCGACGGACCGCGGCGGCACCAGGTGAGGAGCGCCTCGACGACCTCAGGGGGCCCCTGAGCCTCGAGCTCGACCGAGCCGTCGGGCAGGTTGCGGACCCACCCCGACAGGCCCAGGGTGCGCGCCTGGTGGCGCGTCGAGGCGCGGTAGGCGACGCCCTGCACACGTCCTCGTACCCGGGCATGAACCCGGCGGATGGCTTGACCGCCCGACATGCGTGTCCCTACTCTATCAGGTGGAGACCACGGGCGCCGTCGAGGCGTCCTCTGCCCCCTTCCTGCGTCCTACGCCCCAGCCCTCCCGCCGTGCCCACGCCCACCTCGCACTCGTCCACGTCATCGTCCGCGCCCGCGCAGGTCGCGGTGCTCGAGCTCGGAGCGCTGCGCCGCATGTCGGCCGACGAGCTGTGCGCGCTGGCGGAGCGACTCGGGGTCGACGACGCGCGCGAGCTGCGACGTCAGGAGCTGGTGCTCGCCGTGCTCGAGGCGCACGCCGACCGCCGCGGCGAGACCCACGCCGAGGGCGTGCTCGAGATCCTGCCCGACGGCTTCGGCTTCCTGCGGACCCCGGACCACGCGTACCAGCCCGGCATCGACGACATCTACGTGTCGCCGTCGCAGATCCGGCGCTTCGGCATGCGCACCGGCGACGCCGTGCGCGGCACCGTGCGCCCGCCCAAGGAGACCGAGCGCTACTTCGCGCTCCTGCGCGTGGAGGCGATCGAGGGCGGTCCGCCCGACCAGCACCCGCACCTCGTCGACTTCGACGACCGCGCCGCGCACCCGGCGGTGAAGAGCTTCGACCTCGGCGCCGCCGCGCCCGCCGTGCGCCTCGCCGACCTCTACTGCCCGCTGGGCTTCGGTCAGCGCATCCTGGTGAAGGCCCCGCCGCGCGCCGGCAAGACCGCGCTCCTCGTCGAGCTGGCGCAGGCGATCCGCGCCGCGCACCCCAGGGCGTCGACCACGCTGTGCGCGATCGATCTCCGGCCCGAGGACGCCTCCGAGCTCGAGAAGGCGCTCGGGGGCCTCGCCGTGGTCTCGACCATGGCCGACCCGCCGGCGCGCCACGTCCAGCTCGTCGAGCTCGTCATCGAGCGCGGCAAGCGCGCCGCGGAGCGCGGCGAGGACGCCATCGTCCTCATCGACTCGCTGGGCCGGCTGGCGCGCGCCGTCAACGTCGTGATGCCGCCCACCGGCCGCGCGCTCGTCGGCGCGCTCGACGCCGTCGCGATCGGCAAGGTGAAGCGCTGGCTCTCGGCGGCGCGCCGGCTCGACGGCGGCGGCAGCCTGACGATCGCGGCGACGCTCGCGGTGGAGAGCGGCGCCCGGATCGACGAGGTGCTCGGCGACGAGCTCCACGAGACCGGTGCCGTCGAGCTCCTGCTCGACCGCGCCGCCGCGACGGCCCGCGGCCACGCCGTCGTCGATCCGGCGCGCTCGTCGGTCCGCCACGCGGCGCTCTTGCTCGGCGATGCCGCCGACACCTGGCGCCAGCTCATGGTCGCGCCGCCGCCCGTCGAGCGTGTCCTCGGCGCGCTGGCCGGCGCCGCGGATCGCGCCGCGATCGTCGCCGCTCTGCGCGCGGCGGGAGGCTGACGGGGCGGACATGGCGAGGGTGCTGCGGCTGCCGGACCACGGAAAGCTCATCGTCTGTACCGACCTGCAGGGCTGCCTGCGGGACTTCCACCGGATCGTCGAGATCTTCGACGAGGAGATGGAGCGGTCGGGTGACGCCCACCTGCTCTTCACCGGCGATCTCATCCACGGCCCGCACCTCGAGGAGAGCGAGTGGCCGGAGTTCCTCGGCGAGTACTACCGTGACGCCTCCGGCGACGTGATCGACGAGCTGGCGGTGATGATGAAGCGCCACCCGGGCCGCGTGCACGCGCTCATCGGCAACCACGAGCACGGCCACATCGGCGGCCCCCACACGGCGAAGTTCGCCGCCGACGAGGTCGCCGTGCTCGAGCACCTGCTCGGCCCCGAGCGCGCCGCGCGCATGCGCGAGATCCTGCGCGACTTCGCGCTCGTGGCGGTCGCGCCCTGCGGCGCGGTCTTCACCCACGGCGCACCGGCAGCGACGATCGAGTCGATCCGCGACATCGAGGAGGCGCGCCTCGACGGGTTCGAGGTCGGGAGCCCCATCGACATCCTCGACACCCCGGTGATCGGGCCCATCCTGTGGGCCCGCTCGGCCGAGCCCGACGCGGCCGCCGCGTTCGTGAAGGCGCTCGGCGGCACGTTCTGCGTCTACGGGCACGACGTCATCCCCGAGGGCTTCGAGGTCATCGGCGACGAGCAGATCGTCGTCTCGACGAGCTTCGGCGTCTTCGACGCCAACAAGGTGTACGTCGCGCTCGATCTCGCGGCGCGCTACGCGAGCGTGCACGATCTACGCGTCGGCGTGGAGATCCTGCCGCTCTACCCGGACGTCAAGGCGCCGGGGGCCTCCCGCGCCCACGCATAGGCAGGCGCGAGGCCGCCATCTCCTCGACGGTGACGAAGCCGTCCTTGTTGACGTCGAGCGCGTCGAAGTCGGGCGCCGGGCGGCGCCGGCGCGCCGACGAGGACTCGAGCTCCTCGCGCGTCAGCTTCCCGTCGGCGTTCTGGTCGATGCGCGAGACCATGTCGACGACGCGCGCCTCGTGCATGGCCTCGCGCTCCTCGTCGTCGAGCTCGCCGTTCTTGTCGACGTCGTACATCTCGAGCACCTGCTTGCGGCGCTCGTCGCGCGTCGCCTTCATCTCCGCGTGATCCGGCAGCGTGCCGGGCAGCTTGCGCGGCATCGCGGGCAGCCTGGCCGCGCGGTCCGGCGACGGCGCGCCGGCCTCGTCCTCGGTCGTCTCGACCTGCGCGGCGCCGGCGCCACCGCGCTCGGCGCTGGAGGTGGCCGGCGCAGGATCCGCTTCCTTCTTGCACGCGACCGCGCCGAGGACGAGCACGGCGAGCGACAGGCGCGCGACGAGCGCTGGATTCCAGCCCATACCCAGTTGTACTGCCAGTCGTCGCGGCCGGGCGCCAGATCCGGGCGCTGCCGCGGGCGTGCGCTCCGTCACCCGGGTCACGAGTCGGCACCGGCGTTGCAACCTCCTCGCACCAAGGAGGCACCCGTGCACGACCGAATCCGCGAGCACACCCGCGAATCCATCAACCGGCGCATCGACCGCCAGACGCTGGGCGCCGTGGCCGACGCGATCGGCTCCCCGGACGAGATCAGCGAGCGACTCGGCGAGCTCGATCGCGAGTGGCACGTCGACCGTGCGCTCATGCTCAACTTCGCCGTGCTCGGTGGGCTCACCGGCGGCATGGCGATGCGCAGCCTCGCCCGCCGCGGCCGCATGGGCGGCTGGGGCGCCCTCTTCTGGGTCCAGGTCGGCTTCCTCGCCTTCCACGCGCTCCGGGGCTGGTGCCCACCGCTGCCCCTCTTCCGCCGCCTCGGCTTCCGCTCCGCCGACGAGATCGGCGTCGAGCGCGAGGTCCTGCACGACGCGCTCTCCTGAGAGGGACACCCGCCCCTCGCAACCACCTGCGATCATTGGCGTTCCCGGGGGCATTGCAACTGGCACCTTCTGGATGTAAACAACCGGCCTCCCGGCACCCGGTCCATCGACCGGTAACGGAGACGAGGAAGCCATGAAGGACACCGCCGCTCACCCCCACTACCGCCCCGCCAAGATCTCCTGTGCGTGCGGCGCGGTCTACGACACCTTCTCCACCCGCGGAGACTTCGGCGTCGAGATCTGCTCGAAGTGCCACCCGTTCTTCACGGGTCAGCAGAAGCTCATGGATACCGCCGGCCGCATCGATCGCTTCAAGAAGCGTTACGGCCAGAAGTAGACGGCTTGTCCAGGCGGCGGCGTGAGGGCCAGCTGAGGACAAGCCATGTTCGACGAGCAACGATTCCTGGACAAGATGGCGGCGCTCGCGCGCCGTCACGAGGAGCTGACCGCGCTCCTCGGTGACCCCGAGGTCATCGGCAAGCGCGGCGAGTTCCAGAAGCTGTCGCGCGAGCACGCCGAGCTCGACGCGCTCGTCGCGGCGTGGGCGCGCTACCAGAAGCTGATCGGCGAACTCGCGCAGGCCAAGGAGCTCATCCAGTCGGACGACGCGACGATGCGCGACCTCGCCCGCGAGGAGTCGCGGGAGCTCGAGGCGCAGCGCACGACCGCCGAGCAGGAGCTCAAGGTCCTGCTCCTGCCCAAGGATCCCAACGACGCCAAGAACACGATCCTCGAGATCCGCGCCGGCACCGGCGGCGACGAGGCCGCGCTCTTCGCCGGCGATCTGTTCCGCATGTACATGCGCTTCGCCGAGCGCCTGGGGTGGAAGTCCGAGATCCTGTCGGCGTCCGATGGGCCGTCGGGCGGCTGGAAGGAGATCATCGTCCTCGTCGAGGGCAAGGACGTCTACTCGCGCCTCAAGTTCGAGTCGGGCGTCCACCGCGTGCAGCGGGTCCCCGCCACCGAGGCGCAGGGGCGCATCCACACCTCCGCCGCCACCGTCGCCGTCATGCCCGAGGCCGAGGACGTGGACATCAAGATCGAGGACAAGGATCTCCGCGTCGACGTCTTCCGCGCCGGCGGCCACGGTGGCCAGTCGGTCAACACCACCGACTCTGCCGTCCGCCTGACCCACATCCCGTCGGGGCTCGTCGTGATCTGTCAGGACGAGAAGTCGCAGCACAAGAACAAGGCGAAGGCGCTCAAGGTCCTCCGCTCGCGGCTCTACGATCACGAGCTCGCCCAGCGCCAGGCCGCCGAGCGCGACGCGCGCCGCTCGATGGTCGGCTCCGGCGATCGCAGCGAGAAGATCCGCACGTACAACTTCCCGCAGGATCGCGTCACCGATCATCGCATCGGGCTCACCAAGCACAACCTGCCGGCGATCATGGACGGCGAGCTCGGCGACATCATCGACGCGCTGCGCGCGCACGATCAGGCCGATCGGCTCGAAGGCCTCGACTGATGTACGTGGTGCGCGGACTGACGAGCGCGACGCTCGTCGCCGCCGCGCTCGCCGCCTGCGATCGCTCGCCGTCCGCCGCGCACTGCGGCGATCACCTGGGCGGCATCTGGGAGACCACCGACGGCGCCGCGCGCTGGCACATCCTCGACGGCGGCGCCCGCCTCGAGGGCTACCCGCTCGTGCGCGAGCTCCCCGCCGCGCCGACCGGCACCCAGGCCGCGCCCTCGCGCCTCGAGCTCCGCCGCACGGGCCGCGAGATCGCCGGCGACGTTGTGCGACGCTGGCATCGGGGCGCCCACATGTGCATCGTCCGGGCGCCCGCCCGGATCCGCGGCTGCAGCGGCGACCGCCTGACGCTCACCCTGGGTGACACCGGCGCGCCCACGTTCCCCGCGTGCGATCCCCCGCAAGCGCCGCCGCACACGCAGCTGCTCCGTCGCGCGTGGCCGTGATCTCCGTGGGCAAGACCCGGCAACCACGGCCTTCATGGTTGACGGAGTGGGTGCGCTAGAACACTATCCACAGATAGTGCTGGGAGAGCTCGTCGGGAGCTATCAGATCACGGGCAAGATCGCCGAGGGCGGCATGGGCGTGGTCTACCGCGCCCAGCACCAGCTCATCGGCAAGCCCGCGGCCGTCAAGCTGCTTCTCCCGGAGCTGTCGTCCAACCACGACATCGTGAACCGCTTCTTCACCGAGGCGCGCGCCGCGACCGCCGTGCGCCATCCGGGCATCGTCGAGGTCTTCGACTTCGGCTACCTGCAGAACGGCATGGCGTACATCGTGATGGAGCTGCTCGACGGCGAGCCGCTGTCGCGCCGCCTCGCCACGCAGGGCACGCTCGAGGAGCGGCAGGCGCTCGTCATCATCCGTGGCGTCGCGAGCGCCCTCGCGGCGGCGCACGCCAAGCAGATCGTCCACCGCGATCTCAAGCCCGACAACGTCTTCCTCGTGCCCGATCCCGACATGCCGGGCGGCGAGCGCCCCAAGATCCTCGACTTCGGCATCGCCAAGGTCAGCGAGGCCCAGCGCGGGACCGGCAGCAAGACGCGGACCGGCGCGGTGATGGGCACGCCCACGTACATGAGCCCGGAGCAGTGCCGCGGCGCCGGCGAGATCGATCACCGCTCCGACATCTACGCGCTCGGCTGCATCCTCTACGAGATGGTCACCGGCCGGCCGCCCTTCCAGGCGGAGGGACTGGGAGAGCTGATCGCGGCGCACATGCTCATGCCGCCGGATCCACCGACGCGCCACAACCCGAACATCAGCGCGGCGACGGAGGGCCTGATCCTCAACCTGCTCGCCAAGAACCCGGCCGAGCGCGTGCAGACCGCGGCCGAGCTCGCGCGCCTGCTCGGTCAGGGCTCCATGCCCGCCGGCTCGCTCCAGTCGATCACCGCGCCGACGATGGCGATGAACCCACTGCTCACGCCTGTGCCGACGCCGCTGCCCGCGTCGCGCACGGCGAACGGTCAGCCTGGTGTCCCGACGACGCTGTCGGGCGCGGCGGCCCAGGCGGGCGGTGCGGGGACGATGTCGCCGAGCGGCGGCAAGTCCAAGGTACCGCTCTTCGCCGGCATCGGCGTCCTCCTCGCCGGCGGCATCGCCGCGGCGGTCGTGCTCGGGGGCGGCAGCGGCAGCGGGAGCGGCAGCGACCAGCAACCAGCACCGACCGCCGGCCAGGGCAGCGCGAGCGCCGTCGAGGCAGCCGCGGGTACCGGCTCGAGCTCCGGCGCGGTGATCGCCGAGACCCAGCCTGACACCAGCGACGCCGGCGTCGCGGCGACCGCAGCCGACGCCGCCGAGGCGATCGCGGCGGCGCCGGTCGACGCGGCCGTGACCGTCGACGCCGCGGCGGTCGCCGCCACCGACCGGCGCGAGCGCGACGGCAAGAAGCGCGGTGGTCGAGACGGCAAGGTCGAGAAGACCGGCGGCGGAGATGCGAAGACCGGGGGTTCGAAGACCGGTGGCACCACCGGGGGTACGAAGACCGGCGGAGGAACGGATGCATCGCAAGGCTCAGGTTCGGCATCTGGCTCGGGTAGACGCGTCGATCGCGGCGACTGACGCGGCGACCGGCCGCGCGCTCACATCATCATCGAGGGGAACCACCGCGGCGCTGACGGCGCTCGCGTTCGCCGCGATCACGCTCGCCGCGATCGGCCACGCCGCCGCGCAGAACGCCGACGCCGAGGCGCTCTTCGTCGAGGCCGAGCGACTCGAGTCGACGGGCAAGATCGCGGAGGCGTGCGACGCCTTCGAGGCGTCGAACCGCATCGAGCCGCGCGCCGGCACGCTCATCCGGCTCGGCCAGTGCCGCGAGGCGCAGAAGCGACTCGTGTCGGCCTGGTCGGCCTACAAGGACTCGCTCACGCGCGTGAAGGATCCGGAGAAGCGCCGGCTCGCCGAGCAGCGCATCGCCGCGCTCGAGCCGCGCCTGTCGTACCTCACCGTGCTGGTCCCCGACGAGAGCCGCGTCGATGGCCTGATCATCAAGCGCAACGGCAAGCCGCTCGACGCCGTCCTGTGGAACCGGGGCGCGCCCGTCGACGGCGGCGTGTACACGATCAGCGGCCATGCCCCGGGCCACGAGGAGTGGAGCACGACCGTCGAGGTCGCGGTGGAGTCCGACAAGGCGTCGATCGAGGTGCCGCGGTTCAAGGAGCTGCGCAAGCTCGTCGACGAGACGCCCCCGCCACCGGAGCTCGACCGGAAGCCGCCACCCGGCGACGCAGCGCCCGGCGCGTTCACCTCGAAGCGCAAGGCCGCGCTCGGCGTGGGCGGTGTCGGCGTGCTGGCCCTCGCCGGCGGACTGGTCTTCGGCATGCAGGCCAAGAGCCTCGAGGACGAGGCGTTCATGCTGTGCCCGGATCCGGCGATGCCGTGCGCGGCCGCGGCCCAGGCCCAGGACAAGCTCGACTCGGGGCGAAGCAAGGCGCTCCTCGCCAACATCGCCTACGGCGTCGGCGGCGCCGCGGTCGTGGGCGCCGCGGTCCTCTGGTTCACCGGCGCCCCCAAGACGCCGTCGGAGCGCGTCGGCTTCCAGCCGACGCTCGGGCCCGGCTACGCCGGCGTCGATGTCCAGGTGAGGTTCTGATCCATGCGCACCCGCTCGCGCCTCGCGGCGCTCGCCACCATCCATGTCGCGCTCCTGGCCTCCGGCTGCTCGGTCCCGGGTGTGACCTTCACCGGCACCGACGGCGGCGACGACGACGACGGTGACAGCGGCGACACCACGCCGCCGGAGACCACGATCACGAGCGCCCCGCCGGCGACCGACAACTCGGCGACGGCGATCTTCGAGTTCATGTCGTCGGAGGCCGGCACGTTCGAGTGCGCGCTCGACGGCGCGGCGTTCGCGACGTGCACCTCGCCTCACACCGTGTCCGGGCTCGACAGCGCCACGCACGGCTTCGAGGTACGCGCGGTCGACGGCGCCGGGAACCGGGACGCCACGCCGGCCAGTCATACGTGGACGGTCGATCTGCTGCTGCCCGACACGACGATCGACACCGGGCCGACGGGCGCGGTGAACACGACCGACGCGACCTTCACGTTCTCCTCCCCCAACGGAGGCGCGACCGTCTCGTTCGAGTGCAGCCTCGACAGCGCCGCGTTCGCCGCCTGCACGTCCCCCACGACCTTCGCCGGGCTCGCCGACGGCGCTCACGAGCTCCGGGTGCGTGCACGCTCGACGACGGGGCAGCTCGATCCGTCCCCGGCCACGCGCTCGTGGACGGTGGACACCACCGCACCCGACACGACGATCGCCAACGGACCATCGGGCACCACGGCGATGGCGACCGCGGTCTTCGTGTTCTCGTCCAGCGAGAGTGGCGTCACCTACGAGTGCGACGTCGACAGCGGCGGCTTCGAGGCCTGTCCGTCGCCGCACACCCTCGCCGGGCTCGCCGACGGCGGCCACGCGCTGGCCGTCCGCGCCGTCGACGCCGCCGGCAACCGTGATGCCTCACCGGCCAGCCGCGCCTGGACCGTCGACACCGCGGCCCCCAACACCACGTTCACCCAGACGCCGGCGTCACCGAGCGCCGCCGACGTCACCTTCGCGTTCACGTCCAACGAGGCCGGCTCGACGTTCGAGTGCAGCCTCGACGGGGCGGCGTTCGCGGCGTGCGCGTCGCCGCGGACCCTGACCGGGCTCTCGGACGGCTCACGCAACTTCCGGGTACGTGCCATCGACGTCGCCGGCAACCAGGACGCGACGCCGGCCTCCCACACCTGGACGGTGGACACGACGGTGCCGGACACGCAGATCACGGCCGGTCCGAGCGGCGCCACCAACCTGCAAGCGGGCTCGTTCACGTTCACCGCCACCAACGCCACCGGTGGGACGTTCGAGTGCGCGCTCGACTCGATGACGTACGCGGTCTGCACCTCGCCGTTCAGCTTCTCGGGTCTGAGCGCCGGGATGCACACGTTCCGCGTGCGCGCCCGCAGCGCGACCGGCGTGTACGATCCGTCCCCGGCCGAGCAGATCTGGACGATCGATCTGACGCCGCCGACGACCACGATCGCGTCGGGACCGTCGGGGCCCACCGCCAGCACGTCGGCGACGTTCACCTTCACCTCGGATGACGCCGCGGCGACGTACGAGTGCAACCTCGACAGCGCCGGTTACACGCCGTGCACGGCGTCGACGATGCTCGCCGGCCTGAGCCAGGGCGCGCATACGCTGCTGGTGCGCGCGGTCGACGCCGCCGGCAACCGCGACGCGACGCCGGCGAGCCGGAGCTGGACCGTCGACACCGTGCCCCCCGACACGACGATCACGGGCTCCCCGCCGAACCCGTCGAACGCGACCAGCCCGCAGTTCACGTTCTCCAGCGAGGCCGGCGCGCTGTTCGAGTGCAGCCTCGACGGTTCCGCGTTCGCCTCGTGCAGCAGCCCTCACCCGGTCACCGTCAGCCACGGGTCGCACACGTTCCAGGTGCGCGCCTACGACGCGGCGGGCAACCGCGACCCGTCGCCGGCCACCTACGCGTGGACGACGGACACGGTCGCGCCCAACACGACGATCCAGTCGGGCCCGCAGCACCCGACCGCACAGGCGACCGCGACGTTCTCGATGACCTCCACCGAGACCGGGAGCTTCCAGTGCAGCCTCGACGGTGTGCCCTATCAGGCTTGCTCGTCACCGATCACGCTCAGCGTGCCCGACGGCGATCACGTCATGTCCATCCGCGCGGTCGACCTCGCGGGCAACGCCGACCCCACCCCGGCCACGTGGTCGTGGACCTCGGACACCACCGCGCCGGGCATCAACATCCAGAGCCCAGCGGTGGGTCACACGGCGGCGCACGCGGTCCTCAACTTCGTGGTCAGCGAGCCCGCGACGATCACCTGTCGGTTCGACAACACGGGGCCGTTCGCGGCGTGCAGCTCGCCGACCGATCTCTACCGCGCCCCGGGGCCGCACTCCGTCGACGTCCGCGCCATCGACGCCGTCGGCAACATGGCCACCGTGACGCGCACCTGGACCGTCTCCTGCGGCCAGCCGCCGGAGATGCCGGGCGCGATCCTGAGCCTGCATCTCGAGGATCCGCCGACGACGCAGTTCATGACGAACTCGGTGAACGCCAGCAACTACGCCATCAAGGGGCGTAGCGGCAGCGCCGACACGCTCGACCCGACCTCGAGCGCGGGGCGCTACGGCAACGGCCTGCGTTTCGCGCCGGTCGCCGGCGACTACCACCAGGTGCTGCGCTGGAACCGGATGACGCCGACGCCGCAGCTGACCACCTGGACCCTCGAGCTCTGGGTGCGGCCGTCCGACGGCGGCATCGTCGTGAACCATGCCAACCTCGGCGGCTCCGGCCTCACGGACCTGAACTTCTGGGCGCTGACCGGGGGCAGCCTCATCTCGGTGTTCGCCGAGCCCAACAGCGCCCAGCTCCCGACGCTGCCCATCAACTTCGGGCAGTGGAACTACGTGGTCATCACCTGGGACGGATCCCGGCTCATGGGCTGGGTGAACGGCGCGAGCGCGACGATCACACCTTCCTTCGCGACCTACTTCGAGTGGCGTCAGATCGACTTCGGCGCGCAGGGCGTGTTCGACAACAGCACGCACACGCTCGAGCTCGACGAGGTGACGCTCGCCGATCGCGCGCTCACCGTGGCGGAGATCCAGAGCCGCTACTGCCCGGCGCCGTAGCCGCCACGGTGATGTCGCCGAGGTCGGCGACCTGGCCGCTCGTCGCGGTGAAGCGCTTGCGCGCCGTCGGGCCGCCGGCGCCGCCGAGCACGAGCAGCTCGTACTCGCCGGCCTCGACCTCGAAGTCGAAGCGGCCGTCGGCGCCGCTCGTCGGCGGCGGACCCTCGAAGGTGAACGACCCGTGCTCGCCGTCCTTGCCTTCCGGCCGGGCCGGCATGGCGAGCACCGGCGTGCTCGCGATCGGCTGCCCGGCGGCGTCGACCAGCCGCCCCTGTACCTTCGTCGGACCGGCGAGCGTGATCGCCACCGGCGCGGTCTTGCCGGCCTCCGCGGTCACCCGGGCGTTGCCGACGCCGGACGCGCTCCGGATGCGAACCGTGTACGTGCCGGGATCGATCCGCTCGATCACGAACTTGCCGCCCGCGTCGCGCACCGCCTGGGCGCGCCGCGCGAGGCCCTCGAGCTCGTACGTGTACTCGGTCACCGGCTTGCCACCCGCGGTCACCACGCCCTCGATGCGCCCCAGGCCGGCGAGCGCGATGCTCGTCTCGCTGCCGGTGCGCACGTTCTCGACGCGCCCGCGCAGCGCGCCACGCTCGGCCTCGGCGACGAGATCGTAGCTGCCGCGGCGCAGGCCGCGCAGCTCGAAGCGGCCCTGCTCGTCGGTGAGCGCCGGCGGCGTGCCGCCGACGCCGCTGCCGTCCTCGATGACCATGATCGTCGTCGACGTCTCGCCCGGGCCGTCGCCGTCGGGGCGCTCGGGCGCCAGCTCGTCGTGGCGCAAGCTGGCGGTCACCCACGCCTCGGCGCGTGGCGTCCCGTCCGGATTCCGGACGACGCCGCGCAGGACGCCGTCGTCGAGCTCGACCGCGAGGGCGACGCCCGACCGCTGCTCGTCCTCGCCGAGCGCGACGACCACCGGCGCGCGCTCCTTGCCCTTCGCCGCCTTCGCCCAGCCCAGCCGCCCACCGTGCTCGTCGGCGACGGTCAGCTCGTAGCGCCCCGCGTCGAGGCCGCGCATCACGAACCCGCCGTCACGCGCGACGACCGCGCGGTCCGCCGTCAGGTCGACGCCGTTGACGACGAACGTCGAGCGCTTGTTGCCCTCGGTCTTCTTGAGGTGGACCGCCGCGCCCGGCACCGGCTGACCGTGCTGATCGACGACCGTGCCGGCGATGCTGCCCCGCTCCTCGAGGCGGATCACGACGTCGACCGCCCCCTTCGCCGGCACGTCGACCTCGACCTTGCCGCGGCGGCCGTCGGCGGCCTTGGCGGTCACGACCCGCTTGCCGGACTGGACCGGCGAGAGGTCGAACGTGCCGTCGGCGGCGCTGTGCGTCGACGCCATCATCGCCATGCCGCCGCCCCACATCAGGATGCCGCCCTGCCCCAGGTCGCGCTCGATCGCGACCTCCGCGACCGCCGCCGGCTCGACCCGTCCGGTGACATGCGGCGCGCTCGCGACCTTCACCTCGACGCCGGTGACCGGCGCGTCGGCGAGCGTCACCGGCGTCGTGCCGCCGGCCTCGTGGCGCGAGCTCGACGCCGAGAGCTGCCACGTGCCCGGGGCGAGCCCGACGAAGCGGAAGTTGCCGTCGGCGTCGGTGTCGACCGACGAGAGGTCCTGCTTGCCGATCGCGATCACCATCGCGTCGGCGACGGGCTTGCCCTCGTCGTCGACCACGCGCCCGGCGACGTAGGGCGCCGCGCCGACGAACACCTCGACGTTCGCCGTCTGCTCGGCGACGCCGAGCGGCACGAGCACCGGCTCGCGCGTGAGCCGCCCGTCGCGCTCGACCTCGGCGCGCAGCCGCAACGTCCCGGGCAGGAGCCCCGGCGCGCGGAAGGCGCCGGTCGCGTCGCTCTCCACGGTGACGACGCTGCGGCCCTCGGCCCAGCTCCGGCCGCCGCGCTCGCGCTCGACCATCACCGTCGCGCCGGCGACCGGTTGCCCGGTGACCTCGTCCTTCACCACGCCCTCGATCACGCCGCCGGGCACCAGGCGGAAGTCCTGCACCACCTCGGCGTCGCGCAGCTCGACCCGCGCGCCGGCGCCGACGTACTCGCCGTGGGCGGCGCGCACGCGATACGCGCCGGGCGCGAGCGTGAGCGTGTAGCGACCCTCGACGTCGGTGATCGCCGCGCCGCCGTCGCGTCGCTGGCCGAAGACGCCGTCGTACGGCGCCGCCGCCACCACCGCGCCCGCGATCGGGCCGACCGAAGCGTCGCTGACGGTGCCACGCAGCGTGACGCCGCCCCTTTCGAGCGACAGCTCGACGCGCGTGGTCTCGCCCCCGCGCATCGAGACCTCGCGCTCGACGTCGGGCACGTATCCCGGGGCCGACGCCGAGATCGTGTACGCGCCGGGCTCGAGGTCGTCGACGACGAACGCGCCGTCGCCGCCGGCGACGATCGTCGTCGGCTCGCCGTCGTCCGGATCGAGGTGCACGATCGCGCCCGCGAGCGCCGCGCCGGCCGGCCCGCGCACGCGTCCCTCGAGGCGCGCCCGCTTCGCCGCCCTCGCCACGCCGCCGCTCGTCGCCGCGCCGCGCCCACCCTCGACGCGCGCCGCGCCGCCGCCGCTACCGCCACCGTCCCCGCCGCCGCGCCCATCGCGGCCGCGCCACCACCACCATCCGCCGGCCCCGGCCACCATCACCAGGACCACCAGCAGCGCGACGCTTCGTTTGCCCGATCCGTTGCTCACGGCGAGCGAACCAACCACGCACGACGACCGATTCCCAGCATGCCGCGATCCGGCTGGGCAGATCGACTAGGCATCTGCCCACCCGACCGTGATGTCGACAGCTTGCGACCGGCACGTCCCCTGCAGTTCCGCGCCGCCATGCGCAGGCTTGCCATGGTTGTCCTTCTCTTCGTGACGTCGTTCGCCGGTGCGTGCGTCGACCTCGATCCCGCGATCGAGTCGACGTCCGACGAGGTCACCCTCGACCGTCCCCGGTACGGTCGGCTCGCCGTCGGCGCGTCCCACGCGTGCGCGATCACCAGCACGGGCGGCGTTCGCTGCTGGGGCGCCGGCACCGAAGGCCAGCTCGGCGACGGTGCCGCCGTCGATCGGCGCGCGCCCGTAGACGTTCTCTTGCCCTCGCCAGCCACCGCGCTCGGCGCGGGCAGCACGCACACGTGCGCGGTGCTCGACACCGGCAGCGTCGCGTGCTGGGGGCAGGGCCAGGGTGGGCAACTCGGGGGCTCGAGCGACAGCCCGACCCCGGTCCTCGTCGCCGGCGTGAGCGGCGCCGTCGCCGTGACGGCCGGCGACCAACACAGCTGCGCCTTGCTCGGCTCCGGCCGCGTCGCGTGCTGGGGCGCCAATGGACAGGGGCAGCTCGGCGACGGGACGACCAGCGGCAGCGCCACGCCGCGCACGGTCGTGACCCAGAGCGGGCATCCGCTGGGCGGCATCGTCTCGGTCCACGCGAGCGGCTACCGCACGTGTGGCTTCGACCGCGACGGGCTCACGTGGTGCTGGAGCTACAACCAGTCCCACAACCTGAACCCCTCGCCACGCCCACTGCCCTTCTACACGTACGCCTTCCCGACGACGCTCGCGACCAACGACCTCGTGGTCGTTCACGACACCGACCACTGTCAGGCGTCCGCCACGACGCTCAGCTGCGCGGGCTCGTTCTCGTTCTTCGCGTACAACATCGGCCCGTTCGCGCAGCTCGCCCACCGTGATCGCGGCGTTTGCTTCACCAACTACCCGGGCAACGTCGTCTGCGGCGGCGACAACGACCACGGCCAGCGCGGCCTCGGCCACGCGGACCCGGCGCCGACCCTGAGCACCGTGCCGCTCCTCGGCACCACGCTCGAGATCGGCGTCGGCGACGACTTCGCGTGCGCGTACGGCGTCGACGGCAACGTCCGATGCTGGGGCAAGGGCGATCGCGGCCAGACCGGCGACGGCGCGCCGTCGCCCTCGGATCGCCGGTCGCCCGTGCTCGTCGAGGGCCCTGCCTCCGGCGGTCCCGCGTGGGACCTCGCCGTCGGCTCCGACGGGGTCGCCGGGCACGCCTGCGTGCTACGCGCCGCAGGCACGGCTCGCTGCGTGGGCGACGGCCGCCAGGGCCAGCGCGGCAACGGCGCGCTGACCACGAGCCTCGACCCGACAGATGTCTTCGCGCTGACCGGCGCGGTCGCGCTGAGCTCGCACGTCAACCATACCTGCGCGCTCGGCGGCACCGGCGGTGTCTGGTGCTGGGGCCAGAACACGCGCGGTCAGCTGGGCGACGCATCGTACACCCGGCGCACCACGCCGAGCGCGGTGCGCGATCTCGCCAGCGCCGTCGACGTCGCCACCGGCAGCAGCCACAGCTGCGCCGCACGCTACGACGGGCGCGTGCTCTGCTGGGGCGAGAACACGAGCTACCAGCTCGGCATGAACACGGGCTCGGTCGCGGCGTATCCGGTGCCCAGGCTCCTCCAGGCGCCGACCGACGTCGTCTCCGTCGAGAGCGGCTACTTCCACTCGTGCGCGATCAAGCGCGACGGTGGCCTCTGGTGCTGGGGTCGCAACACCAGCGGCGAGACCGGCGCGGGCGCCGCCGACGCCAAGCGCCTGCCCGCCGCGGTCGCGGGCCTCGACGACGTCGTCGACGTCGCGCTCGGGTGGAGCCACACCTGCGCGCTGATCGCCGACGGCACCGTCCGCTGCTGGGGCGCGAACGGGTGGGGCCAGCTCGGCGACGGTACGGCGAGCAGCCGGCTCCTGCCGATCACGCCCGCCGTCGACCACGTCGTCGCCATCGCGGCGGGTCAGTACCACACGTGCGCGCTGCGCGACGACGGCACCGTCCGCTGCTGGGGCGCCAACAGCCGCGGCAGCCTCGGGGTCGGTGACGCGGCCACGCGCTGGTCACCGACGCTCGTGGCCGGTGGAGATCGCTTCGTCGCCATCGCCGCATCGTCGTCGACGACCTGCGGGCTGCGCGCCGACGGCACCACGGCGTGCTGGGGCCGCGTCGGCGACGGCACGACGTTCCGCGAGACGTCCACGCCCGCGACGGTGTCCGGTCTGTGACCCGTTGCGCTACTTGACGAGCTTGCCGAGGAGCGCGTCCATCTTCTTGTCGTCGCCGCCCGAGTACCCCTCGTGGAGCTCGCGCACGATGCCCCTGGGATCGATCACGTAGCTCGACGGCTGCTTGGGCGGCGAGTAGACGTCGGCGGCGGCCGTCGAGTCCTCGGGCGCGTACACGCGCACCATCTTCTTGATCTTGAGCCCGTCCATGAACTTCTTGCCCTTGGCCTTGTCGTTGTCGAGGTTGACGGCGACGAAGGTCACCTTGCCCGCCCACTTCACCGCCAGCTTGTCCCACGCCGGCAGCTCCTTCTTGCAGGGCTTGCACCACGAGCCGCCGAACGTCAGCACGACCCACTGGTTGCGGTAGCCCTTGAGCTTGAACGCCTTGCCGTTCTCCAGCTTCGCGCCGTCGAGCTCGGGCGCGCGATCACCGGACTTCACCTCGGCGGCCGCGACCGCAGCCGACAGACACACGAAGGCGAGAGCAAGGACGAGACGCTTCATGGGTACCTCGTGAGACGGGCCAGGCGGCGGTAGATTCAGCGGCGAACCGCGAGCTCTTCCTCGATGGCGGCGGCGAAGTACTTGGGATCCGAGGGCCCCGGGTACTTGCGGCCGTTGAGGAACAGGGTGGGCGTGCCGTCGACCCCGACCGTCTGCCCCTCCGCCATGTCGGCCTTCACGCGCGCCTCGGCGGCCACGAAGTCGGCCTCGTAGCGGGCCATGTCGAGCCCGAGCTGCTGCGCGTAGCCGCGGAGGTCCGACTCCTTCTGCGCGCCGAACTTGTCGAAGATGAGGTCGTGCATCGGGCCGAACTTGCCCTGCGCCTGCGCCGCGAGCGCCGCCTTCGCCGCGCCCATCGAGTCGGGGTGGGCGTGCACGAGCGGGTACATCTTGTAGTAGATCTTGAGCTTCGACTTGTTCTCGCGCAGGACGAGGTCGAGCGTCGGCTTGAGCTGCACGCACGCCGGGCAGCCGTAGTCGAAGAACTCGACGAGCGTGACCGGCGCCGACGCCTCGCCGGACATCGGCGCCTGCCCGACGTCGATCGTCTGCACCGCCGTGTTCTTGGTGTAGCGCTCGGCATAGAGCGTCTGGACCGTGTCGTTGCTCTGCTCGTCGACGAGGAGCTCGGCGACGAGGCGGGCCGCGAACGGCGCGCGCTTGCACGTCTGATCGCTCGTGACGCTCGTGCGCAGGCTGTGCGCCTTGCCGCACGGCGACGGCAGCGTGCCGACGAGCCGGTAGAACGTCTCCTGCTTGGCGGCGGGCAGCGCGCTCACGTCCACGCCGGGCAGCGGCGTCTTGTCGACCGGACCGGCCTTGGCGTTGTCGGCCGCGGCGACCACGTCCTTGGGATCGGTCTTGGTGGTCGCGTCCTTCTTGCACGACGCGCCGGTCAGAAGGCCGATCGCCAGCGCTGCCACCGGGAGGACAAATAGGCGGATTTCCACGGCAGGGTTGTAGCGAGCGGCGTTCCCGCGCGCAAGACGCGCCCGAAAACTGCGTCTTGACGTTGCGCGTCATGGACGGTAGAAAGACAACTGAATGACGCCTCATTCACCCAAGCGCGATCGCATCCTCGATGCGGCGGAGCGGGTGTTCGCGCAGCGAGGCTTCTTCACGGCGAAGGTGGCCGACATCGCGAAGGAAGCCGGCGTCGCCGACGGCACCATCTACCTCTACTTCAAGAGCAAGGACGACCTGCTCATCTCGCTGTTCGAGTCGCGGATGGAGCGGGTGAACGCGCTCCTGGCCGCCGCGGTCGCGGGCGCCACGACCCCGCGCGAGAAGCTCCTGGCGTTCGTGCGCGCCTACGTCGGCATGATCGCCGATCAGCCCACGGCCGCCGAGGTCCTCACCATCGAGCTACGGCAGTCGACCAAGTTCATGCGCGAGTACTCGGCGCAGCGCTTCGGCGAGCTCCTGCGGCTGCTCGCGGGCGTCATCGCCGAGGGCCAGGCGTCGGGCGAGTGGTCCGACGCCGTCCCGGCCCCGCACGCCGCCCGCATGATCTGGGGAATGCTCGACGAGCTCGCGCTCGCCTGGCTGCTCGGGCGCGACGCCGGCGCCCGGCGCGGCAGAAAACCGCCGCCGTCGGTGGACGACGACGGGCGGAAGTTCGATATCGTGCGCGCCGCCGACTGGGTCGGCGCCCTCGTCACTCAAGGTCTCGAACGAAGGAGTCACGTGTGAAGATCCTGGTCCCGATCAAGCGAGTTCCCGACCCGGAGCTCAAGGTGAAGATCAAGGACGGCGGCATCGACCTGTCCGGTGCGAGCTGGGTGGTCAATACGTTCGACGAGTACGCCGTCGAGACCGCGCTGCGCCTGCGCGAGAACGGCGAGAGCGGCGAGAGCCACGGCGAGGTCGTCGTCGTCACCATCGGCCCCGAGGACGCGGCGCAGCAGCTCCGCTCCGCGCTGGCGATGGGCGCCGATCGCGCGATCCGCATCGACGGCGAGGACAAGGCGCTCGACGCCCGCGTCGTCGCCGCCGCGCTGGCCAAGGTGATCGAGGCGGAGAAGCCCGACCTCGTGGTCATGGGCAAGCAGGCCGTCGACGGCGACGCCAACCAGGTCGGCCAGATGCTGGCCGGCAAGCTGGGCTGGCCGCAGGCGACCTTCGCCGCGACCGTCGAGCTGGCCGCCGACAAGGGCTCGCTCACCGTCGGCCGCGAGGTCGACATCGGCGTCGAGTACAAGGCGGTCGCGCTGCCGGCGGTCCTCACCGTCGACCTGCGCATCGTCGCGCCGACGTCGGTGAAGAACAACATCACGCCCGCCAGCCACGCCTACGGCACCGGCGAGGGCGGCCCGCGCTACGCGTCGCTCAAGGGCATCATGGCGGCGAAGAAGAAGCCGATGGAGCAGAAGTCGCTCGGCGACGTGCTCGGCGGCGACGCCGTCACCGCGGTCACCAAGGAGCTCGGCGTGACGCTGCCGCCGCCGCGCGCGGCCGGCCAGAAAGTCGCCGACATCCCCACCCTCGTCCAGAAGCTGGTCGAGGAAGCCAAGGCCCTCTGAGCCCCGCCCGGAGCAAAGGACAACACCATGGGAAACGTCCTCGCATACTGTGAATTCGGCGACGGCGCGCTCAAGGCGTCGGCGCTCTCCAACCTGACGTTCGCGCGCGCGGCGGCGCAGCACCACGGCGGCGACGTCGTCGTGCTGCTCGTCGGCGCTGGCGCGGCCGCGGCCGCGGCGCACGCGGCCAGGTTCGCCAAGAAGGTCATCACCGTCGAGAGCGGCGAGCTGGACAACTACCTCGCCGAGACCCACGCGCCGATCGTCGCCCGCTGGGCCGGCGAGAACGGCGCGTCGATCGTCTGCGCGACCGCGACGTCGGTCGGCAAGGATCTCCTGCCGCGCGTCGCCGCGCTGCTCGACGCCGGCATGGCGTCGGACGTCTCGGCGATCGACGGCCCCAACGTCTTCACCCGTCCGATCCTGGCCGGCAACGCGTACTCGCAGATCGAGATCTCGACGCCGGTGATCTGCGTGTCGCCGCGCCAGTCCGAGTTCGCGCCCGCCGAGGAGCTCGGCAGCGCGGGCGAGGTCGTCGCCGCCGACGCGGGCGCGATCGACGCCAAGGGCGCGCGCATCGACCGCATCGAGTCGCAGAAGAGCGACCGCCCCGAGCTGACCAGCGCCAAGGTCGTCGTCTCCGGTGGCCGCGGCATGCAGAACGGCGAGAACTTCAAGGTGCTCGAGGGCCTCGCCGACCTGCTCGGCGCCGCCATGGGCGCGTCGCGCGCCGCGACCGACGCCGGCATGGTCCCCGCCGACTGGCAGGTCGGCCAGACCGGCAAGATCGTCGCGCCCAACCTCTACTTCGCCGTGGCCATCTCGGGTGCGATCCAGCACCTCGCCGGCATGAAGGGCTCCAAGACGATCGTCGCGATCAACAAGGACCCCGAGGCCCCGATCTTCCAGGTCGCGGACTACGGCTTCGTGGGCACCTGGGAGAAGGCGGTCCCGGAGCTGATCGAGGAGATCAAGAAGGTCAAGGCGTCGCGCTGACGGGTCACCGACGCGCGCTCCGAACGCCGGCCCCCATGGGGCCGGTCGTGTTTTCGGCGCTGTGATAGCGTCGGCCGGGTGAGCGTCCTCGCCCGCCTCGGCCTCGATCGGCGCGAGCTGCGGGCGTGGGCGGCGTACGACTGGGCCAACTCGGCGTTCATCACGGTCGTCGTCTCGGCGGTCTTCCCCATCTTCTACGTGAAGGTCGCGGGCCAGCCGATGCTCGAGGCGGAGGCCAGCCGCCGCTTCACGATCGCCACCACGATCGCGCTCGCGATCGCGGCGGTGCTCGCGCCCATCCTCGGCGCCATCGCCGACCGCGCCCCGGTCAAGAAGCGCTTCCTCCTCGGCTTCTCGCTCCTGGGCGTCGTCGCCACCGCGATGATGGCGACGATCGAGCAGGGCGACTGGCTGTGGGCGCTCGTCCTCTTCGGCGTCGCCAACATCGCCGCCAACGGCGCGTTCGTCTTCTACGACTCGCTCCTGCCGCACGTCGCCCGCCCCCACGAGGTCGATCGCGTCTCGACCGCGGGCTACGCGCTCGGCTACTTCGGCGGCGGGCTCCTGCTCGCCACGCTCGGCGCGTTCGGGCTCAAGACCACCGGCGCCGTGCACGTCGCCTTCCTGGTCACCGCGGTGTGGTGGGCGGTCTTCGCCATCCCGCTCTTCCGCGTCGTCGCCGAGCCGGCGTTGCCGCCCGAGCGCCGCGCCTCCGGCGTCGCCGCGGTGCGCGCCGCGTTCGGCGATCTGCGCGCGACGTACAAGGAGCTGCGCCGCTTCCCGCAGGCGGCGCTCATGCTCCTCGCCTTCCTCATCTACAACGACGGCATCGGCACGATCTACCGCATCGCCACGCTCTACGGCGCCGAGCTCGGCCTCGAGGCGAAGTCGCTCATCACCGCCCTCGTCATCGTCCAGTTCGTCGGCATCCCGGCGACCTTCCTCTTCGGCGCGATCGCCGGCGCCATCGGCACGCGCCGCGCCATCCTCGCCGGCCTCGCCGTCTACGTCGTCGTGTCGGTCTACGGCTTCTTCCTCGACAGCACGACCGACTTCTTCATCCTCGCCGTGCTCGTGGGCCTGGTCCAGGGCGGCACGCAAGCCCTGTCGCGCTCGCTCTTCGCGTCGATGATCCCGCGCCACCGGTCGAGCGAGTTCTTCGGCCTGTTCGCCGTGTTCGAGAAGTTCGCGGGCATCGTCGGGCCCGCGATCTTCGCGACCGCCCAGACCGCGTTCGGCTCGAGCCGTCCCGCGATCCTGTCGATCATCATCTTCTTCGTGCTGGGCGGCTTCCTGCTCACCCGCGTCGACGTCGAGGCGGGCCGCGCCGCGGCCGAGGCGGCCAACAAGTAGCGCGTGCCCGTCCGGTGGCGGTAAGATGTCGAGCCGGGGGGGATCGATGGCTGCAGAGAAAGAGTTCCTGGGTGGCCGCAAGGGCAAGATGTGGACGTACCTCATCTTCCTCGGCGTGCTGATCGTCGGTGCGCTCGTCGCGAACCTCGTGTTCTCGAACCCGACGGTCGCCAAGGACGGCGTCAAGACCTTCTTCGGGCTGCCGTCGTGGGCACTCGCGCTCGTGGCCTTCATCGTCGGCGCGTCGATCTTCTGGGTCGGCCTCAAGCTCGAGACCGACTGGCCCGAGGCGCTGGGCGCCTTCCTCGTCGCCGGCTCGGTCGTCGCCGGTGAGGTCCTCATCGGGTGGGAGCGGTTCAACGTCGGCGGGATGTTCGTCGTGCCGTACCTCCTGCCCATCGCCGTCTTCCTGGTGATGCTGATGTACGGCATGAAGAAGAGCGTCTAGTGCGGATCGGCGACCTCCTCCTCGAAGCGCAGCTGGTCACCGAGGAGCAGATCCAGCAGGCGCAGGCCCACTCCGACGGGCTCCGCCTCGGCTCGGCGCTCATCGCCAACCGCGCGGTGGAGCCCGATGTCGTCGCGCGCGCGCTCGCGCAGCAGCTCGGCATCCCGCCCGCGAAGACGGCCGATCTCCTCGCTCCCGAACCGGCCGCCCGCGCTGCGGTGCCCGAAGCGCTCCAGAAGCGGCTGTTCGCCCTGCCCTACAAGGTGCACGGCGCCGGGACGACGCGGGTGCTCGAGGTCGCGCTGCGCGATCCCGAGAACCAGGCCGCGATCAACGAGCTCAAGGTCGTCTCGGGGATGCGCATCGACGCGCGCGTCGCCCCGGAGGTCCTCATCAAGGAGGCCCTCTTCCCCCGCGCGGAGCTGCCGCCGCCGTCGGCGTTCGAGGGCCCCGACGGGGACGCGCCCCCCGACGTCGGCGGCCTCGAGCTCGACCTCGATCGCGTGAAGCGGCCGAGCGACGCGCCGCCGCCTCGCGGGCGCCGCAACTCCGCCTACCCGCGCTCGACCCGCCCGCCGGCCTCGACCGGGGGGACGGGCGGGCCCACGCCGGTGCCGCTGCCCCCGCTGCAGTACGACGAGCCTGCGCCCGGCAAGGCCATCGGCTCGGCCATCAAGGTGCTCTTCCTGCTCGGCACGGTCGCGCTCGTCGTCTTCGTCGGCATTCGTTTCAAGAAGTGCATCACCTCGACGACCCAGTCGGTCGGCACCCACTACGACTCCAAGCTCCTCGGCCTGGGCATCGATTTCCCCGACGGCGCCGGCTGGCGTGTCGCCCCCGAGCTCAAGGTCCAGCTCGGGGCCGCGCGCTCCGAGTACTTCTATCGAGGCGGCGTGCCCGAGGTGCCGGTCGTGACGATGGTGCTCGCGCGCGGTCCCGCGGACGACGCCGGCGCCGCGGCGCAACGAGCGCTCGCCGATCTGGTCAAGGACGCGCAGACGATGGGGTGCGAGCCGTCGCCCGACCGCGCCGGCGCCGTCGTGTGCCGGGGCGGCGGCAGCCTGACCCTGTTCGGCAAGGCGCGGCAGAACGTGATGATCGACGTCCACGTCTGGGTCATCTCGACCGGCGAGCTGGTCATCGCGGTCATGATCAACCCCGATCAGACGCTCTCGGAGACCCAGTACATCCTCAGCTCGATCGTCGAGCAGTAGCGTCGCGTCGCGTCGCGGCTCGACGCCCGCGCTCAGGGCGCGACCGTGAACTTCCAGCGGACCGAGTCCTCACCGACGCCGATCGCCTTGTTCGGCGCGCGGTAGCTGAAGCGCAGGCTCCCCGTCGCCTCGTAGCTGCCCTTGACCGAGCCGCGGCAGCCGACCACGGCGGAGAGCTTGCGGCCGGCGACCTGGATCACGTCGCCCTTGAGGACGGTGGACTCGCACGACACGTCCGGCGGCAGCCGCAGCTTGATCTCGGGCTGCACGCTCGCGTCGAACGCGAGCCAGCTCGCGAGCTCGGCGGTGACCGTCAGCTCGAAGCGCTCGCCCTTCTTGATCGGCGTGGTCGGACAGGTGCCCTGGACGGCGAACGTCTTGATGGCCCCGACCAGCGCCTTGACCTTCTGGTCGCGCGCGTCGAGCTGGTCGGGATCGCCGTTGAACGTGACCAGCGCGACCTTGCCGTCGACGTCCATCACGATCGACATCGGCAGCGCCGTGCCGATGCTCATCTTCTTGTAGAGCGCGGCCACGCTCTTGCCGTACGCGACCGCGCCCGCGCCCACCTCGCCGCGCACCGGATCGAGCCTGGTCGCGTCACGCTTGCTGCCGTTGATGTAGGCGATGACGTAGATGCTGCCCTGCTCGCGCATGTTGTAGATGCGCGCCAGATCGGTCCGGCAGTCCTCGACCTTGGGCTTGCAGAACCAGTGGACGACGACCTTGCCGGCCGCGTCGTTGCCGCTCGGTGCGCCCTCGAGCCAGTCCCTGGCGGTGGGCCAGACCCAGGTCTGACCGATCGCTGGCGTCTCGGCCCGGGCCCCCGCAGGGTCGGCGGTCAGCGTGGCGAGGGCGGCGACGGCCGCGACGGCGGCCACGGCGAACGAGGAAGAGAAAGCCATGCCCCGGAGCATACCGAATGGGACGGGGGACCGCGCACCGGCATTCACCGGGCCCTTCGACTCGCTTCGCACGCTCAGGGTGAACGGGCGAGCAGATCGCGCAGCGCGCCGGCGTCCTCGACGGGCGGCGAGCACGACGGACCCTTGCACACGAAGGCGCGGGCCCTGCCCTTCGCCGGGGCCTTGCCCTCGAGCACCGACGGCGCCGCCCACGGCCCCGCGATCATCCGCGACGGCGCATACACGCGACGCGCCGCGGTGAGGAGCTCCTCGCGGCCCGCGCCGTCGGTCACGACCACACACTGCGCGTGCAGGTACGAGTCGAGCGCGCACAGGAGGCGCGCCGCGCCCAGCGGCCCGAGCGCGCTCGACGTCAACCGCCGCGCCAGGTAACGCTCGGCCAGCGCGAGCGCGTCCGCGTCGCCGCCGATGTGGCCCAGGCGCACGAGCACCTCGACCGCGACCGCGGCGCCCGACGGCAGGGCGCCGTCGTGGTGTGACTCGGGGCGATGGATGAGCGGCTCGGGGTCGTCGTGCGGCGTGAGGTAGAAGATGCCGGCGCCGCTCTCGGCGTCGTCCTGGTAGAAGCGCGCGCGGATCGCGCCGGCGAGCGCGACGCCCGTGTCCCACCAGGCGCGATCGACGGTGGCCTCGGCGAGATCGAGCATCGCCGCCGCCACGAACGCGTAGTCGTCGAGCGTGCCGTCGAGCTTCCCGGCGCCGGCCTTCCAGGTGCGCACGACGCGGTCGCCCTTCACCATCTCGCGGCGCAGGAACTCGCCCACGCGCACCGCCAGCGCCAGCGCGGGAGCGTGGCCGGTCGCCGCCCACGCCCGCACCAGCCCGGTGATCGCGAGCGCGTTCCAGCCGGCGAGGATCTTGTCGTCGGTGCCGGGGCGCACGCGGCCGCCGCGCGCGACCAGGAGCTTGGCCCGCAGCGCGGCGAGGTGCGCCTCCTCCGAGGCCGAGCCGCGCGGGGTCACGCGCGCGAGCACGGTCGTCTCGTGCTCGAAGTTGCCCTCGTCGGTGACGCCGTACGCGCGCGCGAGGTGCATCGCGTCGATGCCGAGCGCCTCGACCAGCTGCTCGGGGCGCCACACGTAGAACCGGCCCTCCTCGCCCTCGCTGTCGGCGTCGAGGCTCGCCCACAGCCCGCCGCTGCCGTCGCTCATCTCGCGCTCGAGCCAGCCCACCGTCTCCTCGATCACCTCGGCGAAGCGGCGCTCGCCGGTCATCGCGAACGCGTCGGCCATGACGCCGAGGAGCTGCCCGTTGTCGTAGAGCATCTTCTCG
>DDTA01000131.1 GCA_002344285.1 Myxococcales bacterium UBA2376
GCCCTCGCCGCCCTCCCCGCCGGCTGCAGCGACGACATCGACGGCGACCCGTACCCGATCGCGGTCGACCGCGCATCCGGCGCCTTCCTCGTCGGCCTCCGGGCCTCCGGCGACATCGACGAGCGCGTCGCCGTCGTCGACGTCCTCTCCCCGCTCACCGTCCTCGATCAGTCCCCGGCCCTCGCACCGGCCCGTCGCAACGTCAACCTCGACCTCATCGCGCCCCGCTCGCCGAGCGACGCGACCCGGATCGTGCGGGCGCGGTGGAGCGCGACCGCGCTCGACCTGCACGCCTGCGATCCGAACGCCGCCTGCACCGTCGGCGCCGCCGGCCAGCCTCGCGAGGTGAGCGCGATCCTCGGCGCCGACGTGCTCCGCAACAACGCGATCACCTTCGAGCCTGCGACCAGCACGATGTACGTCCTGCCCGACGTCGCGGGCGACAACGAGGCGCGCGGCCGTGCCTGCGACGTCGTCGTGCCGGCGCCCTTCTACGGTGGCGGCACGCTGCGGCTCGGCGACACCGAGGTCGCGTTCGCCGGCACGCGCATCGCGCTGGGCGTCTGCCTCTCGCCCGACCCCGACGCGCCCGAGCCGAAGGACCGCGGCGTCGACGCGGCGCTCGTCCTCTCCACCGGCGTCGGGCTCACGATCCTCGGCGCTTCCCGCTACGAGACGTGGGCGGCCGCGACCGGCGCGCCCCCGCTCGACACCTTGCCGCCGGCCACCGCGCTGCTCCCCTCGGGGCCCGTCGCGGGACGGCTCGGCCGCATCGATCGGCTCGCCATCGTCGGCACGTCGACCGCGCCGCGCGGCGCTTGCCGCGAGGTGTTCGCCCATCACCTCATGGCCGAGCGCAACTGCGTGCCTTCCGACCTCGACGACTGTCCGTGCAACGATGGCGCGACCCAGTGCGCGGTCGCCGCGATCTCGGAGATCTCGCCCGTCAACCCGATCGAGGTCGTGGTCGTCGCCGACGATGACCCGCTCCTCCAGTCGCTCCGCGCCGAGCTGCGCCCCGAGCAACCGGAGATCGACGGCATCCTCGGCGTCCACGCGCTGGCGACGACCGAGTTCGACGTCGACTACCCCAACAACCGCCTGCTCCTGCGCTGCGTGGGCGGCGGCTGCGTCGCGCGCCCGACGTTCATCGACAGCGGCTCGCGCCGCACCATCGACGACTGCGTCGACGCGGCGCCCAGAGGACCCTGACCCGCGTGGACTGGGATCCCCTCCTCCTCTCGCTCGAAGTGGCGCTCTGGGCCACCTCGATCGCCGGTCTGCTCGGCATCGCGCTGGGCGCCGCGCTCGCCAGCCGCCGTATCCCGGGACGCGACCTCTTCGACGCGCTCCTCACGGCGCCCATGGTCATGCCGCCGACGGTGCTCGGCTATTACCTCATCGTGGGCATCGGACGGAAGAGCGCGATCGGCGAGCTGTGGCACGACATCTTCGGCTTTCACCTGACGTTCTCGTTCACCGGCGTGGTCATCGCCGCCACGCTCGGCGCGCTCCCGCTGGTCGTGAAAGGCGCGCGCACCGCGTTCGAGGGCGTCGATCCGACGCTGGTCGCCGCCGCGCGCACGCTCGGCGCGACACCAGCGCGCGCGTTCTTCACGGTGGCACTGCCGCTCGCCGCGCCCGGGATCATCGCCGGGCTGATGCTCGGCTTCGCGCGTGGGCTCGGCGACTTCGGCGTCACCTTCATGATCGCCGGCAACATCCCCGGCGAGACCGAGACCGCGCCGCTGCGCATCTTCAACGACGTGCAGGGCGGCCACGATCGTTCGGCGGTCATCGCGTCGATCGTGCTCACGGTCGGCGCGATCGCGGTCCTCTACACGGTCAACCGGCTCACCCGCCGCCCGCACACCTGAATCCTCCGGGCCGATCCCCCCGTCCGTGAGGTCCGTGAGGCGACTGTGAGAGGCGTCCACCTCGCGAGGTCCGGTGTGATGCTCGACGCATGAGGGGAACCTGGTGGAGGCCAGCCTTCGCGCTCGGCCTGTTCGCGGCGACCGCATGCGGGGCCGCCGATCAACGCGTCGATCCGGGCGATCTCGCGCTCCGTGACCTGCTCGGTCTGGCGCCGCAAGTGGCGACCGCGTGGGACGAAGATCAGCGCGCCAGCGCGCGCCATGTGCTCGCCGACGCGCTCGGTGACCTGCGGACGGGCGACCGCGCCAGCGCATCGCTCGCTGCGGGGCGCAGCCGCGAGGAACGGATCGCACGCACGCTCGCCGTCGTCGATGGCGAACGTGCGGGTGGCGGCGCGAGCGCGCTCGCGCTGGTCCATGTCGTCGTCAGCGGCAACAACGTCGCGAGCGAACCCCGCGGCGCGCGCGAGGCGGCGCGGCTCGCCGGTGCGGCGAGCACGGATGGCGAGGTTGCGGTCGCCGTCGAGCTGTGGCTGGCGCCGGCGTGGGACCACGAGCCGTGGGGTGCCTTGCCGGGGCGTGGTCTCGACGTGCTCGGCGCGCTCGCCGCGGACGCCGGGCACGAGCAGGGGCCGGTGATCGTGGTGCCCGCGCCGAGGCTCGCGGTCGCGGCGGCGTACGTCGCCGGCGGTGGTGGTGGTGGTGGCGCAGGTGGTCGTGGTGCAGGAGACGGTGGTGAGCCGCTCGCGCAGCTGATGGTCAACCCGGTGTTGCTGGCCGCGCTCGAGCCGGATCCGCTGGAGGATACGATCGTCGCCGGGATGGTGCGGGAGGCTGCCGGAGCGGGGACGCAGACGCAGACGC
>DDTA01000086.1 GCA_002344285.1 Myxococcales bacterium UBA2376
ATCGCGCGCCGCGACGCCGAGCGGATGCGCTACATCCTGTTCGCGCTGCGCAAGGTCGCCGCCGCCCGCGCGCGCAACCTGCCGCTCGACGCCTCCAGCGGCCGCGACTCGCTCGAGGACGCGGTGCAGCTCGCCGCGCTCCTCGCGGGCGCGCAGGGCGGCGCGGTCGTCCGCTCGCGCGGCGGTGACGGCGACGAGGGCGACGATGACGACGACGCCGACGGCGGCGAGCCGGGCTCGTCCGAGGAGCCGCGCAAGCGCCGACGACGCCGCCGCGGTGGACGCCGCCGCCACGGCCAGGTGACGTCGCTCGACGCCACGCCCGCGCCGACGTCCGGCCCGTGACGCGGCGCCGCTACGACCGCGCCTTCGCCGATCACCTGGCCGCGGTCGATCTCGGCGCGCGCGAGCACTACGCCGACGCGGCGCTCTACGACTACGAGTATCGCCGCCGGCGCGCCGACGTCCAGTGGTACCGCGACCTCGCGCGGCGCGTGCTCGGCGGGCAGGGCACCGTGCTCGAGCTCGGCGGCGGCTCCGGCCGCGTGACCGTGCCGCTCGCGCGCGACGGGCACCACGTCGTCGCGCTCGACCAGTCGCAGCCCATGCTCGACGCGCTCGAGGCGCGACGCGGGCGGCTGCCGCCGTCGGTGCGCGAGCGCATCACGCCGGTGCACGGTGACCTCCGCGACTTCGCGCGACGCCGGCGATTCCCGCTGGTCATCGCCGCGTTCAACGTGCTCGAGCACCTGTACACGCGGGTCGAGCTCGAGGCGTGCCTGCGCGCGGTGCGCCGTCACCTGGCGCCCGGCGGGGTCTTCGCGTTCGACGTGCAGCTGCCCGATCCGGCGTGGCTGGCGCGCGATCCGGATCGGCGCTGGGCGCGCACGCGCTTCACCCACCCGACGACGGGCAAGCGGGTCTGGTACTCGACGAGCCACGACTACGATCCGGTCAGCCAGATCGCCGTCATCCGCCTCTACTACCAGCCCGAGGANNTCGCGCACGCCGGGCTGCGGCTCGTCGAGCGTCACGGCGACTTCCAGGGCGCGCCGCTCGGGCCCGGATGCGAGAGCCAGGTGCTCGTCTGCGCCGTCGCGCCGCGATCCTCGACGGGGATCGCGAAGAAAAGTTCGAATCGTCGACGGTAGCCTGCGCGCCTGTTCAGTGCCGATCGAATTCCCGTCGAGAAACGTGAGTTTACCGTCGAGGATTTTCGGTTCCGGAATCCTCGACGGGAACGGCCGCGATCTTCGTCGAGCACGGCGCTGGATTCTTGTCAGACCCGTCCCGTAGGTTCGGCGCCAATTCCCTTGCACCCCCGTGGGCACGGGAAACCAACCAACCCAATCGGGAGGGAATACAGATGGCTGGAGCTGAGAAGGTCTTCAAGGCTGGCGTGAAGCGCGACAACGACATGATGTACTACATCAAGGGCGGCGACGTCTGGGCGGTGCCCCGCAAGAAGCCCGGTGAGTCGAAGGGCAAGGCGTCCAAGGTCGTCAACGCCGGCATCCAGATGGACTACTCGAAGTACCTCTACTACCTGGACAGCGACGGCGACATCGCGCGCAAGGAGCGCCAGGTCGGCGGTAGCAAGCGGAAGAAGGCGGCCAAGAAGGCTGCCCCCAAGAAGGCCGCCAAGAAGGCTGCCCCCAAGAAGGCGGCGAAGAAGCCGGCCAAGAAGGCGGCGAAGAAGCCGGCCAAGAAGGGCAAGAAGCGCTGAGCACGCTGCGTCGCGTTCGATAGCTTCTCTTTGCTGGCCGGCGGCGTCGATCTCGTGATCGGCGCCGTCGGTGTTTTCGGCGCCGCGCGGCGCGGTAGTTAGTCGGCCCCGTTGCTTGCGGACGTCGCGCCGGCAGGGCTAACCTCGCGACGGAGGTAGGGAAAATGCTCCGCGATCTGTCCGCGTCTTCTGATTCCGGTGATCCCGGTGATCCCGGTGATCCCGGTCGTCCCGGTCGCCCCGGCTTTCGCCTGAGCCTCGCCCTGATGCTCGGCGCCGCGGCGGCGCTGTATCCGGTGGTGGAAACGTCGCCCGCCTGGGCTCAGGACGACGACGAGGACGACGAAGACGAGGACCGGGACCGGGACGACGAGGACGAGGAGACCGAGAGCGATACCGAGGAGGAAGACGAGGAACAGGATCCCGATCAGCCTCCGGTGACCGCAGGTGGGCTCTACGTCCTCAAGACGTATCCGCAGGGCGAGATCCAGCGCCCGCTCACGATCTCGCAGGGCATCCACGAGATGCGGGGTGGCATCGGCTTCGACATCAGCAACAAGACCGCGTTCGAGTCCTTCGGGCTCTCCTTCGACTACCGCTACGGCTACCAGGACCACGTCGAGCTCCAGGCCGGCTTCGCCGGCATCAAGAACTTCGACGTGATCAGCGCGTACGCGGCCTTCGAGGGCGCCATCGTCTACGACCTCGTCGATTTCCGGACCGGCCTCTCGATCGATGTCGATCCCTCCACGACGCGCGTGGGCGTCCCGATCGGCTTCCCGTTCCGTTACGCGCCGAAGCCGCAGGTCGCGGTCACCGCCCTCGAGACCGCGTTCCAGATCCAGTTCGACGGCAAGCCCGACGCGACCCCCAACATCGGCGTCGTCGTCCAGCCGGCGCCCATCGTCGCCATCCTGGTCAAGGCGAGCCTCGTCATCCCGGACTTCGACTTCACGGCCGACAACGTCAGCGTTCCCGCGTCGTTCGCCGTCCAGCTCTCGCCCAACAACAAGATCGACGCGGGCATGGAGTTCCGCTTCGGCAACCTGAAGCTCCCCGAGGGCACCGACATCGACGGCGACGGGATGCCCGACAAGTTCTACGACGACCGCTTCCTCCTGTTCTTCGGTCAGATCCGGATCTAGATCCGGATCTTGGCCCGCCGTCTGGACGCCGGGGAGTAGCCCCGTCGTGTAGACTCCGGGAGAGGACCCACACACCTTGCGCGTCTGTCCGCGCTGCCATACGCGATTCCCGACGGGCGAGCGGTTCTGCTTGCACGACTCGGCCATGCTGGTCGAGGAGCAGGATCTCGCGCGGCTGGGCGCCACCGTCGGCAACTACCGCCTCGACAAGATCCTCGGGCGCGGCGGCATGGGCACCGTCTACAGCGGCGAGCACGTCTACATCAAGAAACCGGTCGCGGTGAAGGTGCTGCACCCGCAGTTCGCGCGCTACCCGGACGCGGTCAATCGCTTCCTGCGCGAGGCGCGCGCGGCCTCGTCGATCAACCACCCCAACATCGTCGACGTCACCGACTTCGGCGTGCTCGGCGACGGCCTCGTGTACTTCGTCATGGAGTACCTCGAAGGCAAGAGCCTCGAGGATCTGATCGAGAAGGACGGCGCCGTCGAGCTCCACCGCGCGCTCAACATCGTCAACCAGATGTCGTACGCGCTCGAGGCCGCCCACGAGATGGGCGTCATCCACCGCGATCTCAAGCCCGACAACATCATGCTGCTCGAGCGGCCCGGGCGCCGCGACATCGTCCGCATGGTGACGACCGGCCAGGGCGGCTGGGTCACCGAGCGCGAGCGCAGCTACGACTTCGTCAAGATCCTCGACTTCGGCATCGCCAAGATCCTCGCGCCGGACGAGCTCGGCACCGACACGCTGCAGGGCGCGGTGTTCGGCACGCCCGAGTACATGTCGCCCGAGGCGGCGCGCGGTGACGACGTCGACCTGCGCACCGACGTCTACTCGCTCGGCGTCATCCTCTTCGACATGGTGTGCGGGCGGCCGCCGTTCGAGGCCGAGGCCGGCAGCGAGGTGCTGCACAAGCACATCAACGCGCCGGTGCCGTCGCCGCGCGAGTTCGCGCCGCACCGCGAGATCACGGAGGGCGCCGAGCGCGTGATCCTGCGCGCGATGTCCAAGGATCCGGCGCGGCGCTACCAGACGATGGCGGAGTTCCGCGGGGACCTGCCCAACGCCTACGGCACGGTCTCGTACCGTCGCCACAAGTCGGTCGACGGCGAGGCCAAGGGGCCCGATGCGCGCAAGAAGCGGCTCACCGAGGAGATCGACGACTGGTTGCGCAACGACCAGTCGAGCATGTCGGTCGAGGAGGCGCGCATGATGGCGCTGGTCGACCAGGCCGACCAGCAGTTCGGCGCGACCAAGATGACGCCGCAGGACGCCGAGCGCCTGGCCAAGGCGCTCGACGACGCGCTCGACGACGATTAGCCGCAGCACCCGGCGGACGCTCGCGCCGCCCACTGGTTCCGCGCGAGGGCGCGAGGAGCTATGCTGCGCGGCGGATGTCTTCGTTCGGGCTCTGGATCGTCGGCGCAGGCGGCCACGTCGGTGCGTTCACGCTGGCCGGCTGGCATGCGCTGCGGGCCGGGCTCCTGCCGCCCACCGGCCTCGTGACCACGGCGCCGCCGTTCGAGACGCTGCCGCTCGGCGCCCTCGAGGATGCGGTGTTCGGCGGCCACGAGCTGCCCGGGCGATCGCTGGCGGAGGCGATCGAGCGGCTGGTCGCCGAGCGCATCCTCGGGCGCGAGGTCGCCGAGGCCGCGGCGGTGCGCGACGGCGTCGCGGCAGCGCAGCGCGAGCTGCGCGAAGGCGTCGTCGATCACGGCGGATGGGACGACGTCCAGCGCGTGCGCACGGACCTCGACGGCTTCCGCGCACGCACCGGGGTCACCCGCGTGATCGTGCTGAACGTGGCGTCGACCGAGGCCGACGTCGCCGACGCCGCGTCCCTGCCGCGCGATCCCGACGCGTTCGTCGCGGCGCTGCGCGCCGGCGCGCGCCTGCCGGCCTCCGCGGTGTACGCGCTGGCCGCGCTCGACCTCGGCATGGGCTACGTGAACTTCACGCCGTCGACCGGCAGCGACCTGCCGGCGCTGCATGCGCTCGCGCTCGCCCGCGGCGCGGTCCACGCGGGCGCCGACGGCAAGACCGGCCAGACGCTGCTCAAGACCGTGCTCGCGCCCATGTTCGCGATCCGCCGGCTGCGGGTGACCAGCTGGGTCAGCCACAACATCCTCGGCAACGAGGACGGCCGCGCGCTCCACGATCCCGGGCGCCGCGCGTCGAAGCAGCGCTCGAAGCGCGCGCCGCTCGCGGCGATCCTCGGCTACGAGCCCGAGAGCCACGTCGGGATCGACTACGTCCCGAGCTACGGCGACTGGAAGCTGGCCTGGGACCGCATCGTGTTCGCGGGGTTCGGCGGCGCCGAGATGACGCTCGAGCTGACGTGGCGGGGAAGCGACACCGCGCTGGCGGCGCCGCTGTGCATCGATCTGGTGCGCCTCGTCGAGCTCGCCCAGCGGCGCGGCGAGCGCGGCGTGCTCGCGTACCTCGCGCTGTTCTTCAAGAGCCCGCTCGGCGCCAGCGAGCACCGGCTCGATCGTCAATGGCAGGCACTCGTGCGGCACCTCCTGCCCGAGCTGCCCGCGAGCGAGGTCCCATGACCGTCGGCGCTGTCCTCCGGCTCGTCCGCCCGCCCAACGTGTTCACCGCGTTCGCCGACGCCATGGCCGGGCTCCTCGTCCTGTGGGGCATCGGCCTGCGCGTGCCCGATCGCGCGTGCGCGGTCATCCTGGCGTCGGGGTGCCTGTACCTCGCCGGGATCGTGCTCAACGACGTGTTCGACCGCGAGATCGACGCGCGCGAGCGACCGCGGCGACCGATCCCGAGCGGCGAGGTGAGCGTGGCGTTCGCGGCGGCGCTCGGCTTCGGGTTGCTCGCGAGCGGCGTCGCGATCGCGGCGTGGATCGGCCGCTCACCCGGGCTCGTGGCGGCGGCGCTCGCCACCTGCATCCTCGTCTACGACGTCTGGGCCAAGCACACGCGCATCGGCCCGCTGGTGATGGGCTCCTGCCGCGGCCTCGACGTCGCGCTGGCGATCTCGACCGGGCTGGCGCTCGACGCGCCGTGGCCGCCGATCGCCGTCGCCGGACCGATCGTGCTCGCGCTCTACGTCACCGGGCTCACGTACATCGCGCGCGACGAGGTCGACGGCAACACGACGCGGCGCGCGCGCACCGGCCTCGGCTTCCTCGCGCTCCTCGCCGCTGGCGTCGTGATCGCGCTCGTCGTCTCGCCCGGGCTGCCGCGCAGCGGGCTGGCGTGGGCGTGGGTGGCGCTCGCCCTCGGCCTCGGCTGGCGCAACTGGGCGCCGGTGTGGCACCGCCACGACGGCCCGTCGACCGGGCGCGCGATCGGCGGCGGCATCGTCCTCATCCCGGTGATCGACGCGGCGATCGTCGCGGTCGCCGGGTGTCCGTTCTGGGCGGTCGGCGTGGTGTCGCTGATCGTGCCCGCGCTCATCCTCAAGCAGTTCTTCTCGCCGACCTGACCATGCGGCTCGGCTACAACACCAACGGCTTCGCGCACCACCGCCTGCTCGACGCGATCGCCGTCGTCGCCGATACCGGCTACCGCGCGATCGCGATCACGCTCGACGTCCACCACCTCGATCCGTTCGCGCCAGGGCACCGGGACGAGCTGCGCGCCGTGGCCGAGGCGTGTCGCGCCCGTGACCTGATGCCCGTGATCGAGACGGGCGCGCGCTTCCTGCTCGATCCGGGGCGCAAGCACCGGCCCACGCTGCTCTCGGCCGACCCCGCCGAGCGGACGGCGCGCGTCGACTTCCTCGGGCGCGCGATCGACGCCGCGGCCGCGGTCGGCGCGTCGGTCGTGTCGCTGTGGTCGGGCTCCGCCGATGACGAGCCGGGGCCCGACGCCCTCGACGCGCGGCTCGCCGAAGGCCTGCGCGCCGTGTGCGCGCGGGCGCGGGCGGCGGGCGTGGTGATCGGCTTCGAGCCCGAGCCCGGCATGTACCTCGAGGACATGGCCGGCTTCGCGCGCGTGCGCGCGCTCGTCGACGATCCGGCGCTCCGGCTCACGCTCGACGTCGGTCACTCCCACATCACCGAGGACGCCGGCGCCGAGGCGACGGTGCGCGCGTGGGCCGCCGACATCGTCAACGTGCACGTCGAGGGCATGCGGCGCACCGAGCACGATCACCTCGTGCCGTGGGAGGGCGACCTCGACGTGCGCGCGGTCCTGGGCGCGCTCGCCGCCACCGGGTACGCCGGCCCGGCGTGCTTCGAGCTGTCGCGGCACTCCCACGACGCCGTGCGCATCGCGCGCCGCGCCTTCGAGTTCGTCGCGCCGGCGCTCAGCGCCCGCCCATGAGATCGAGCACGAACCGCTTCACCTCGGTCGCCGCCAGGCGATCGCGGCGCAGGCGGCCGTCGCTGCACAGGAGCACGGGCCCGTCGTCGTCGCGCGCGGGGATCCGGCCGTGCGAGCCGCGCACGCCGCTCGCGTCGAGCGGGATCACGTCCATGGTGTAGCGGAAGCCGAGCGCCTTCTGCGCCAGCCGCATGGCGGCACGGGCCTTGGCGCCGCCGCCGTCGAAGAGGAGCTCGGCCGGATCGTAGCCGGGCTTGCGATGGATCTCGACGGTGCGCGCGAAGTCGGGCGCGCGCGCGTCGTCGAGCCAGTAGTAGTATGTGAACCACGCGTCGGGCTCGGCGACGAGCACGAGATCGCCGGCGCGCGGGTGATCGAGGCCGGCGGCCTTGCGGCTCTCACCCTCGAGGATCTGGGCCACGCCGGCGAGGCCGGTGAGCGCCTCGCGCGCGCGGTCGAGGGCCCGCGGGTCGGTGACGTAGACGTGCGCGACCTGGTGATCGGCGACGGCGAACGCCGGCGAGGCGAAGGTGTCGAGCAGCTCGCCGGCCGGGTTCCACGCGACCTCGAGCAGGCCGGCCTCGCGCAGGCGGCGGTTGACGTGGACCGGCCGCGACACGTCGGTGATGCCGTACTCCGAGAGCACGACGACGGTCGCGCCCGCCGCGCGCGCGTGATCGGCGAGCGCGCCCGCGACCTCGTCGATCGCCGCCGCCGCCGCCTGCGCCTCGGGTCCGCTCGAGCCGAAGCGCTGGAGGTCGTAGTCGAGGTGCGGCAGGTAGACGAGGGTGAGCGCCGGCCGCTCCTGATCGAAGACCCAGCGCGCGGCGTCGGCGATCCAGCGCGACGACGGCAGCCCGGCGCCCGGGCCCCAGAACTGGAAGAGCGGGAACTCGCCGTAGCGCTGCGCGAGCTGGTCGCCGAGCGCGGCCGGCCGCGTGTACACGCCGGGCGCCTTCTTGCCGTCGGCGTAGTAGACCGGGCGCGGCGTCACCGTGATGTCGGTGGCCGCGCCCATCGCGTACCACCAGAACAGGTTGGCGACCTTCAGATCGGCGCCGAGCTCGCGGCGCGCCGCGTCCCACAGCTTGTCGCCGCCGACCAGGCGGTTCGATTGCCGCCACAGCCACACCTCCGACAGGTCGCGGAAGTACCAGCCGTTGCCGACGACGCCGTGCTCGCTCGGCATGGCGCCGGTGAGCAAGGTCGACTGCACCGAGCAGGTCACCGCCGGCAGGATGGTGCCGAGCGGGGCGACGAAGCCGCCCTTGCCCAGCGCCGAGAGGCGCGGCATGTGGCGCAGGAGCGCCGGGGTCAGGCCGACGACGTCGATGACGACGACCGGCGTCACGTTCGAGCTCATGCGGGCGTGGCTCCCATCTGTTCGAGCAAGGCGACCGTCCAGGTCAGCTCGCGCGCGATCCCGTCGACGAGGCCGGCCTCGTCGACCGGGCGGCGGCCGGCGGGCAGGACGTTCCAGGTGTAGGTCTCGACCTCGACGTGCGGCACGTCGCCGCCGGCGGCGAGCGCCGCGGCGAGCGCGCGCTCGATCGTGGCGCGCGTGGTGGCGAAGCGATCGACCGCGGCCTCGTGCACCGGGACGTGGAAGTGCACGCGCCAGGGCGCGCCGCGATCGAGCGTGGCCAGCGCCTCGGGTAGATCCATGGCGCCGCCGCGCGCCGAGCGAACCTGGTGGAGGAAGCGCGGCTCGTCGAACGCGGCGAGGGCGGCGCGGGTGTCGTCGCGCTCGGGGTCGGGGACGACGAGCGCGCTCGAGACCTGGATCTTGGGGCACGCGACGCCGGCGGCGGCCATCGCCGCGAACGCGGCGGCGGGCTCCTCGTCGACGACGCCGGCGTGGCAGCAGTCGAAGCAGACGCCGACGCGGGCGCGGGTCGCGTCGCCGAGGTCGCGCAGGTAGGCGGCGAGCAGGTCGGCGCGCTCGAAGCCGGCGCCGGGCTCGGGCTCGACGGCGAGCGCGATGCGGCGGCCGGTCGCGGCCTCCACCTCGGCGAGGCCGTCGGCGGCGCGGCGCAGACCGTCGCCGGCGCGCGCGCGATCGACCGTCGCCGGGCCGAGCGGCACCGTCGAGATCGAGCCGCCGGCGACGTCGTCGGGGAGTAACGCCGCGAGGATGCGGGCCAGATCGAGCGTGTACTCGACGCGCGCGGCGTCCGCCCACGTCGGCTCGAAGACCCGCTCCTTGACCCGCGGCGCGTGGAAGCCGCCGTAGGGGAACCCGTTCAGCGTGAAGACGTAGAGCCCCTCGGCGTCGAGCGCCGCCCGCAGCGCGGCCAGCGCGTCGGGCGCGCGCAGCTCCACCGCGGCAGGCTGGGCGATCCACAGGCCGACGCCCATCCTCGCGACGCCGACCCGCGCGCGCACCGGGCCGCAGATACGGCGCGCCTGCGCGCACAGCGCGGCGACGCTCTCGCCGGGGAGCACGTTGTAGCAGTAGCCCGCGTGGAGTGTCCGATCTCCGGACAGGCGCAGTCGCACCGGCCGTCGCCTACGCGCCCTGGCCGCGGAGGATGCTGTTGCCTTGCCACAGCTCGCCGTCGACCACCGGCCGGCGGTCGAGGTCCTCGGCGACCAGCCGCCCCGACTGGGCAAAGAAGGCGATCGGGTTGCGCCAGACGACCTTCTCGATCTCGTCGGGGCTGTAGCCGCCGCGGCGCATGCGATCGGCGGTCTTGGCCACCTTGAGCGGGTCGCTCTTGCCCCAGTCACAGGCGCTGTTGAGGATCATGCGGTCGGTGCCCCAGCGCTGGAGGATGGCGACCATGCGGCCCTCGTCCATCTTGGTGTCGGGGTAGATCGAGAACCCGATCCAGCAGCCGGCGTCGGTGCACATCCCGACGGTCTCCTCGTTGTTGTGATCGACGAGGGCGCGCTCCATGGGGAAGCCGACGTCGCGCAGGAGATCGAGCGTGCGCTCGACGCCGCGCTTCTTGTCGCGGTGAGGCGTGTGGATGAGCGCCGGCAGGTCGGTCGTACGGGCCAGCTCGAGCTGGGCGGCGAAGAACTTCTCCTCGCGCGGCGTCATGTCGTCGAAGCCGATCTCGCCGACGGCGAGCACGCCGTCCTTGGCGAGGTAGCGCGGCATCGCCTCGACGACGCCGGCGTTGACGCGGTCGTCGTTGGCTTCCTTGGGGTTGAGCGCGATCGCGCAGAAGTGGTGGATGCCGTGCTGCGCGGCGCGGTAGCGCTCCCATCCCAGGAGCGCGTCGAAGTAGTCGAGGAAGGTCCCGACGTGCGTGCGCGGCTGGCCGAGCCAGAAGGCGGGCTCGAGGATCGCCTCGACGCCCGAGAGCGCCATGCGCTCGTAGTCGTCGGTGATCCGCGAGTACATGTGGGCGTGGGGCTCGAAGATGCGCATCGCGTGCCCTGGAGTCTACCCGCGTCAGGCCGCCAGCGCGCGGCGCAGGGCGTCCTGCACGGCGGCGTCGGGCTCGCGCGCGAGCCGGTCGGTGAGGAACGCTCGCAGGGCGGGCGTCGAGGGGAGCAGGAGGCCG
The DNA here is from genome assembly GCA_002344285.1 of Myxococcales bacterium UBA2376. Lineage (GTDB taxonomy): Bacteria > Myxococcota_A > Polyangia > Haliangiales > Haliangiaceae > UBA2376. The sequence goes on from DDTA01000086.1 coordinate 10,672, forward strand.
AGCGCCGTGGCGGCCGCGGCGCGGTGGGCGACCGCCGGGTGCTCGAGGTAGCCGACCAGCTTGGCGGCGAGGCCCGGCGGCGGGAAGCGCGCGGCGACCGGCCACATCTCGGGCGGCACCGCACGTGTCGCGGCCTCGCGCTCGTTCGCCAGGTCGACGAGGCTCTGCGCCAGCTCGGCGTCGGCGCGCTCGGCGACGCGCGCGACGCGGTCGAGCGACATGCCGACGAACACCACCTTGAGCGCGGCCATGCGCCACTCGAGCGGCGGCAGGTGGCGCGACGCGTACGGGTTGTCGCAGAGCGCGGCCTCGAGCACCTCGCCCTGGCTCGTCCGCATGGCGTCGAGCACGGCGCCGATCGCGGCGTCGTCGGCGTCGGCGCCGGGCAGGAGCGACAGCGCGCGCAGGACGCCGCAGCGCTCGCGCGCATCCCCCTGCTGGTAGAGCGTGAACGCGCGGGCGAGGGCGCCGGCCGGCGCGCGACGGGCGTCGGCGAGGAGCAGCACCACGCGCGCGGCGTCGTCCACGCGCCACGCCGCGAGCGGGATCACCTCGCCGCCGGGCGTCGTGATCGTCGCGCCAGGCGCATCGAGCCCGCCGCGTCCGACCTGACGCCCCGCCGCGGGGAACGCGAGCGCGAGCGCCGCGGCGTCGCCGCCCGCGATGCGCGCGCGCTCGGCGTCGAGCCAGGCGATCCCCTCGGTCCGGGCCCGGGCCCCGACCAGCGTGACGAGCTGGTTCTCGACGTCGGTCACGAGACGCGCTTACCATACCGCGGTGTCCACGGTCGAGACCGCACGCCTCCTGTGGCTCGAGGCCGCCGCGATCGCCGTCGGCTACGCGGCCTTCGGAGCCGCCGGTCACGCAAGGTTCGCGCGGCTGACCATGGTGCTCGCAATCCATGCGCTCGTCGGGTTCATGGTCGGGCTCGCGCTGGGGATGCCGGGCGAGGTGGGCGGGCACCTCGCGGTGCGCGCGCTCTTCGCCGCCCAGAGCCTGGCGGCGTTCGGGCTGGCCGCCGCGCTGACGCGCCTCCGGCTCGACGCCGGCGTGGCCGCGGCGATCAGCGCCGCGGTGATGCTCGCGCTGGTGTGCGGGCCCGCGCTCGGCGAGGCGCTCGCCGCCGCGAGCGACGATCCGGCGACCGTGCGAACGCGCGCACACGCCGCGAGCCCCGCGTTCGCCGCGACGATCGCAATCGGCCTCGACATCCGCCTCGACGCCTCGCTCTATGCGAGACTGCCCTCCGCCATCATGGAGATGCACATGATCCCCTGGTACTGGACCGCGCTCGCTTTCGGTGGTGCCGGCCTCGCGCTCGTCACGATCGCCGCGCTGCGCCGCCCTCGTCCTGGCCGCGCGCTCGCGGCCACGCTCGTCGCCGTCGTCGCCCTCGGCGCGCTCGGCGCGTGCAAGAAGAAGGAGCCCGCGGGCACGGCGACCGGCTCCGGAACCGCGACCGCGACGGCGTCGGGGAGCGGCGCCGCGACCGGCACCGGTGCGGCGACCGGCGCCACGCCGACCGGTCCCTCGACCGCCGCCATCGACGCGTCGATGACCAGGGGCGTCGACTTCCTCGCCTCGCAGCGCGGCGAGGGCGACCTCATCGGCGGTCACCCCGGCACGACCGCGCTCGCCGCGCTCGCGATGGTGTCGAGCGGCGCCGGCAAGGACGATCCGCGCGTCGCGCCGAGCCTCGCCGCGCTGGCCAAGCTGGCCAAGCCCGACGGCGCGATCTTCGACAAGGACTACCCGGTCTACGTCACCGCGATCTCGGTGCTCGCGTTCCAGAAGGCGGGCGTCGAACCCGAGCTGGTGAAGAAGGGGCAGGCGTGGCTCGCCGGCAAGCAGTTCGACGAGAACAACAAGGTCGACGCCAAGGACCCCAACTACGGCGGCGTCGGCTACGGCGTCGACGAGAAGCACCCCGACGCCGACCTGTCCAACCTCCACTTCGCGCTCGACGCCATCAAGGACGCGGAGCTGAGCAACCACGCCGAGGTGCTGGCCCGCGCCCAGAAGTTCGTCGAGCGCTGCCAGAACCGCACCGAGTCGAACGATCAGGCGTGGGCCGGCAACGACGGCGGCTTCGTCTACAAGCCCGGCGCCTCCAAGGCGGGCGCGACCGCGTCGTCGGGCAGCATGACCTACGCCGGCATCGCCAGCTTCCTCTACACCAGGGCCGACGCCAAGGATCCGCGCGTCGTCGCGGCGCTCGACTACATCCGCGCCAACTACTCCGTCGACGAGAACCCGGGCATGGGCGCCAAGGGGCTCTTCTACCACTATCACATGATGGCCCGCGCCCTCGGCCTCGTCGGCGAGCGCACGATCGTCGACAGCGACGGTCAGGCGCACGACTGGCCGGCCGAGCTGGCGGCCAAGCTCGCCGGCATGCAGAAGCCGGACGGCTCGTGGGCCAACACCGACGAGACGTTCTGGGAGAACAATCCCTCGATCGCGACCGCGCGCGCCGTGCTCGCGCTCGCGCACGCGCGCGCCGCCATGAAGTGAGTCGCTCGGCGCTCGTCACGCTCGTCGTCGGGCTCGCCACGGGCGCGGCGCAGGCGCAGCCGCTGGAGCTGCGCGCC
>DDTA01000232.1:0-2530 GCA_002344285.1 Myxococcales bacterium UBA2376
GGGCACGGGCACGGGCACGGGTGCGGACGCGGGCGAAGCTGGGCGGGGAGCCGCGTGCCCGCGGACCGTCTGAGCCACGCGCAGCGGGCCGCTCATCAACTTCTCGATCAGCGCGCGCAGGGGAGGAGACCCGGGCGCATAGGCGAGACCGCGCTCGACCTCGCGCGTCGCGGCGAAACGATCGCCGGAGGCGAGGGCCCGCTCGGCGGCCTGCACCGCGAGCTCGACGCGGCGCGCGCGCGTGCGGGTCGCGTAGGCGTCCGGATCCCGGACGAGCGCCGTGCGGTCCTCGACCAGCCGATCAAGCGACGTCCAGTCGATCTGCGCGGTCAGCGCCGAGGCGAGCGCGGCGCCGTCGGCCGGGCGCTGCGCGGGCGCGGGCGCGAGGCAGCTCGCGACGAGACCTCCCAGGGCCGGCGGGCACGTCATCGTCAGCTCGTCGAGCGCCGCGTGTCGTCCGGCGAGGATCGCCGCGACCTCCTCGCTCTGGCGCGCCCGCTCGAACGGGCGTCGACCCGCGATGGCCTCGTACAGCACGACGCCGAGCGCCCACACGTCGCTCGCCGGCGACGGCGCGCGGTCGTCGATCTGCTCGGGCGACATGTACGGTACCGAGCCCGTGAGCGCGTCCTCGGCGGTGTGCCGGCTGTGCTCGGGCCCGATCGCCAGCCCGAGATCGATGACGACGACGTTGCCCTCCGGCGTCACGATCAGGTGCTCGGGCTTGAGGTCGCGGTGCACGAGGCCGCCGGCGTGGATCGCCGCGACCGCGTCGGCAGCCGCGACGACGATCGCCAGCGTCGCCTCGACCCCGATCGGTCCGTGCGCGAGCAGCTGCCGCAGGCTGGTGCCCGTCACGAGTGGCGTCACGAGGTAGGGCGCGCCGTCGTCGAGCCCCGCGTCGACCAGGTGCAGGACGCCCGGGTGCTGGATCCGGCGCAGGCTCTCGACCTCGCGGCGGAAGCGCGCCTCGGTCGCCGGCGTGAGCTCGGCGCTCAGCCGCTTGAGCGCGAGCCGGTAACCATCCGTCGACTCCACCTCGAACACCGTCGACCAGCCGCCCGCGCCGAGCTGCCGCACGATCCGGTACGGACCGATCTGGACGGCATCGGGCCGGATCGACACCGCCCGAACGTAGCGCGAATCGGCGCTCTCCATGGCGGACAGATCTGGCGGACACACCTGACGCCGCCGGCGCGACGCGCGACAAGTCACGGAAACCACCCATCCCGCCCGCCGGCACGTATCTTGGAATGGCGTCCACGACGATGCGTCGCCCCCTCCACCGCCTGCTCGCGCTCGCGCCGCTCCTCGCCGGCGCCGCGGCCGCGTGCGACGACGACGGCAAGCCGCACGCGCCGCAGGTCCACGCGCCGCGCGCCGACGTCGCGCCGTCGCCCGCCGAGGCCGCGCCGGCACCGCCGACGCCGACGCCCACCGCGCCGGTCCTGCCCGTGCGCCACGTCCCGGGGCCGGCGTACATCGGCGTCGACGACGTCGGCCTCTACCGGCTCGCCGACGGTAAGCTCGAGCTCCTCGTCGACCATCCGTACCCGTTCCAGTCGATCGTCGTCGACGCCAGGGGTGTCGTCTACGCCTCGGCGATCGGCGGCACGTGGCGCATCGAGGGCACGCGCAAGAACCGACTCGACGATGGCGTCACCGGCGGATACCACGCGCTCGCGCTCGGTCCCGACGGCGTCCTGTGGGCGAGCGACCGTCGCGCCATCCACCGCTGGGAAGGCAGCTGGACGCACGAGCCTGCCGAGACCTTCGACCGCGCGCTGCTCGGCGACGTCGCCGTCGATCTCGACGGCCGCGTCTGGGTGACCGCGTCGAACGCGCTGTGGCGCCTCGACGGCGATCGCTGGTCGCTGCTCGACCCGGCGTTCACCGGCAGCACCCAGCCGTTCTTCGACGCGGTCGAGGTCGGCGCCGACGGCGCGGTCTACGTCTCGTGCCTCTACGGCACGTTCGTCCACCGCGACGGCCGCTGGAGCGACACGCAGCTCGGCTCGCTCGCCCGTCAGCTCGACGACCTCGCCGCCGGTCCCGCCGGGCATGTCGTCGGCACCGGCGGCGTCGGCGCCCTGGCCATCACGGCGCCCGGCGAGCCGACGTGGAAGAGCGACATCTCCGACGCGGCCAGGGCGACGCGCGCCGACGTCCGCGCCGTGGACGCGAGCGGTCGCATCTGGATCACCACCGACAACGGCCTGGTGATCCTCGACGCACGCGGCGAGCTGCTCCAGCAGTGGCTGCCGGGCACGGTCGCGGGCGTCGACGGCACCATCACCGCGATCGCGGTCGTCGACGACGGCCCGGCGCTCCCCGCGCTGCGACCGGCCGCGACCGGCACCGTCACCGGCAAGGTCACGCGCGGCGGCAAGCCGGTGCCGCGCGCCACCGTCGAGCTCTGCGACCTGCCGCTCATCAGCTTCACGACGTCGCCGTGCGACAGCTCCACGTTCGCGCGCACGGCGACGACCGACGACGCCGGTCGCTTCCAGCTCCCCGAGATCCCGATCGG
>DDTA01000232.1:2581-2772 GCA_002344285.1 Myxococcales bacterium UBA2376
GCCACGTTCACCGCGCACGCGGCCCGGCCGCGCCATGCGCCCAAGGAGAAGCCATGACCACCGCCCTGACCACGACCACCGAACCCGTCCTCGCCACCTCGAACGGCGGCATCTTCAAGAGCAAGCTGCGCATGCACTTCGCGCGCTTCGAGCTCACGGCGACCCGCATCGCCTGCTACCAGAAGAGCTCG
>DDTA01000232.1:2794-5653 GCA_002344285.1 Myxococcales bacterium UBA2376
GCAAGCACGGCTTCAACAAGAACATCCTCGAGATCACGATGAACGACGGCGCCAAGCACCGACTCAGCGTCGACCGCTTCGACGAGTTCACCGCGCAGCTGCGCGACCAGCTCGGGCGCCACGGCGCGCTGGTCTCGGCCGGCGCCGAACAGTGGACCGTGCGCGCGTCGGCCCACGCCTGACCCCACGCACTGCCTCAGGGCGCGGTGACCCAGCGGCTCGCGCCCTTCATCGTCATCGAGCCATCGAGCGGCATCCCCTGGACCTTGCCGCCGAGCTGGCCCTTGCCGCCCAGCTCGAGGATGCGCCCGGTCGCGACGTCGATGCGCGCCTGTCCCTTCAGCGTGACCGTGAAGTGGCCGCGATCGCTGTCCACGCGAAACCCCATGGTCAGGGCGAACACGGCGACGCCGTCCTTCGACGCCAGGAGCGTGAGCTCCATCGCCGTGATCGTCTCCTTGTCGTCGCCGGGACGCGTCGGCTTGCTCGCGTTGACCCGCGCGATCTCGGCGGCGGTGAACGCGATCGGCTGACCGGACCGCCAGGTCTTGCTCGCCACGATGGCGTCGATCTCCGACGGCACGCCGATCTCGTCGTTGTCGTCGACGACCTCCTCGAGCTCCTCGTCCGTCGCCTGACCGCCGATCGGGCGCGCGACCAGGACGCCGTTCTGCCGCGTCAACCGGTACGACTTGCCGGCGCGAGGATCGTCCTTGGTCTCCTGCTTGCCGGCCATCTCGCTCGTCTCGCGGATGCTCTTGTACGTGACCTCGGCCTCGGACACCGCGAAGCCGTCGACGGCGACCACCTTCAGGAGCTCCTCCGTCCGCTTGTCGACGCTGGTCTCCACCTTCCGCCCCTGGACGTCGAAGCGCATCTGCATCCGCATCTCGGTGACCTTCAGCTCCTGCTCGCCCACCTTCGGCTGCGCTCGCGGCAGCGTGAGCTCGAGGCCGGCCTGGACCGCCGGCGGCTGGTCCGCTTTCTCACCCGGGCTCGTGCTCGAGCTCGAACATGCGGCCGAGAGGAGGACCGCGATCGGGAGGAGACGCGGGTGACGGCGGCGTGGCATGGTCATCGTTCGGGATAGAGATAGAAGCTCGCGATCTGGTTCAGCCACAAGTCGAGCGGCACGGAACCCGCGGTCGTGCGCGCGCGGCGGTAGCGACGCACCTCCTGGGAGAAGCAGTCGCCGCAGCCCCAGTGCTGCGGATCGGCGAGGCGATCGACCATGTGCTGCGGCACGGTGATGGCGCCGTGCTCGTCGGGCGCGTCGCACTCGACGACGACCGAGCGGAAGAACGCGTGCCCGAGATCGGCGCCCATGGTCACGCGCACACGCGAGCCGGGATCCGCCGGCTGCCACCGGATCGTCATCGGGGTGCCCGTCCGCAGCCGCAGCTCGTCGATGCCGACGAGCGTGAGCGGCGCCGGCGCGACCGCGGCGAACGAGAAGGCCGCGAAGTCGGCGCCGGGCGCGGACACGGTCAGCGTCGCCCCCGGCGGGAAGCGCAGCGTCTGGTCGAAGCGCTGGTAGAAGCCGTCCTCGAAGGGCACGGCGATCGAGCCGCCGCTACCGCCGCCGTCGATCGAGAGCGTCCCCGCGTCGCGGACGAGCGGCGGCGACACACACGCGCCGCCGACGCAGGCCTGGTTCCACTCGCAGAACGGCACGCAGTCGTCGGTCTGCCGCGTCGCGAAGCGGCACGCGCCGTCGATCGCCTCGACGTCGTATGGCCACAGCGGCGGGTCGGAGATGAGGTTGCCGGTGATGTACGTGCTGCCGCCGCCCTCGTACGTCGCGAGCGACACGCGCACCCACGCGGCGCGGTCGTCGAGATCGGGCGCCGGATCGGCCGGGCGTGCGTCCGGATCGCCGCCGGCGTCGTCGCCACCACAACCCGCGAGCGCGGACACCACGACGAGGAGAAGTCCACTGCGCCTCATGGGCGGCAGCCTATCCCGGCCACGGGGCTCGCAGCTCGAACCAGCCGCGGTGCGTGACCCGGAGCGTGATCGGGAGCGCACCGGCGGCGGTCACGGCGCGCGCTCGACCTGCACGCGCGCGTCGTTGTAGCAGGCGCCGCCGGCGAAGTCGGTGAGCGTCGGCGGGATGAGCGCGTTCGACGCCTGCCCGTTGCGGGTGTGGAAGCGCCAGAGCCCCTTGGCGAGGACGACGACGCCGGCGCGCACCTGCGCGCTCACCTTGGCGCGGCACGTGACCTCGCCGAGGTCGTTCCAGATGCGGATGGCGTCGCCGTCGGTGATCGCGCGCGCCGCCGCGTCCTCGGGGGCGAGCTCGGCCGCGGCCTCGCCCTTGCGCAGCTGACCGAACGTCGAGCTGATCTGCTGCGCGATCGCCGGCGAGATGAGCGCGAGCGGGTGCCGCTCGCTGCCCGGATCGGCCTCGTAGTGGTAGAGGCCGTGGCGCGCCTCGGCGTCGAGCGCCGCCGGCACCAGGTCGACCTTGCCGTCCGGCGTCGCGGGATGGATCTCGACGAACAGCCGCGGCCGATCGAGCGGCGGCGCCGCGACGCCCTTCGCGGCGAGCTGATCGCGCAGGCCGGCCCCGGCGGGCGAGCCGTCGAAGATCGCCCGCGCCAGCTCGTCGTCGGTCATCGGATCGCCGTCGCGCCACAGGCCGAGCTTCTCGAGCAGCGCGCCGAAGAGCTGGTTGTTGCTGCGCGCCTCGCCCGGCGGCGTCGCCACCGCCGGCGAGTCGTAGAGGCGCATGGCGCCGTAGCCGCGGCGGATCTCGCGGTGCTCGAGGAACGCCGTCGCCGGCAGGATCACGTCGGCCCAGCGACAGGTGTCGGTGAACACCTGTTCGTGCACGACGGTGAACAGATCCTCGCGCGC
>DDTA01000232.1:5676-5809 GCA_002344285.1 Myxococcales bacterium UBA2376
GTCTGGGTCGGGTTGCAGTTGTAGACGAACAGCACCTCGATCTTCGGCGCGCCCTCGCCGGGCTCGGTCAGCGCGCGCCCGAGCTCGACCATGTTCACCGCGCGCGTCGGCGCCTCGGCCGCCGCGATCGCCG
>DDTA01000232.1:5869-6181 GCA_002344285.1 Myxococcales bacterium UBA2376
CCAGCCGGCGCGGATCACCGCCGGTCGCGACTCGGCGTACAGATCGACGAAGTGCCCGAGGTCGAGGTCGCTGATGCCGGCCTCGGCCGCCGCCCGGCCGATCGTCCACGGCTCGGCGCGCCGCCGCAGCTCGTCGGCGCCGCGCGTGTGCTCGGCGAGGAAGCGCTCGTCGGCGCGCCCGCTCGCGAAGAGCTCGCGGATGACGGCGAGCGCGACCGGCAGGTCGGTGCCCGGCCGCACCGCGAGGTGCAGATGAGCGCGCCGCGCCAGCGGCGTCCTCCGCGGATCGACGACGACGAGCTTCGCGCCGCG